>CAYZET010000034.1:0-6780 GCA_964477215.1 uncultured Syntrophaceae bacterium | reverse complement strand
AACTGATTCAGAAGGAGGTCCTCTGCAAACGATATCCGGCCCTTTTGAAAGAGCACCACGTCTGTGCTGCTTCCCGGCCGGTAGAGGCTCTTCGGGGACCCTTTCTGCACAAACATTCCCGGCCTCACGGGCGTCGGATCGTCGTACCGGTGCTCGCTGTAGCACTGCATGACGTCTCCGATCATGAGGGCCGCCACTTCTATCATTGCCACAAGCCCGACTCCGGTTCCGCCGTCGACGTCGGTGTCGATAATGGTCACCCATCGCCGGTTCTTGGAATACGGAGTAGCCATGGCTATCACTGCCCCCGGATTGCACGAATGGTAGCGACCGGCGATTTCGTACACGTCCAGGATCAATCCTGCCACAGGAGTGTGGTTGTAGTGGTACTTGTCCGGTGTGAGCCGGAAGACTGCAAATTCTCCCTCTTCAAACGATGAAATCCACGCGTCCTTCCGTGCGCCGAGGAGCTCGCCAAGATCGAAAAACTTGTTCTTCACGAAAAGCTTGGAGGTCTGGCGAAGGGAACCCACGATGACTCGGGAGTCCGCAGGGCTTACAACCGCGGACGGGTCCAAGGGCATTGGGCGGCACTCCCACCATCGTATCTTTCGCTGGAACACCTTCCGCGCAGTGTCGAGGGACGCCGGAGGATCGAGGCATTCGGTGAAATCCGTTCCGCAAATTTGGAGAAATCTTCGCGTCCCGGTGGACAGCGGCAGATCGAAGTTCATCATGGCCAGGATCCGAGAGGCTCTCGGCCCCACGAGGGCTGAGAAAAGCGTCGGAGCATGTTCGCGCACTTCCGAGTACAGAGCGTTGATCGTCTTATCCCAAAGCGGGGATTCTGTGCACACAGCTCCTGTGCTCCGATCGATATATTGGTGCCGCAGTGTTTTCATTTTCGTGGCCTCCATCGAGAAATGTCTCCGCCCGAACCGTGTCTACCGCGATGGAAATGAGAACCAGATAGATCAGCTTCCGAAGCTCCTCTTCCGAAACGGTCTCCCAGATGACTGCGGTGCGCACGGAGCGAGCGAGCTCGACCGCAACCCTTTCGCCGATCGTGTACCGGAGTGCTCCCAGGAATTCGCTTCTCAAGCTGCCTGTCACCTGATGCAACTCCCGGAGGTCCTCTTCGAGGAATCGAAATGCTTCCTCAAGGTGACGTATTCTGAGAGAGTCTCTGTAATAACGTTCGGCAGCCCCATTGAATTCCGCAGCACGCACGTTGAGCGGTGATTTTGATCCGAGGTCTTCGAGGACCCGGAAGGTGATCCTCGAAACCACGGAATTTCTCCGCGGATCCTCGAGTCGCGCCCTAAGGTCTGCAACCGTATCTTCATAGCCCATGGCGGTTATGAGGTCGCCGGCATCCTCCTCGATCGTCCGGAGCAATGCCATGCAATATTGAATATTGTGTACCCTGCGATAGCCTGGGTAACGCCTGCTGGAGCGCACCTGTGCGGTCCGGGCGAGTATTCGGCTCATGAATGCGTTCGGGGTATCGCCCCGAACATAGAATGTCGGAATTCCGATGGCCGAACCGAAAAAGATCTGCCTTCGCTCGCTCTCTACGAAGGTATCGTCCGGGATGTGGGAGTGAGTCACCGTTCCGTGGAGAATGTATTTGAAAGCCAATGTGGTAATCAGCGCCTGGAGGTTCACTGCATGGGAAAGGTCATGCTCCAGACTCTCGAACAGACTGTAGTAGCGCCCCTCAAAACCTGAGAATCCCATCTTTGAGAATTCTCGGATTCTGTACGGCAAATACAGCGCCATGGATGTATCGAAGACTCCGAGGTCGCTGAGATCCTTTTTCAGACGAGCATCATTGCCGAGAGCCCCGTCACACGCGGGACTTCGGCTCGTGCTCATCGGACCCACCAGGTAATCGATGAGACGAAAATCCCCAATGAAATCGCCCTTTATGCGAAACAGCATTCGCAATGCATCGTCCAGATGCTTCAATCCAAAGGGGGTGACCGGTTGGCCCAAAATCCGCAAGTGAGCTTTTTTCTTCCATCGACGCCACATCATTCGCAGATGCGTGTAATCCACTTCATGGGGGAGGAATCCCAGCACGGTCTCGGGATGAAAGTCAGTGAAGTCGAGCCTGTAGGGCGCCGCACTGTACGATCCCACGAAAAGGGGGAGGAAATGCTCGAAGATCTTGACCACTAGGTCTCCCACGTACTTTTCCTGAATCACTTTGAACCCGGAGCCTATGTGGCTAAGATGACGAGTCAGCTTTCGACTGCCCAAGCTAACGTGAGTGCCGTTATTGGCAAGGCTGATGTTGGAAAGATTAGGCAGGATCACGAGGTTGCGTGTGATGATTCCCGCTTCTCTGAGCTTGGCTACCGCGTTGAGTTGGCTTCTGCTCAAGACCTGATGGCAGAGGCACATGTACGCATGCTTTTCCTGGCCTCTGTCCCACCCCGATAGACAGGGGCTCATGAAAAGCTCGCGATAGAAGCTATCCGAGATGCACTCATTCAGCTTTTTCTGGCGGACAGGAGGATGCGGAGAAAAGTAAACGACCACGCGTTGGCCGCTTTCCTCCAGTGACAGCCCCTTGTTAGCGTACATGACGAGCAACTGGGTAAGCAGGAATCGTTTCGCGGTTTCCTTCGCGACGCCTCGGCCCCACTTCGTCTCCCTCCTCATGGGTACCACGTGAAAGGAGAGGGTTTCCGGAGAGGAGTTATCGTTGAGGAAACGGTTCATAACCTTGGTTCCAGTGCGAACGATCAACGGGGGAAGGCCCTCCTGCGATCCAAGCACATTCGCGACAGCAAGTTTCAACATGTAGCTCACAGGTAATCTCAGGGTATCCCGACCGCTCTCGGTACAGAGGAATCTCTCAAAGTCGCCCCTGCGACCGCTGGCCGGATCTTTCTTGTTCGCAAGAAGGTCGCTATCCAGGACCTCTCGGGCGAAAGCGGTCAGTTTATCTCGCGGGAATCTAACCCAACTGTTTTCCCATACTTCTTCCTTGTTGCCATCGAGGAATCTTTCGAGCTCTGTAATTGCACGGCGAGACGTGTCTCCAGCAGCGACCCTCTTGACTATGTTCTCAAAATAGTTGGAATTTTCTATGACCAGAGGAAGGTCGACGTTTCTCCTGCTTCCAGACACCGCAACTTGAAGCTCCGTCTCCGTGCCAGCGGTGCAGTCTTCTCCACTAAAGGGGATGGAATCGACGAACGTCTTGCTGTCTGGAAAAGGAAGTTCCAGTGCTGCACGAAGACCCGCCGGCGAGACCAGATCGGAAAACGAGATGGCCTTTCGCTTCTTGGGATCGAATACTGGTGACATGACGCTCCTGTGTACGAGGGAGATCGAGCTGAGCAAGGTGAGAGGAGTCTGTTTCCGCTCGCGATGCAACAGCATGAAGAGGAAAAACACCTGTTTCGTTAGGATGTTGTCAGGATAGTGACAGTTTTCGACACAAACGGCATCGACCAGGGACGGGAGAAAGGGAGCGCATCGCCGAAATTCGGCCCCAGTGTCTTCGATCTCGACGGGAGGCGCAGGCTAGCGGTCCGATCCTCACAAACAATTCGTGGAACGCTAACGACGTGCTCGTGCTGCCGCGGCAGAGTGTCATTGGAAAAGACTATCACCGACCAAGGAGGTCGTCATGGCAAGCACCATATTCCAGGCACCTGACGGAAACCGTACTGAGGATGGCACGACGAGTGTTTCGGCCGGTGCGCAGGCAAGCTCGCCTGATTCATGCCTGCTCATCGAGGCATCGTTGTCCGGTTCTATCCATGATGTGAAAACACTTCTCCGCCGGGGAGTGTCCCCCAACGTGCGAGAAAAGATGCTCGGAGCTACTCCGCTCTCACTTGCAAGTCTCGCCGGTCACCTTGAGATCGTCGAGATTCTGTTGGACTACGGGGCTTGCGTGGACACACGGGACAATGATGGTAGGACTGCTTTGCTGGAGGCCTCTTTTGCTGGTCATGGGGAGCTTGTGAAGCTGCTGCTGGATCGAGGGGCAGAAGTGGACGCAGCCAGCCGACACGGAATCACGCCGCTGATGGCAGCCTGTATAACCGGACATGCGCAAACCGTGGAGGCCTTGATCGATCGAGGCGCATCACCCAATAAGAGGGACATCCTGGGAAAGACGCCTCTCATGGAAGCCGCGCTGGGTGGCTGCACTGAAACGGTCAGGCTCCTGCTCGATTCCGGGGCAGATGTTGCAGCCGCGTGTCGGGACGGCAGGACCGCTCTGATGATGGCTGCAGCTTCGGGCAACCGAGAAGTCGCCGCTCTGCTCATACTCCGAGGAGCGGACACTCTAACAAAAGACGCGAACGGTAACACCGCGCGAGATCACGCAGCGCTAATGAACCGCAACGAGATTGTGGATCTCCTGGATTACTGGACCAGCAAGGAGCTGGCATCTTCCGGAAACGCCGCGCACGGGTACGGACGATTTCTGACGCGTGACCGGCTTGGTCAATTCCCTGCGTTCGCTGACTGAAGGTAAGCCGTCGGGAGCCCTGGCACACGTTCTCAGAACTATGGTTGGTATTCACGGCAACGCGGTTGAGCCGATTACGGCACGCGGCGAGAATGGCGGCGAGGGTCTTATTCAGCCGAGGCCGGTTTGAAGAAACTGTCTCGCAATTGCGGCAAATGTTAAGATCGTGGCACGCTTCTTTTTTTGCACCCTCACCCTAGCCCTCTCCCGAAGGGAGAGGGGACTTGCAACCGCCCGGAATGACAGAGCCCTCTCCCTCTGGGAGAGGGTGGGGTGAGGGCTCCATGGGCAGTATCCTCCCTCACCGTACCACTTTTTCTGCTGTTTCCCGAGTTTTGAGACAGTTTCTGAAACCCGCCCCCACCGGGGATCTTGGCTCGCAGCTCCCGCAGCACCTGCGTCTCGCCGGTATTATTCATTCAAACCTGCCTTCTATTGAGACAGGCTCTGAACTTGCACTTCCCACAAGGGCGCTGTTTCCCAAGTACTTAATTGTATTTATTAAATCTTGACTCAGTGCGCCATCTCGTGAATACGGTTGCGCCTTCTGCCACGGCTCATCAGGGGACTTGCTCCCCTTCAGAGCCCACGTCTCTTGCCGGGCCGTATGCTCCTTTGCCGAAGGCATCCTGGTATCATGCCCACGGGTTCTCCGGCGGGTACGCTCTCAATACGTCCTCGAAGCTTTCCGACCAATTCCAGTGAGGATCCGACTTCAAGAGAACCGCCAGCTCCATCGGCTCCGATTCAGTTCCGTCCGGCTCGACCTTCTTCACGAGGGGGCTGAGCTTCCCACTCCCCACTGCCACGATCTTCGTCCCTCCACGGGTCGCAATCACGTCCTTGTCGTGTGGCACCTTAATCGTCATGTCTCAGCCTCCTCGTGGAACAAACGCTGATCGGGCCTTTGGGGAGGAGCTCGGTCCGTTTCCCGGATCGAGTTTTTCGCTACCGGCAGATTGGCTTTCAACAGGGTCAGATCACGCCGAGCCAGCAGGCAAATGGACCGTGAAGGACGTCCCTTTTCCGCGAATGCTTTCCACTTCTATCCTCCCTCCATGAGCCATCACAATATGTTTCGCTACAGACAGACCCAATCCTGCCCCACCCTTCTCTCCTGGAGGTCGCGGTTGTGCCTGATAGAAGCGTTCAAAAATCCGCTGGGCGTCTTTTTCGCTTATCCCGCTGCCTTGGTCGGCAATCTTGATGCAGGCTTCCGAATCCGTGCCATATGCGTGGACTGAAACGATTGACCCACTCTTGCTGACTCGTATTGCGTTTTCCAGGAGACTTGCTATAGCCTTACCAAGCAATGTCTCGTTCATCATGGCTGACAGATGCGGCTCGCACTCAACTTCGAGACCGACTCCCTTGATCTGCGCCTGGGGCATCGAGTTTTCGACAACAGCATCCAGCATGTCCCGGACCGAATGGTCGCGCAACTCAAGACACGCTGTCCCTTCCGCTTCTTCGGCTCGGGCCAGCGTCAACATGCCCTCTACGAGGGATTCCATCCTTTGCACATTCTTGGCGATGATCTTGACAAATCGTTTCGCCTTTTCCGGATCTCTGTCCAACTCCTCTTCCAGACTTTCCAAAAAGCCCTTAATAGGTGTCAAAGGAGTCTTCAACTGGTGCGATGCGTTGGTCACGAAGTCTCTGCGCACTTGCTCCAGATTTCGCAGCCGCGTTACGTCATTGAGCACGAGAAGCACGCCGGAGACCTTCCCTTCGCTGTCCCGCAACCGGGCTCCATATGCCTGAAAAAACCTCTCAGGCGGGCCCCACACTACGATGTCGCACGCGAGAGATCCCTCCGCTGACAGGGTATTTTGGACGAACTCTCTGAATTCAGTGTTCCGGATTACGTAGAGAATGTCTTTCCCCTCCATAGGCGTATGGGAGACCCCAAAGAGCTGCACTGCCGCTCTGTTTACCCGAACTATGCGCTCGTCCGGACCGATCAACAGCACGGCTTCCTTCATGCCTGCGAGTATGGCCTCGAGCTCTTTGCGCTGATCCACTATCTTCTGCATCCGCGAGCGAAGCTCGGCTGCCATCGTGTTTATCGACTCCACCAGGCTGGCAAGCTCCAGAGAATCAGGCACGATTTCCAGACGATAGTCCAGGTCCCCCCTGGCGAATCGCGCCGCTGCTTCCTTGAAATCTTCGATGGGTTTCTTGATTCGATGCGAGATATACAGGCTCATAAGCGCTGCCAGCAGCACGACTACGGCACCTTCGGCCACGATCCTCAGATAAAGCCCGTGGAGAGCATC
>CAYZET010000033.1:570-21551 GCA_964477215.1 uncultured Syntrophaceae bacterium | reverse complement strand
CAGGCGGCTCTGTGGCTTCTGGGGGCAGTCTAGGGATGCTCATGCCGCCCAGCGTCGTGTTGATTGTGTATGGAATACTTACCGAGCAATCAATCGGCAAACTCTTTGTGGCAGGTATTGTCCCCGCTCTTTTCATTTCCGTTCTCTTCATTCTTGCCATTTCCCTCTATACTTGGCTCGAACCCACCCAAGGGGCCGCAGGAGAATGGGTGCCTTGGGCCGAAAAGATCCGGTCCTTGACTAAGCTGGGGGAAACGCTCTTCATCTTCGCGATTGTGATGGGGGGCCTTTTCACCGGCTGGTTCACTCCAGGAGAAGCTGGAGCAGTAGGGGCCTTTGGTGTGCTCGCAACCGCCCTGACCCGAAGGACGCTGACTTGGCCAGGATTTGTGAAGTCGTGTTTCGAGACATTGAGAACATCGTGCATGATTCTCCTTCTCGTGGCAGGGGCCGTAATATTCGGTCACTTTCTCGCTGTGACGAGAATACCTTTTGAGCTCGCATCGTGGGTGGCCGGACTGAACATGCCTCCGTGGGGAATCATGATCGTCATTATTGTCGTGTACCTGATCGGCGGCTGCTTCATCGATGCCCTCGCGCTGATCATGCTCACGATTCCCATCTTTTTCCCACTCGTGGAGAGCCTTCAATATAATCCGGTCTGGTTTGGTGTTATCATCGTGTTGGTGACTCAGATGGGGGTAATCACTCCTCCCGTAGGAATCAACGTGTACGTTGTGAACGGAATAGATAGATCGATCTCCCTGGGAGACATTTTCATTGGGTCATTACCATTCTTGCTCGCCCTGATCTTAGGGACCTTAGCTATACTGGCTTTTCCGGACATTGCCCTCTACCTTCCAAATAAGATGTATTGACCGCTCCTGATCGGCTCTCGTTGCTTCACCATTCGCTTTGACTCGTTTCTTGGAGAGAGGTGGTTTCGAGCCTGGCCATTGACCGCGGGGAAGGTGTGCGCGAGAAAGTCTGCCGAGCATCACTGCTAAGGACAGGGAGTCGTTCCATGAAACCACCCATCTATCTTGACTATAACGGCACTACACCACACGCGCCGGAAGTGATCGAGGCTATGCGGCCGTACGTAGAGACGGATTTCGGCAATCCCTCCAGCAACCACTGGTACGGCATAGCCGCAAAACGGGCGCTCTCAAAGGCTCGCGAGCAGGTGGCCGCCATCCTGAAATGCAAGCCTGGAGAAATCATTTTCACCAGTGGAGGGACGGAGTCCAATAATCATGCCATTACCGGCACAGCCTCAGCGCAGAGACCGAGAGGAAATCACATAATTACATGTGCCATAGAGCACCCCGCCGTACTGGAGGTATGCAGGGTGCTGCAGCCTCTGGGATTTGACGTGACCTACCTTCCCGTGGACGATGAGGGTCTCGTCTCGGTACGAGACGTGGAAGATGCGTTACGGCCCGAAACGATCCTCATTACGATTATGCATGCGAATAATGAAGTGGGAACGATTCAACCCATTGAAGAGATCTCCGTCCTGGCTCGGCAACGGAAGATAATCTTTCACACCGACGCTGCTCAATCAGTGGGTAAGATACCCACGGATGTGGGAACTCTCGGGGTTGACCTGTTGTCGGTTGCGGGACACAAGCTATACGCTCCCAAAGGGGTTGGCGCCTTGTATGTGCGTGAAGGCACGGTGCTCAACAAGTTCATGCTCGGTGCAGGTCAGGAAATGGGACGCCGCGCAGGCACGGAAAATGTGCTCGAAATCGTTGGACTGGGAATGGCTTGCGAATTGGCAGCGAAGGACTTGGAAAAAAACAGAAGCCACATGAGAGCTATGCGTGACATGCTCCAGCAAGGTCTCAACGAGCTTTTGACGGATATCCGAGTTAACGGGCATAGGGAAAAGCGATTACCCAACACTTTGAGCGTGTCGTTCCGAGGGATGGAAGCAAATCGGATACTGGAGGAGATAGGTCTGGAAGTTGCCGCGTCAGCAGGCGCTGCCTGTCATGCGGAAACCGTGGAGATCTCCCATGTGCTTGAAGCCATGCGTGTGCCGGTGGATTGGGCCAAGGGAACCCTGAGATTCACCACTGGACGAATGACAACGGAAGAGGAAATACTTCGCGCGACCCAGGTGGTGGCCGACGCAGTGAAGCGACTCCGATCCCAGGGATGACCGGCACTACGTCAGGCGAACGACAGGTCGAAAAGACGTTCCCGAAATCTGGAAATCGGCCTTGATCAACGGGCGTTGCCGCGGGAGGGGCGGGTTTCAAACCTTCCTTAAAAGGGGTTGGCGCAAGTACTCAACCATGTTTATGAAATCCTGTACTAAGTCTGCGAGCGTGCGGACGACAGCTTCGTGAGAGCTATGAGCCCCAAATAGTACGATTCGATTCCGAATCCGCAGATCTGGCCCACGCACGCGCCCGCGGTAATCGAGGTATGTCGAAACTCCTCGCGTGCATGAATGTTGGACAGGTGCACCTCCACCGTGGGCAGACCGACGGCTGCAATCGCGTCTCTCAGGGCCACGCTCGTATGGGTGTACCCTGCGGGATTGATGATCACCCCGTCAGCCCATTTCATTGCTTCGTGAAGCGCGTCGATGAGTGCCCCCTCACTGTTTGATTGGATGCAGCGAACTTCTACTCCAAGGCAGGATGCCTGTTCCTGGAGGTACCTGTCGATATCGCCCAGGGTCGCCAAGCCGTAGACCTCGGGCTCCCTTTTTCCGAGAAGGTTCAGATTCGGTCCATGAACTACAAGGAATTTCAATTACCACCTCCCTGAGAGACGTATCCAGGCAAGGGAGGGTTTGAAACCCGCCCTTCCCTGAACAAAGCTGAAGCAACTACGCAACCGCATTTACCTGAAAATACTCCGATTCCGGCGAGACGCCGGCGCTGCGAAGACAGGAGTCGGGCGGCTCGTGGCCGCCGTCGACGGGTCCGCGAGTCGCGGACTTTCATGCTCCGTTGTGACTGCGAGATCATAAACGTTTTATGAAAACAACCACCTAGCGCTCCCTGATGCTTTCGAGAATTTCCTCCACAAGCCCAGGATCCACCGACCGCCCGTGTACAACTGCACCCACGTCGCTAATGAGCACAAAGCGCATGCGACCTTCCACGACCTTCTTGTCAGCAAGCATAGCCTCTATCAGGTCCTTAGGAGAAAATCTGTGCCGTAGAGGCAAGCCCACAGCTCCCAGGAGACGTTCGATTCGCTCCACCACGTCCTCGGAGCACAGACCCATACGGGCCGAAATGCGTGCTGCCGCCACAATTCCTACTGCCACCGCATCACCGTGCGCCATTCCATACCGACTGCATTTTTCCAGTGCATGGCCCACGGTGTGGCCCAGGTTGAGCACTTCCCGCAATCCCGATTCGAAAGGATCTGTCTCCACGACTCGTATTTTGACCGCAACCGAGCGCTGCACAAGCTCGGGAGACAAAGGTACCCCCCTCTCCAATAGCCGAAACACATCGGGGTCGCCGATCACGGCATGTTTGATGAGCTCGGCCATGCCCATTCTCGTCTCGGAAGGGGGAAGTGTGTGGAGCGTCTTCGTGTCTGCCACTACCGCGAGTGGCTGTTTGAACGATCCCGCCAGATTCTTGCCTTGCACAAGGTCTATGCCCGTCTTGCCGCCAACGCTGGAGTCAACCATTGCGAGAAGAGTGGTCGGGCATTGTACGAGAGCGACCCCCCTCATGTACGTGGCAGCCGCGAAACCGGCCAAGTCTCCCACGACACCGCCCCCCAGGGCAACGACCGCCCCTCTCCGGTCCAGTCCGCCAGCCACGAAGGCACTGTAGAGGTCCGTCAGCCCGGCCAGACTCTTGCTCTGCTCGCCCGCCTCTATCGTACAGGCAAAAGGAGCGAATCCGACCGATTCCAGACTTGACATGACGTCGTGCAAGTACAAAGGGGCCACATTAGTGTCGGTCACCACTGCCAAGCGAGATGTGATGCCCCTGTCGCGGAGCACGTCGCCGATTCGGTGAAGCGCACCGTGACCCAGCAACAAGGGGTATCCGCCCCTGTCCGAAGTCGTCACGGCAGTGTAGTTCACCGTGTCACCGCTATGCTTCACGATTGCGATTACGCGCTCCGCTGCCTCGTCTTCCGATAGTGCGGTAGTGTCGACATGGAATGGGACAGCGGAATAGGCAGGGCGCCTTTTCTGAAGAAGCTCCTCGATGGTCCGGCCCACATCCTTCCCGTCGAGCAAGGGTCTAGATATCGCGGACCCCACCCTCGCTCGAATCTCAGCGGGCGAACAGGTCAAGTGTATCGGAGTCCCTGCTGCGAACAGCATCTTGCGATTAACAGGGCTTACAGGCATACCGCCGCCCGTCGCCACCACAACCTCGCGCATGGATCCGAGATTCCTGCACCATGCCTGCTCCAGCACCCTGAAATAGTCTTCTCCGTGCTTCTGGAACAGCTCTGGAATACTCATCCCTTCGTGGCGCTCGATTTCCTCGTCCGTGTCCAGAAATTGCCAGCCCATGCGCCGAGCAACGATTCGGCCGACAGCGGTTTTCCCAGTCCCCATAAATCCTGTGAGAATGACGTTGTTTGGACGCGTCATGATCGAGTACCGTTTTCTGCAAAAGTTCCCGGTCTGACCAACCGTATTGTGAGTCGACCCCGCGTGGCCGGTCGCCTCCCCTCACTCATATCCAAACCTCCAGGGGACATTATCCATGGGAAGCTCGTCAACCGTACATCTCCGAAGTCGTTCGAACCTCGGCGTCATCTCCTCCAGGCTGTCTCCACCGAGCTTGTCCATCAGGGCATCCGCGAGCACAAACGCGACCATTGCCTCCGCGACTACGCACGCCCGAGGAACAGCGCATATGTCGCTTCGCTCGTATAGGGTGTAGGCCTCCTTTCCAGTAGCCAGATCTACAGAGGCCATCCCTTTGAGGATCGTGCTGATAGGCTTCATGGCTGCCCGGATGACTACAGGCTCACCGGTCGTGATGCCGCCTTCCAATCCCCCGGCTCTGTTCGTTACGCGCGAGATCGTGTTCTCTTCCTGTGGGGAGGCAATCGCAATTGCATCGTGCACCTCGCTCCCGAAGAGGCCGGCATTGTGGAACGCTGTCCCCAGCTCCACACCCTTTATGGCCGGGATGGATCCCACCGCAGCCAACAGTCGCGCGGAAAGACGCCGATCCCAATGAACATGACTGCCCAAACCAGGGGGTACACCCAGTGCCACGCATTCGAGGACGCCACCAACCGTATCCTTGTCCTCCTCAGCTTTGGAGATTTCCGCGAGCATCTTCTCCGAAGCGATGGGGTCCGGACACCTCACAGGACTTTCTTCCGCTCTCTGAAAGAGGTCGCGATAGTCACCGTTGATGGAAGCATGCACATTGTGGATGCTGGTAACGTAAGATCCGATAGAAACCCGAAAACGCTGGAGAAATGTACGGCAAACCGCTCCTACGGCCACCCGAGCCGCTGTCTCTCGAGCGGACGCTCGCTCCAGCGCGAGCCTCAGGTCCCGATAGCCATACTTGATGGCCGCGGTTAAGTCCGCGTGACCGGGTCTGGGGATGGTGAACGGCTGAATGTCGCGGTCCTTCCATGCCTCAAAATCCGCGTTCTTCACGACCAGACACAAGGGGCCACCCGTGGTGGATCCGGCCATCACCCCGCCGGTTATCCTTACGCGGTCTTTCTCGATGGCCATACGACCGCCGGACCCGAACCCCTTCTGCCGTCTCGCGAGGTCCGCGTCCACGTCCGCAGCGGAAATCGGTATGCCTGCGGGTAGTCCTTCCAGAATGACCGTTAATTCGGGTCCATGGGATTCACCGGCGGTAAGAAATCGCAACATAAGCTCTTCTCGTTTCTCGATCGATTCTCGCTCCTACCGAGTTCGCTCCCGATCGGACAGAAATTCTGCCAATACCTACAGTCGCCTGGTCGTACGAATTCTCTCGCACGCTATGCAGGTGCCAGTCGAGCGGCCGCTCGCCTCATCACGTCGACCGGGGCGTCCATCCCAGTCCAAATGCGGAAGGATTCTGCAGCCTGGTAAACAAGCATGCCAAGGCCATTGGCTGCAGTGGCTCCCGCGGCTTTCCCTTGCTCCAGAAATCGTGTGCGCGCGGGAGCGTAAACAAGATCGTACACGAGCTTACACCGCGGGAACGGAATCTCCTCAGGCCACGGGGTCGCTTCGACCGTGGGAGTCATTCCCAAGGGGGTTGTGTTGATCACTATGTCCACTTCTTCCCCGACCCGAGCGCATCGGTCGGAAGGGACAAAGACGGTTTCGCACCCAGCGGCCAGGCTCCGCAGATCTCGCGCCAACGCCTCTCCTTTCCCACTATTTCTGGAAGAACACATGATGAGCCTTGCTCCAGAAATGGCAAGGGCGTACCCCACTGCGCGCGCAGACCCGCCCGATCCCAGGATCAACACACGCACCCCCCCGGGATCTATTCCAAGCTCTTGAATGTCCCGTAGAAAACCTCGCCAGTCAGTATTGTCACCTCGCAACGCCCCGCGCTCGACGGTCACAGTGTTCACCGCCCCTATCGCCTGCGCCTCGGGAGAGAACGAATGGAGATGCTCCATCACACGTTCCTTGTGCGGAACCGTCACGTTCACACCTCGAACGCCCAAGGCCGGCAACCCCGAGAGAGCCTCGCCCAGAGCGTCGGGCTCCACCGGGAATGGCACATACACCCAGTCGAGACCTGACTTCTTAAAGGCCGCATTGTGCATGGCCGGACTGAGGCTGTGAGACACCGGATAACCTAGAATGCCCACCACCGTAGTGGTTCCTGCTACCATGATACGTCCGCACCGAGTCTCTGGAGAGTAGCCGGAAATCCGGGAAAGGAGTCTTCGATCACCTCCCAACCCTCCACCACGGTTTCTCCTTCGGCCACAAGCCCTGCAATTGCCAAGCTCATTGCCAGTCGGTGGTCGCCGCGGCCATTGACAAGATTGCCCTTCAGTCGAGTCGGTCCTTGGACTACAAACCCATCCCCTTGCGGCTCGATCCGGGCGCCCAGCTTGCCGAGCTCTTCGCACAAGGCCTGTATCCTGTCGCTTTCCTTTACGCGCAGTTCAGCGGCGTCTTTCACGACGGTGAGGCCCGATGCCTGCGTTGCAGCTACCGCGAAGATGGGAAACTCGTCGATCATGCTGGTTACTTGCGCTCCTTCGATGGTAATCCCCTTGAGCTCACCGGTCTGAGCTTGTAAATCGGCGACAGGTTCCCACTCCGTGGATTCTTTCAAGGGCTCGACGCGCACTGAAGCGCCCATACGCGTCAAGACGTCCACAAGCCCCACCCGGCCGGGATTGATGCACACCCCCGGCAGCTCAATCCGCGAATCGGGCACGAGAGTCCCGGCAACGAGGAGAAACGCTGCAGAAGACGGGTCTGCAGGCAATCTTAAATCGAACGCCGGAAGGACGGAAACGCCGTCGTGCAAATAAACCACGTGCCGACCGTCAGGTTCCACCCGTTGCTCGATTTCTGCCCCGAGCCACCTGAGCAATCGCTCAGTGTGGTCCCTGCTCGTGTGAGGCTCCGAAACCGATGTAGGGCCCTGGGATAACAAGCCTGCCAGGAGCAATGCGGATTTCACTTGTGCGCTTGCAACCGTGAGCCTGTGAGAGGACGGCCGTAATGAGCCAGGCTGGAATCTGAGGGGAGCCCTGTCCTGCCTGGAGCCTATCACCGCGCCTTTGGCTATGAGGGGTTTTATTAGCCGCCCCATGGGCCGCTCCCGAAGGCGATCGTTTCCGTCGAGAGTGGATGGAAACGCTTGAGCAGCCAGGACTCCTGCCAGCAGCCGCATAGTGGTCGCAGACCCCCGGCAGTCCAAGGGTCGATTCGGACGGCTCAAACCCCGAAATCCCCTTCCTTGAACAATTACGCGCCCCGAACCGCCGGACAAGCTCGGGGACGCCTCCAACTCGATCTGAATTCCCAGATCCTGCAAGCAGTCAATCATCGCCTCGGTAACGCCTGCAACGAGACAATTTTCGACCCGTGACTCCCCCTCTGCAAGGGCAGCGATCAATAATGCCCGGTGGGAAATTGACTTGTCTCCGGAAAGCTCCACTGTGCCCCGAAGACTGCCCGACGATCGAATACACAAACGGGGTGTTTCGGCCATAATGTTCCTTCGTGACGCGCTCATGTTATGTGAAAAGCCCCGATCTCCTTGTCCTCACCTGATGCAGCTCTCGTTCGATGGTTTCGAGATCCCCAGCTTCCACCAGTTCCTTGAGAAATCGGACCCTGTCCTGGGCCAGATCGAGCATGGCCCGTATATGATCCTTATTGGCAGCGAGAATGTCGGTCATCATGGAGACGTCGCTCGCCGCACCCCGGGAGGTGTCGCGAAACCCACTCGCGGCCAGCGTCCAGACACTTGGCACCCTGGTGGACACTTCTTCCGCGACCGCCACGAGCGTGGTAGCAAGCAGGTATGGTAAGTGACTTATGCAGGCCACGACTGCGTCGTGAGTCTCCGGGTCCATGATAACGCGCCTGGCTCCCACGGCTTCTATCAGCTCCTGAACAAGGCTCATGGCCGAGGACGGTGTCCTCTTCAGCGGGGTCAGCACCCAGATTCGTTCCCGGAAAAGGTCCGGATCTGCCGCATCGAGGCCGGACACTTCTTTCCCGCACATCGGATGCCCGCCGACCGGCAATACGTGCGAGGGGACCCTCTCCATAGCCTTGACTATGGTCCCCTTGACGCTCCCGAGGTCAGTGAGAACGGCCGTATGCTTGAGATACCGAGACAATCGGGTTGCCTGATCTTCTATGGTACGTACGGGTGTGGACAACACGAGGAGGTCAGAGTCACACAGAAGGGCGTCCGGCTCAATGTCCGCCCGATGAGCCGCTTTGGCCGACAAGATCGGCGCGATAGCCTCCTCTCGCCGCACAAGTCCTCGCACCTCCCGACACGCGCCGGCCTGGACGAGAGCCTTTCCCAGACTGCCTCCCATGAGCCCCATGCCGGCAATGGTGACTTTGGCTTCAGCGAGCTTCACGCCACTGCCTCACACCGGGACGATACCAAGTTAAGAGAATCTGCTTACTTATCGCTCTCACATGGTCCTCCCTACAGCCTCCGCCACCGGCTTGAGCTGGGCCATCAGCTCTTCGAACTCGTGAGGGCGCAAGCTCTGTGCTCCATCGGACAGCGCTTTCTCAGGCTCCGGATGTACTTCTATCATCAGCCCATCGGCGCCCGCCGCAACGGCTGCCCTGCTCACTGCTGCCACGTACTCCCGCTTTCCTGTTCCATGGCTTGGGTCTACGACAACCGGCAAGTGGCTCAGAGATTTCAGCACAGGGATTGCGTTGATGTCGACCGTGTTGCGCGTGTACGTCTCGAAGGTGCGAATACCACGCTCGCAGAGGATCACCCGCGGATTGTTGTGGCTCAATATGTACTCAGCAGCATTAAGGAATTCTTCGATGGTGCTCATGAGGCCCCGTTTGAGGAGCACCGGCTTGTGGGATTCCCCTACAGCGTGTAACAGAGCGAAGTTCTGCATGTTCCGCGCGCCGACCTGTAGGACGTCCGCGTATTGGGCTACCAACGGGACTTGCTCGGGGGTCGTCACTTCGGTCACAACGGCTAACCCTGCCATATCCCTCGCCATGGCCAGGATCTTAAGCCCTTCTTCGCCCAGGCCCTGGAAACTGTATGGGGAAGTCCTTGGCTTAAAGGCACCACCTCTCAGCGCGGTCGCTCCTGCTTTCTTGACCGCCAGAGCGGTCTCGATCATCTGGGTTTTGCTCTCCACCGCACAGGGTCCTGCCATGACGATGATCTTCTTGTCGCCAATCTGAGATCCGTCTATCGAGAATATGGTGTTCTCCTGTTTGAAATCCCGACTAGCGAGCTTGAAAGGTCCCAGGAGGGGAACAACCCGTTCGACGCCTTCGAGGCATTCGAAGGAACCGGCATCGGTCCTGGTGTTGTCTCCCACAACTCCCACAATGGTGCGGATTTTACCCCTTGACAGGTGCGCTGTAAGACCGAGACCCTCGATCTTCTCCAGCACCCGCGAAACCAGACTCTCCGGTGCATTTTTTTTCATTACGATCACCATGGGTTCCTCCAAATAAAAAAAGGATGCAGAGCGCCTTGCTCTGCATCCTTTTTCGTATCGTTTCGACCTACCGGACAGCTAAGAGCGCGGCCTACCCTCCTCGGGTGGTCCCATAAAACCACCAGCAAAAATAATAGAGAGAATAGGCGGTAAACTGTCTGGACTGGGTCATTAGTCGCTACAACCTCATGTACTAATATTTGATACCCGCGTCTCACAAAGTTGTCAAGAAAAAATTTGGAGAGTGCCCAGGGCGGGCACGAGGCCCGCCCCTACAGTCCGAACCGATGGCCTGGCCAAGAACACCGTGGTGCCAATGCGGTGACGTATTCAAGGCAACGCGGTTGATCCGATTGCGGTTGCACGCGTCAGGAATGGCGGCGAGACCCCGGCGCTGCGGGAAATTCGCTTCGAGATCCTCGCCCACGCAGCGGCGCTATTTTCGGACATTTCTCACCTGTCAGGATCCGATTGTTCCGCGTCGCATCAAAAATAGGTATGGTAAATCGGTCCACCCGGGGCCTCACAGTTCAGGAGGGAGCAGTTCATGAAAGACGAGTCAGGATTCAGAGGATTTCCGCGAGAATGCGTACAATTTTACGAGAAGCTCGCTAAGAACAACAGCAAGGCATGGTTCGATGCTCACAAGGGTGACTTCGAGGCACATGTCATGGTCCCGGCGAGAAGTTTCGTGTACGCCATGGGAGAGCGGCTCAGTCAGATTACGCCCGGTGTTATCGCGGATCCGCGGGTGAACAAGTCCATATTCCGACCATATCGAGACACCCGGTTCAGCAACGACAAAAGGCCGTACAAGACCCATCTCGGGATATTCTTCTGGGTGGGACCCCTCGCCAAGATGGATTGTCCGGGGTACTATTTTCATCTGGAGCCCCCGGTTGTCATGCTAGGGGTCGGGAATCATTGCTTCTCCAAAGAGATCCTCGATCTCTATCGCGAGGCCGTTGTGGACCCGGACCAAGGGCCGGCGCTGGTGAAGGCCTTGCAGGCCATACGGAAGAAGGGCGACTACGAGATAGGAATACGGCATTATAAAAAGGTTCCTCGGGGCTACGACAAGGACCATCCCAACGCGGATTTGCTCCTATTCAACGGGCTTACCGCGGCATACCAGACGTCTCTTCCCCGAGAGCTGTATTCGGGGGATTTTGTGGAATACGCGTTCGCTCGCTTCAGCGAAATGCAGCCCATAGTGGACTGGCTTCTCCACATGATTTCGAAACCGAAATCGTGACTGCATGCGCTCAACAAATCCAAGACGGTCTCAGCCCCTTACCGGTTCGTTCGAAAGGAAGTTTGCCATGAGCGACTACACAAGCCCTGAGTGGGAGAAATCAGCACTGCTGACCGTAGACGTGCAAAGGGATTTTACCGAGCCGGGAGGCGCCATGTGCATACCCGGAACCATCGAGGCAGTCCCAGCCATGGCCCGCCTTGCAGCCGCGTACCGCGCTGCGCAACTGCCCATTGTGCATATTGTCCGGCTCTACTTGCCGGATGGCTCGAACGTAGACCTGTGCCGCCGCGGCCAGATCGAATCAGGCGTCAGAATGGCCGTACCCGGATCTGAAGGCTCCCAGGTAGTGAGCGCTCTCCTGCCTCAGGCAACCGTGCTCCTGGACTCCCCACTTCTGCTGACGGGAAAACCTCAGCCCATCGGGCCCCGCGAATGGATCCTCTACAAACCCCGGTGGGGGGCATTCCACAACACCGGTTTGGAAGAGCACCTTCGGGCAATGGACGTCAATACGGTGGTCGTGTGCGGGTGCAACTTTCCCAACTGCCCCAGAGCAACCATGTACGGTGCCAGCGAACGAGACTTTCGTGTGGTGTGTGTGAGTGATGCCATATCCGGGGCGTACGAGCGGGGCTTAGGCGAGCTGAGCCGGATGGGGATACAGGTCCTGACGAGTGGGGAGTGCGTTCGACTCGTGGAGTGCTCGAAAATGTCTGCGATAAATCATGCGTGATACCTGCAGATTACTTAGATTATCTTGACGAGATATCGGGCTTTATTTCAATTGATTTCTAGCTATTTTAAATAAATTCTTGATTGAACACTCTTTTTTGTTGACAAATTATTTTTTTGAACTACCCTCCTGATCTCAACAAGCTAGCGGGTTTAGGGAGGGTGTTATGTTAACACACATGGGGAAGTATTTGCTTCTAACGGTCTTAATTAGCGCATTCGCCTGCGCAGCTGCTCCGGCCGGCGAAAATCAGCCTGGTCAGGAGCTCAGCAAACCTCTACAAAAACCAATCTACAAGGTCAAACCAGCACCCGAGGCCACACCTGAGACGCCGGCACCTGTCTGGAAGGTCAAGCCCCGCTTCGACCTCGATGGACTCGCCCAATACAATCCACTTACCTGGGGTGCGGAGTGCTTCCTGCCCACAGCAGCCCCTCGGCAGTTCGAGGCCGGTGCTGGGGTCTGGTTTGGTCGAATCCAGGGACAGATCGCCAAAGGTGGTGGTTTTTTCTTGCCGGGCGAACAGCCGAGCGTGGTCGATTTCGACGATCACCTGGGGATGGGCAAGAGCGGGAACGTGATGTGGAAAGCCATGGCTCACTACCAAGTCGCTCCCCGATGGGGAATTCACTATTCTTTCTCTCCGTTCACCATGGAGGCAACTGGCACGAGCCAGAACACTTTCACGTTCATGGGTACTACTGTTGTTGCGGGGACTCCTGTTCGTTCTAGGTGGGATCGGTATGAGCACCGGGCTGGACTGGTTTTTGATGTGACTCGCTCACCGAACAGTGTCACGAGTCTTTATGCGGACTGGATGTACATCCAAGACAAGGTGGCCATCAGGCAGGCGGAGGGAGGGCTCCAGAATATGGTCTGGGATGCGGACAAGAACCTTGCGGTGGCCGGAATCGAGTTGAACAAGTGTCTCAAGAACTTCCGGGGCAATACGCTGGCCCTCAATTGCAAGGCCGGCATCGCATTTCTAGACGACCACAACGGGTATGAGCTCGAAGCCGGACTTAGCTACATTCTTCCGATCAAACAGGGCCGATTCGGATTTCTGAAGGGCGGGTACCGGTACGCGCAATTGACGAAGGACAAGAACCTCGAGCTCTTCAAGACCAAGATAGACGGAGCCTTCGTTGAAGCGGGATTCATCTTTTAGCTCGCCTCGGTTTGCCGGATGCCCCTAACTCCCCCACTTGGATTGGCCGGCGCTCATGCTCATTGCGCCGGCCAACCTTGTCTTGAGCGATAACATCTTCGGAACGATGATCAGAGACTGCTACAGGATCGTGTGAGACTATAGTGGAGCGCGTCGAAATCGCAATATCACGGATCAACGAGAGGAGACCAATCGCGACATGATGGTGCTCGTCATCGGCAATCCGGTGGCAGGACAGGGCCAAGCCCTTTCTGAAGCTCGAAAGCTCATCCGCATTCTGGAATCGTGGGGTCACGAGGTGGAGCTCTTTTCCACTCGGAAGCCGGGGGACGCTGCACGAAGGGCATCTCTTGTGGGGTCGGAAGTAGACGCGCTGGTGGTTGCGGGAGGCGATGGAACGGTCAATGAAATCCTGAACGGCCTGCCCGATCCCTCGCGGGCACCTCTTCTTCATCTCCCCACGGGTACCGCCAACATGCTGTCCCGGGAGCTGCAATTGCCTCCTCACATGGAGGATCTAGCCCGAATTATCGAGCGGGGTAATGTGCGGTGGGCGGACATGGGCATAGTGAACGGCCGACGGTTTCTCCTGCTCGTCACCTGCGGGTTTGACGCGGCCGTGGCAAATGAGGTGAGAAAGAGTAGAGGAGAGAAGCTGGGCTACTGCGGGTACCTTCGCCCCGTGGTTCGCTGCCTGAGGAACTACGAGCTCCAGCAGATGCGCGTAAGTGTGGACGGGAAATCGACCGAGGTCGGCTGTCACGTGATGGTTCTCAAGGCCCAGAATTACGGCGGGTTGCTGATCTTTTCCCGTAGTGCAGCACTTGACTCAGGTCTTTTTGACATCTGCGTATTCAAGAAGGGATCGGTGCTCTCACTGGCCCGCTACTGCATTGCAGGTCTCTTGAGGATGAACGGGCTGCTGCGTGACGTGGTGCACTGCACGGGCAAGCGAGTCACCATCGAATCAGAGTGTCCGTGCCCGGTCGAGGTGGATGGGGACTACTTCGGGTCTACTCCCCTGACCATAGATCTGGTCGAGAAGAAAGTTCCTCTGCTTATTGGCCCCACCTGAAAAGGGATTCGCTGTGTCGACTGTTCCCGAAGGGACCGTACAGTTCTTGCCTTCGGCGAGTGATGTTGAAGTCCTGCGGCTCGACCTGTTGTAACCGTTCACCACAAGAGGTGAACGGTTACGTCCTCATGAACAAACAACGGCAAGGGCGTCGAGTTGTGCCAGTGACCCTTGTCCGAGGCGAAGGAGCTCCTGACCCCCTATCCCCTCTTTTCGTTCAAAGACCAGTCGTATTTCAAGTATTCCAGGGAATGACCGCCTCTCAGGTCGAACGGGCCGGTTCCTTGGTGATCGAAAGAGCCTTGATCCTTCGTGACTCTTCCCGCAAAAAAAATCACTTGCAGACCACGTGGTGGCACGATATAGTTTCATGTGCTACCACTGCTCGGACTTGCTTGGCGTCTTTCCTGGACTGGCACTCGGGATTCGAGCGTGGTCGTAGCAAGCTCCCTGTCTGCTTTGGAGGTTCGTCATGGCAGCGTTGCCGCAGGTCAAATACTCCGGAAAGATCCGGGAAATCAGGTTAGGAAAGCCTGGCCATGAGGTGGTCGTTGGAGGTGAAACCGCGTACAACTTTTACCTGTTCGAAGGCGGCATGCCTAACCCACCTCGATTGGCTCTTCAGGTGTTGGATATCGAACCGGAAGAATGGGCTCCTGAGGCTTTGGAGCCTTACAAGGACGTGATAAGAGACCCCGTCGCGTGGGCAAAAAAATGCGTCGAGGAATTTGGAGCCGATCTGGTCTGCTTATGGTTGGCAGGCACGGACCCGAACGGGATGAATTTGTCCGCAGAACATGCTGCCGAAATTTCGCGGAAAGTGGCAGAAGCCATAGATGTGCCGCTCATTGTCTGGGGCGTGTCCAGTGACGAGAAGAACACCGAGGTGCTCAAGGCGGTGGCTGAGTCATGCGCAGGCTTCAACGTTGTGCTTGGCCCTGTTACGGACAACAATTACAAGCAGATCGGCGCCGCTGCGATCGCGTACAAGCACACGGTCGTGGCCAACACCCCGATAGACATCAACCTGGCGAAACAGTTGAACATTCTCCTCGAAAACCTCGGAGTCCCAAGTGACCGTCTTCTCATAGATCCCACCACAGGGGCTGTCGGATACGGCCTGGAGTATTGCTACTCGATCATGGAGAGAATCAGGCAGGCCGCTCTCACCCAGAACGATGACAAACTCCAGTACCCCATCATCAACAACATTGCCGAGGAGGTCTGGAAAACCAAAGAGGCCAAAGTCAGGGCCGAGGAAAATCCGCAACTGGGAAATCCGGCAATGAGAGGGGTCAATCTTGAGGCGATAACCGCTTTGAGTGCCCTCCAGGCTGGGTCGGATGTTCTCGTTCTTAGGCATCCGAGGACGTTGTCGCACATTCGGAAGTATCTCTCCGATATCATGATCAAGACAGATCTCGACTCTATGGGAGTCGACCTTTCCCTTGTGCCTGATCCCGCGGCGACCGAGCCTGCTAAGACGCCAACTGCAGCCAAACCAAGTCCGGTCCCGAAGGCGATACCATCGGCCGAAACAAGCCCAGAGCCTCAGCCGGAACCGACGGCAGATCAGCAACCTGAATCCGCTGCATCCCCGGCGGCAGATGTTGAAGAGGGTCCTGCTCCGCCCCCACCTTCCTCAAGGCAAGAAGAAGCGGTCGTGACAGCGGCTCTACCAGCCACAAGCCCGACCCCTGAATTACGCGCCGTTGCTGCTTCTGAATCATTGGAGCTCACTGATGCAGACCTCGAAGCGCTCAGGGAAATGCTGGGGGCTTTCCGTGCGGTCAAGAATCTCTTCATGGCCATTTCCAATCTCATTTCAGGAGGCATGAAGCAGCCTTGAGACTATCCGATTCCTCCAGTTGTCCATGAAGTTCGTGAAGGGGATACCTGTTCCTCACGGGTACCCCTATTTTTCTCTGCATTCGTCTTGAGAAGCACCGCGGAGTGATCATCTGGGCAAGGCCTCGTTTGAAACTCACCACAGAGACTACTCCCTCGGAATTTCTCCCCAGAAGCTCAGTGATCCATCTAAGAGATCCCTCGCGATCGAGGCCGGTCGCATGGCGCCAACTTTTTGAGGCGTAGTTGTGGCTTAGTGCTCCATTTCCTAAGTATGTCACGTAATCTGCCACTACGTAGGGGCACCCCTTGTGGGTGCCCAGGGCGGGCACAAGGCCCGCCCCTACAGCGCCAACGATGCGCTCGCCACGTACACCGCGGTGCAGATACGGTACCGCATTTGTGCCGTCGACCACTTAGCCTATGCACGGTTCTCTCTGTTTGGTCCCTTGCTCCTGGCTTCCTGCCATTCCGTGTTCCTTCACGGCCACGCAAGGGCCAACCTTTACGAGCGCGGATTTCACGGAGTAAGATTAGAAAGACAGCCCCATGAAATGGCCACAGTTCCAAAAAGGGGGCAACCCCCTGAACGTGGAAGCGGCGAGTAGTTGACGGGGGGCCGGCATGTACAAGAATGCGCTCAAAATATTGTTGGTGGAGGCCGAAAGGACTCAGGCCGACGCCTTCCGCAATGCGTTTGAGGTTCTGAGCGATAGCTTTGACATCACTGTTGTGCGCACCCTTCGCGAGGCGCTAGACCGCCTGCGTCACGGCTATCCTGACTTGGTTGTTGCAAGCCTCCATTTGCCCGATGGCAAGGGAACAGACCTACTCGGTTCCCAGAAAGGGGGCACCTCCTTCCCGCTCGTGGTCGTCACGGCTAGCGGATCCGAGCGGGAGGCCGTGCAGGCGATAAAAGCAGGTGCACTCGATTATGTGGTCAAGACCCCCGAGTCCTTGGCTGACATGCCCAACATAATCCGCCGAGCACTTCGAGAGTGGGACCACAGGGTCAGACGGCAAAAAGCTGGGCAAGCGCTGCTTGAAGAAAACGGGACGGCTCGAAGGTGCCTCGACCTTGCTGAGGCGATCGTTGTTTCGCTAGACAAGACTTGCACGGTTACGTTCGTTAATCAAAAAGGCGTGTCAGTACTGGGCTGGCCATATAAGAGGATAATAGGAAGCGACTGGATAGGCTCTTTCGTGCCGGAGAGGCGAAGGAAGACCGTGAGACGCGCATTCCTCCGGGTAATGGCCGGTGAAAGAGCTCTTCCCACCTACGTGGAGGACTGGATTGTCACCAAGAGCGGCCAGGAACGGCTCGTGGGGTGGCACAATACCCTTCTGACCGATCCTTCCGGCAATATTACAGGAATCTTGAGCTCAGGAGATGACGTCAATGAGCGTAAGAGCGCGGAGGAAGCGCTCCGCACGAGCGAGGAGCGCTTTCGTGCCGTTTTCGATGGGGCCCAGGAGTGCATCATGATAAAGGATACGTCCCTCAGATACACCGACGTGAACCCAGCCTTTTGCAAGCTGCTGGGATTTCGTGCATCCGATATAGTGGGACGTCGGGCCGAGGACCTGTTCGGCGCGGAAATCGGAAAACAAATATCTGAGCGGAGTGCTCGTGTTCTGGAAGGAGAATCCATCGAGTTAGAACAGACCCGCATAGTCCGCGGCGTCCCCATGACCTTTCATGACACCGTTGTGCCTCTCACGGATGCCGGAGGAGCAACTATCGGCCTTTGCTACATCTCTCGCGACATCACGGAACGCAGGCAGGTCGCTGAAGACAATCGGGTGCCGTCTCATAACTATCCATCGCCGAGCATGCAAAGAACGCTGGAAAAGGCTCTTGTGGCCGCAAGCAATGACAGCACCGTCCTTCTTCAGGGCGAAAGCGGAAGTGGCAAAGACTTCCTCGCACGGTGGATACATGAGCGTTCGCGGCGGTCGACCGGGCCGTTCTTTTCGATAAACTGTGCCGCGCTCCCCAGAGAGCTTGCCGAGTCAGAGCTTTTCGGTCATGAACGGGGGGCTTTTACCGGGGCGGATCGGCGGAAGAAAGGGCTCCTCGAGCTGGCTGAAGGCGGCACCATTCTTCTGAATGAGATCGGTGAACTGGACCTGCCGCTGCAAGCCAAGCTTCTGGCATTTCTTGACACACGGTCCTTTCTGCGTATTGGAGGGCAGAAGCACGTGTACGTCAATGCCAGGTTGATGGCCGCGTCCCACCGGGAGCTCGTGAAGGAAGTGGAGCAGAAACGCTTTCTCGAACCTCTCTACTATCGCCTCAGCGTTTTTCCCATACGTGTTCCTCCGCTCAGGGAGAGGCGACAAGACCTCCCGATTCTCGCAGAAGACCTTATACACAGACTGGCTGTTGAAATGCAGTTGAGTGAGATTCCTCCTCTCGATTCCACCGTTATACAGCACCTCACTCGTTACGACTGGCCAGGGAACGTGAGGGAGCTCAGAAATGTGCTGGAGCGGTCCCTGATACTCTGGAAGGGAGGGATGTTTCATCTGGAGTTGCCACTGGATGAAAAAGCGGCTGACCGGTGGTCGTACACCGTGTATCACACTCCGAACCGCAATTTCCATGACATTGTGGGAGAGGTGGCAACTGCGCTGTGCAGTCATGCGTTGAGGGTCTGTCAGGGCAACAAGAAGGGAGCTGCTCGGCTGCTCCAGATTTCCCGTGAGACCTTATATAGATATCTTAGAAGGTTGTAGTCCAAGCCCAAAAAGTGGACACTCTATTTCGAAAGTGCCCAAGAACTAGACACAACACATCTCTATAGGAACTTGATTTTCAACAGCATTCTGTTTCATGGGTCCTGTTGTTCTTTTCCTTGCCCGCGAGCGCGAGATCCGTACCGGGCACCTGCAGGTTTTCTTAGAAATGGTAACCTACTAAGATAGCTTGTCTTCTCCCATTCAGTACATGCCCTGAAGTTGTGGCACGAAAAATGCTTGAAAGACAGGGAATCCCTTGTTGGGGGACTCCTGTATAACGCGTGCGAAAAGGAATTGTGCCCTATCGAAGATCAAACCGAGGGATAGGGCCACCGTGAGAGTTGTTGCACCAAGAGACACTCCACCGGGCACTCGCTTTGGCCGTCTTCGTGAACCACGGGTGAACAAGTACGGATCTTTGGCAATTTCTGAACGGGCACATTTGTCAACGAGATGAAAGACATGGGAAACAGATTGATAGACGCCGCTATATCGGGAGACCTGATGAAGGTGCGTCAACTCTTCGATGAGGGAGCAGACGCGAACTTCGCCAATCGACTCGGAGTAACGGCCCTCATGGTGGCTGCCCAATGGAACCGACCAGAAGTCGTCCGGTTCTTGCTGTCCAAGGGTGCGGATGTGGAAGCGCAAGAGAGCTCCTCGGGGTGCAATGCGCTGATGTTTGCATGTTTGTCGGGTAATCCGGAGGTCGTGCGTCTCGTTCTGGAACACGGCGCATCGGTCAATGCCAGGAACATTGACGGCCGGACAGCACTCATGACTGCCGCGTTCTGCGGGTCCATCGAGCTGGTGAAAATGCTTCTACGCCACGGGGCTGACGTGGAAGCTACTGACCGGTTTGGGTCGACAGCCCTCTCCCAAGCATCCATCGCCGGGCACAGGGATGTGGTCAATCTCCTCATGAAAAGAGAAGCCGACGCGACGCGACATGCAGTGAATCTAAGGAAGCAAAGGAGTGGCGTGAGTCGGACGCAGGAAGGAACGCACCGACGTTGAGCTCGGCCGAGGGAGCTCGGCCGACCCCAGGGACCGGAGGTTCCCAGACATGACGGAAAACACGATAAGTGCTCTTATTGTCGCCGGATGGCGTGTCCTGGAGACCAATTTTAACGAAGGCGCATTTCAAGAGTGGAAAAGACAGGCACTTGAGTGTGTTGTCGCGCTGTGCGGGGAGTCCCATCCCTACACCGACTTTTTCAACAGCAGCGTTCACATGGCACGGGCATCAAGCATCCTCACAGGCTTAGGGCTGCTCACGGCTGCTCAATCGGGTAAGTGCAGCACGAAGTGGGGGACGAAGGACGTGGCATGAGATTCCTGACGGTTTTCCAGGGAGCACAAGAGACTCCCTGTTGGTCTTATTGGATCTGCCCCAAGCTCATGTGAGGACCGCATGAAACAAAGTATGCAAGGTCGGTCTCATGGAAGTGTACCGGGCGTTGGGGAAAATGTGAGGAGCGCCCCCCCGGAACAGAGGGACACCATTGATGAGAGATTGGCATGTACCACGGCCTTGATACGCCATCGCCTGGCCGTGATGAGCGGGAAAGGAGGTGTGGGGAAGTCCACGGTGGCTGTGAATTTGGCTACGGCACTGGCGATCTCCGGGCATGAGGTCGGTGTGCTGGACGGAGACGTCCATGGCCCTGATGTGCCGATGATGTTCGGACTCCAAGGTCAGTTGCCTGAAGCGACCGCCGGCTATCTTCTTCCCCTCGTGGCACCGGAAAACATCAAAGTCATGTCCATGGGATTCCTTCTTGATACCAGAGACACGCCCGTAGCCTGGAGAGGACCTCTCAAGCATAGGCTTTTTGAGCAGTTTTTGACTGAGGTAGAATGGGGACCGCTCGACTACCTTGTGATTGATCTCCCGCCAGGAACCGGTGATGAGCCCCTCAGCATAGCCCATTTGCTGGGAAAGCCGATGGCCGCTGTCATCGTTACCACACCGCAAGATGTGGCCGTCCTCGATTCACGAAAAGCAGTTGTTTTCGCCCGAGAAGTCGGAATG
>CAYZET010000033.1:0-560 GCA_964477215.1 uncultured Syntrophaceae bacterium | reverse complement strand
ATCGGGATCATTGAAAACATGAGCGGGCTGGAGTGCCCTTTCTGTAAAAAGCGCATAGATCTGTTCAGAACTGGCGGCGGGGAGAAAGCGGCCAGAGAATTAGGTGTGCCCTTTCTTGGCCGGATTCCTATCGACCCGGAAGTGGTTGTGGCAAGTGACGCGGGAATGCCTACAGTGCTGCGGAAACCAGATTCAAGAGTCGCTCGGGCATTCAGGGAGGTGGCGTGTGTGATCGAATCGGCGCTTTCGGGGGACCGTTGAGCTTCCCGATTGGAGACGCGGTCTTCGGGAGAACATGAGGCGCAACCGCGTGGAACATGAGCCGTATGCAGAAAGGGGACAACGTGGGAAGAGTCCGGGGGAACCATCAGGGAAGGTTCTTGGACGACGGGATCTTCGACCACGTTTGCGGCAACACACTTTCCGAGAAGGATTCCTGACAAAGGAGGCAGCAATGTTTTTGCCAAAGAGCGACATCTTCAAGGACATCCGGCAGGAAGCTATAAACGAGATTTCGGAGATAGCTTTCGAGGAAAAACACGAAAAAGGGGCCGTGCTGT
>CAYZET010000032.1:0-21709 GCA_964477215.1 uncultured Syntrophaceae bacterium | reverse complement strand
TTCTTCTCTTCGATCATTTGCATGAGGGATGCCAGATGCTCTCTCGCTTCTTGTAGCGGCATCTTAAGCTCGTATTCCACAGCCTTGAGCTCATCGCGGGCTCCATCGAGCTTCTGCACCAGGAACTTGAGCTTGCCTGCTATATGATCGATCATATTACTGTTGAGATTGATGTTCTTGAGGCAGCTTACGACTCGTTCCCTGCACGCGCTCATCTCCGTTCTGATCTGCTGCGCCTCCTCGTCCGAGCCTTTCTCGACCGCTTCCTTAAGCTTGTCCTGGAGACCACGGAACTTGGCGTCATAGTCCCTCATTTCTTCGATGAGCTTGAGCACCCGCTCTACGTGACCGGAATCCTCTCCTTCAGACACCTCTTCATCTTCGAGTCCTCGGACTACCTCCTTGAGGCGGATTGTACCCTTTTGCAGCTTGTCCCCGAGAGCCAGAACCTCTTTGATCGTCACCGGGCACCCGATGATGACCCCGAACACCTGCTGCTCGCCCCTTTCTATGCGTTTAGCGATTTCTACTTCGCCTTCGCGGGTGAGCAGAGAGACACAGCCCATTTCGTGCAAATACATCTTTACGGGATCGTTGCCTCGGACTCCCGCCTCCGGGTCGCTTCCGATTTCCTCGTCCTCTTCGTCCTCGTGACCCTCCTCCTCGAGTCGCCTTGCTTTCTTTTCTGCAACCGGGATTTTCTTCTCCGACGCGACGAGCTCCACATTGTAGTCCGTCATTATTTTCACGAGAATCTCGTCAATCTCGGGAGCGCTCATCACCTGAGGCGGTAAATGCTCGTTGACTTCATCATAGGTCAAATATTTCTTGGATCGCGCCAGATCAAATAGCTCTTTAAACTCTGTTCTCGACTTTCCCTCAGCCATTCACTGACTTCTCCTCACAATAGTGTTCCCCTGGTGCTCGTACGAGCCCTCGGGACAGGCGCCTGGAGAATCGGAGAAGTAAAGCGGCGCCTGGGCGGCCGAATCCTTTCGACCGCATCTTCTGCTCTGCACCCACAATCGATTGATCTGCTTCACCGCACTCATGACAGTTTCTCTCACCATGAAGCCTACTTATACAAGCGCTGCCCAATGGCCCACAGTTCCTGGGCTAGCTCGGTGAACTCCAGAGAATCGGGTGAGCACTTTTTCAGTCGTTCCTGAATTTCTGCTTTGCGCCTGGTAATCCTCCGATGAGTAATGCAGTCCAAGGACTGGTCGATGACTCGGTCGCCGTCAACTTCGGGCCTCAGATCGTCTTCTTCCGGCCGTGGCTTGAGCCATCCCGCTACCAACGACGCCAACGTATCGTCTTCCAGGGAATGGCAAAAGGTCCTCGGATCAAACCCCCCGTGCTGTTCCCGGAATGCAACCATCATACGGCCAAGAGAAAGCAAGACCGGATCTTCCATCTCCTTCAGAGCGCCGCGCTCGATAACACGATCAATGAAACCCTCTCTCAGCAACATGCCACGCACGACGTTTCTCTCGTCTGCGGGAAAGTCGAATAGTGTCCTGTTTTGCAGCGGTTTGGCCACTCCCCCTCCCGCGTTGTTGGAGCAGAAGACCAACCGTCGGATGCGCTCTTCTCGCACCCGGATCCTCGATGAGCACCTCTCAATAAAATAATCGCGCTCTCTCGAATCCGCAATCCGCCTAAGCACTGGCAGACACTCTTCCAATGCTAAATTTCTTCCCTGAAGCGAGTTGAGGTCGTACTGCGAAGCCAGACTGTCCAGCAAGAAATCGATCATGCTTACGCTGCTGTTCACAAGTCTGCGAAAACCGTCTACTCCAAGTCTTCGGATGGCTTCGTCCGGGTCTTTGTCTTCAGTGAGAATCACACACCGAGGCTCTACTCCCTCGGCAAGAAATGTGGGAATGGATCGCTTCACTGCGCGAATTCCGGCATCGTCCCCATCAAACACTGTGACCACTTCCGAGGAAAAACGTTTCATCATTCGCACTTGCTCGGGCCCCAGCGCGGTTCCCAACGGAGCCACCGCATTTTCAACACCATGTATCCTCAGAGACAGTTGGTCGAAGTATCCTTCGACGACCAAAAAGAATCCTTCCCGACGGACTGCGGCCTTGGCTCCGTCAAGCCCGAATAGGACGGATCGCTTGCGGAAAAGCTCCGACTCGGGGGAATTGAGATATTTCGGCTCCCCTTCCCCCAGTATGCGGCCCCCGAAGGCAACGAGGTTGCCGTTGATGTCGCGAATTGGGATCATGATTCGCGACCTGAAGTAATCGTAATAGCCGCCCCCCATCTTCTTCCTGATCAACCCCGCAGCCACCGCGTCCCTGGGTGACACTCCTGCGGCAGCGAGCCTTTGATAAAGCGCGTCCCACGAATCCTGCGCAAAGCCGAAGCCAATGCGATCAATCCACTCCTCTCCTACCCCCCGCTCCGAGAGATAATCGCGGGCCTGCGCGCTGGAAACGAGATTTTCCTGAAAATGCTCGAGGGCAGCGGTTAAGGCCTCCCCGAGACGATCCCGTTCGTCCCTGGACTTGGCCGTCCCAGACTCGAATTGAAAAGGCACCCCGTACCGCGAGGCCAGGACCCGCACGGCTTCCACGAAAGACATGTTTTCCATCTTCATGAGGAAGTTGAACACGCTCCCGCCCACAGCACATCCAAAGCAATGGAAAATCCCCTTCTGGGGAGAAACGTAGAAGGACGGGTCCGTATCGCCGTGGAACGGGCATAGCCCGCGATAGTCTTTTCCGGCTTTCTTCAGGTCCACGTATTGGGAAATGACCTGTACAATATCAGCGGCCGCGGCAACCTCGGCTATTTTCGATTCTGGAATTTTCATAAGGCTCTAATACGGATAAGAAATGAATACCAATCGAGCATCGTCAGTCAGACCCTACCTCCACAATCGTGGCACCTTCCCCCCCTTCGCGGGGCTCGCCAATGCGGTAGCTCCTGACCAGAGAATGCTCCGACAGGTAATCCCATACCGCCTTTCTGAGGCGCCCCGTGCCTTTGCCGTGGATGATTCGCAGGGACGGCAATCCTCCTAGGATGGCGGAATCAAGCGCTTTTTCTACAACGGGAAGAGCGTCCTCAACCCTGTGACCGATCACGTTCACCTCCCACTGAGGGGTGGCAAAGGGGATATCTACCCCAATTGGTGGTTCTTTGAAAGCATTTTTTTTGGGAGGAGCTATCCCCATGGGGACGAGATCGTCCACTGAAGCGACAATGGTCACATTCCCCACTCTGACCTCGACGCGCCTCCTATCCAACACGCTCTTGATCGTGCCCTGCCGGTCGAGCGAGACAATTTTCACCGGAGTGCCGACAGCCGGTGGCTCCGTCTCTCTTTCCAGTGGCGTTCCGAGATCTGCGGCAACCTGTTCCTTCAGCGCCTTGAAAAGCTCTCGCGGCCTTGGCCCTCGTCTGATCTTACCTTCTTTCAGGGATTGCACCAGGTCAGCAACCTCTTTTTCGGCCTTGCGCAAGGTGTCGCGAGCACGGCCCCGGAGCTCGTCGATGACCTTCTCCCGGCTCTCCCTCAAATCTGCCAACTCGGCATCAAGAGCTCTCTGTCTTTCCTCCAGCTCGCGGCGAAGCTCTTCCACGTCCGAGAGCTTTGTTCGGAGGGTCTGGAGGAGCCGCGTGCTCCCGCCTGCAGCAACGTTGGCATAGCTTCTCGCCGCTGCAATAACGGTTTGCGGCAAGCCCATTCGTTCAGCAGTCTCTATGGCATGGGATTCTCCCGGGAGGTCGTAAAGCAGCTTGTATGTAGGCTCCAATGTCTCGGGATGGAATTCCACACTCACGTTTCTCGCATCCGTCTTTCCCAGAGCGTAAGCCTTAAGCTGAGTGAGATGAGTGGTTACGACCGTTCTGGTCCTTCTTCTCGCGAGCTCGTCCATAATGGCCATTGCCAGGGCGGAACCCTCGTCCGGATCGGTGGCTCCCCCCAATTCGTCGAGCAACACCAAGTCCTCGGCTCCGGCCGTGTCCATAATTTCCTTGATCCTGGCCATGTGACCCGAAAACGAGGAGACGTGACCCCTTATGTCCTGCTCTTCTCCAATATCCGCCATAATCCTCGCAAAGGGCTGAATGCGGGTTCCCTCGGCTGCTGGAAGAAGAAGGGCGCAGCGAGCCATCAGCGGAAACAGCCCGGCGATCTTCAGGGCCACGGTCTTCCCGCCCATGTTGGCTCCGCTGATGACCGTGCACAGCGTATCGCTGTCTTGAACGACATCCATGGGAACAACGCGGATTCCTGCGGCAATGAGCAGCGGATGTCTCGCTCGTTTGATGAAAAAACCGTTTTCGGCGATTTCAGGGGCAACCGACGAGGTCTCGCGTCCGTACAGAGCACGAGCCTGGTACGCGTCGAGAAATGAAAGGGTATGGTAGTCGAGAAGAAGCTCTTCCTTTGCCTCTCGAATATTATCCGTGAGTCCCCTCAGGATCGTCCGGATTTCCTCACGCTCCTCGTCCAGGAGAGATGCCACCTCATTGTTGTGCTCGACCACTTCGAGCGGCTCGACGTACACCGATGCGCCGCTTCGGGAATGGTCATGAACGATGCCGTCGAGCATACCCTTGAATTCGGGCCTGAGAAGGACAACGTACCTGTCATTGCGCATGGTGACGTAGTTTTCTTGCACAATGCGGGCAAGATCCCTATCGCGAACGATGCCCTCCAATCGTTTGTGAATTCGTTGCCGCATGGACCGGATGCGGTCTCGAATGCGGGACAGCTCCGGGCTCGCAGACGACCGCACAAGGCCGTGCTCATCGAAAACCTGTGCTATGCGGGCCCGAAGGGAGCGCAGGGGAATTAGTTTCTCCCCTTGAGCCCGCAGTAGAGCGTAACGGTCCTCAAGCCGTCCGAGGCGATTACCGATAGTTGCACACGCGGCCAGCATGTCACCCACAGCGAGAATCTCTTCAGGCTCAAGAATTACAGCAGGATTGTCGACCCTCGCCAACATCCCTTCCAATGGAATCAGGTCGGAAAGGCCTAGCGCCCCGTCGAGGCCGACAAACTCCACCAACTGAGAAACGAGATCCAGTCCTGCCTGGACGGCGTCAACGTCCGACTCGGGCTGGGACGCGATAACCTTCTCTCGGCCCGGAACGGAGAGCGCATACGCGGCCACCTCTTCAAGGACCGCATGCAACTCCAAGTCACTCATGCTGTTTGTTAAGAGATTATGAAGCTTATTGTCAGTCATCATTCATTCGTTCGGAGTAGGGCGCTGGGTCGAAGTCGGCTAACCTTCCGCCACACTCTCTTGGCAAAATCCCTTCTCCTCCCGATCTCTTGGGAGAGAACGACCTAAGTACAGGTTTTCTTAAATTCGGTCGCACATTATGCCACGGCTCATTTGCGGGACCTGTGCTCTGAAGGAGCGCACCTTGAGTAGTCCCGCGGGACGCGGGATTCGGCGCGGCATAACAACCAACCGACCCTGAAGGGGTCGACCAAGAGGTTTCCCATTGGCTGGTATTGGCATCGTCATGAATGGGCCTTGGCGCTTGTTCATTTCGATGGGGGACCCCTTCAGGGTCCCGCTTGTTGGTTTTCTCATTCCGTGGGTTGAAATCCCGCGTCCGCGGGACTACTAACGGTATGCCCCTTCGGGGCATGTACCACTCGTTGATCACCATTATTCCTCTTGTTGACAACCCTGAAATGCGTGACCCTACTTAGGAAACAATCCACTAAGGGCGCCGGGGCCTTCTGAAGAACAAGCTTTCGTCCCTGTTGCCTCGGAATCTTGAAAGCCTCGCATCAGGGCCGCACAGGAATGCCTTCGGAAGACAGGTACTGCTTCAGCGTGCGAATAGGGATCTCTCGGTAGTGGAAGATGGATGCTGCCAAAACCGCGTCCGCATTCGCCTGGAGGATTGCATCGCGAAGGTGCACCGCAGCGCCGGCGCCACCGGATGCGATGACCGGAATCCCGACGATGTCAGTCACGGCCTTGGTCATGGGAATATCGTATCCGTCCTTGGTTCCGTCAGCGTCCATGCTGGTGAGAAGAATCTCTCCCGCGCCAAGCTCTTCGGCCTTTCTGGCCCATTCGAGGCAATCTATCCCTGTCATTGTCCGGCCCCCGTGTACGGAGATCTCGAACCCAGAAGGCGTCTTGCCCGTCTTCTTGGCGTCTATGGCCACAACAATACACTGGCTCCCGAACATCCGGGAAGCCTCTCGAACGATATCAGGGTTGAAGACCGCAGCAGTGTTCAACGAGACCTTGTCGGACCCGGCATTCAGCAGATCTCTGATGTCCGCAGTCGTTCGCACCCCTCCCCCCACTGTGAGGGGCATGAAAACTTCCTCTGCTGTGCGGGCTACCACGTCGAGAATGATCTTCCGCTTTTCATGAGACGCGGTGATATCGAGAAAAACGAGCTCATCCGCACCTTCTTCGTCATAATATCGTGCATTTTCGACCGGATCTCCTGCGTCCCGGAAATTGACAAAATTGACCCCTTTGACGACTCTCCCGTCTTTAACGTCCAAACACGGAATGATTCGTTTAGCCAGCATCTTTACCTGCCACCATGCTCAACGCGGTTTGGAGCTCAACCTTCCCTTCATACAGGGCCCTGCCTATGATTATGCCCACAACCCCGTCAGGGGCAAGAGAGGAGGCTCCTGCAATATCTTCGTAACTCGATATCCCGCCGGAAAGGATTACGGGCACTGATGTTTCACGTGCAAACTCCCGAGTAGCGTGCAGATTGGGGCCCTGCATCATGCCATCCCGCTCAATATCTGTATAAATATAGCACGTCGGCCCTGCGTCTGCGAAGCGCGCAGCGAGATCTCCTGCCCGGATACCGGAGGATTCAGTCCACCCTTCTACTGCCACGAGGCCGTTGCGCGCGTCAATACCCACTGCAATTTTACCGGGAAATCGGTCGAGGAATTCCAACACGCTCTCGGGATGTTTAACTGCGAGAGTGCCAAGTATGACTGTGTCCACTCCTGCATCGAGATAGGCAGTTATAGTGTCGGCATTTCGAATGCCGCCTCCAACCTGGACAGGAACGCGTACGGCTCGGACGATGGCTTGGACATGGTTGAGGTTAACGGGCGCCCCATCGATTGAGCCATTCAGGTCCACGACGTGGATACGTCTGGCACCGAGGTTCTCCCAGTGCGAGGCCTGTCCGGCGGGGTCGTCGTTGAATATGGAGGACGAGTCCATCCTCCCCTGTCGCAATCTGACGCATTTGCCGTCTTTGAGATCAATAGCGGGAATGATGATCATGGATGGATAACCTGGGGGGAATAAAAAAGCCCCCTAATGGGGGCTCTTTTCGCATCTTGTTCATCCTGGCTGTTAGTCAACAGGCAGGTAATACACGAAGGGCGGCCAAGGCACGATGAATCTCCACATGGGAACCGCCACAGGGATGGGAGCGGGACCGCAACCCACTGGGCCACAGAGGGGCGGTGGGGTGGGAGCAGGATACTTGACATCGACATTGATAGACGTGGTCAATTGCTTGGGTTTCATTTTCACCTTCGGCATAACCGGTGGCGGACAGGCCGGACCCACACAAGCGGGAGGCGCTGCTGCCGGCATCACCGTCGGCGTGGGAGCGGGAATCGCACCCATATTCGTCCCGGCCCATACCATGCCCGCCGCGGTCACGGCGACCAGGATGATTCCGAGAATTCCTAGCTTCTTAACCATACCCTCATCCTCCTTTCGACAAACTCACTATATTGAGTAACCCTAGTAACCTTGTTCACCAAAATCGTTTGACAGCCTACTTCTTCACCTTGCACGGCATCGGCGGAGGCGGAGCCATGGGCACCGGGCCGCAAACCGGCGGGCACTTGACGTAGTTGGCCTTCACATATACGCAGCGCGGGACCTTGTGGGTCTGGCAGCACGGATCCGGGAAGGTGTCATAGTGCTCGTTCTTGATCTCGGTCACCGGCACAAGCCACTCATACCGACCAGTTCCAATGGAATCAGGATAGGTCTGGGGGTTGAGCGAGAACACGATCGGCGTGCGGGGCCAAGCCACTCCGGCCAGGTAAGGAGCAACCACTCGGACTCTCCGCAGTTGAGCAGGCACCGGAGTGATCACGACCTTCTTGGATTCAAAAGTAGTCTTGGCGGGACCACAAATGGGTGGGGGTCCCGGAGGCGGTGGCATATAAGCCTGCCCAGCACCCGGCCCTCCGGCCATGGATACTGCTGTGCTAGCACCGCACAAGGCGAGAACCAAAAGGCTCAAAAGAAGCAAACGTTTAACCATACCCTCAATCCTCCTTTCAACAGTTCCTCTCGAACACAGCCCGAGAGACCCGTAAAAAACATTCCCGGACAACGATCCGATATATTCCGGAATGTAATTGTGGTATCAAATCACCTGCAGAATGTCAAGCTATTTTTTTCTCGACATTTCTGCTGTTGCCCTCTGGGAGCCATCTTGCACATCGCATTTCAGCTCCCGTGCACACTGTAACCCTCCAGGACCTCCTCCAGGCCCCGGCCGCGGTTCTCTCAGTTCATTCAACACTTTATCCGTGTGTCTCCTACCTATCAAATGCATCGCCGCGAGTCAAGCTTTTTTTAGGCTCTCTTCCCGTCCTTCCCCTCCAGACCGCTTTCGTACACCGGGCCCGTTGACCTGGAAAGGCTTGAACCGACCGCCACTCAAATCATGCCGTAACCGCCGTCAACACAGAGAACTTGCCCCGTTATGTAATCCGAATCCCTTGAGGCCAGAAACACGAACGCGGGAGTAATATCGTCGGGAGAGGCAAATTTCTTCATCAATATCCGATTCATGTAGATCTCTTTCAATTTCTCGTCCGTCCGGATTTTCTCGGTCATGTCGGTTTCGACGATTCCCAGAGATATGACGTTCGCGGTTACATTGTAACGCGCAAACTCGCGAGCTACGCTCTTAGTGAAGCTCAGGATTCCACCCTTCGCGGCAGAATAGTTGACCTGCCCGACCGTGCCCACCAATCCAGCAACCGAGCTCACGTTGATGACCTTCCCGTAGCTCTGCTCCTTGAAATAGGGGAATGCAGCCTGCACGCACAGAAAGGGGCCTTTGAGGTGCGCGTCCACCACAGCATCCCATTCACTTTCCGTCATCTTGTGAATCATAGCTGGTCGAGTAAAGCCCGCGTTGTTGACAACTATGTCCAGGCGGCCAAATGCCTCTTTGGCCGTGGCCATCATGTTCTCGACCTCGGCTTTAGAAGCCACGTCCGCTCGGACCGCAACGGATTTGCGCCCCAGGCGCTTAATCTCTTCCACCAGCTCCAGGGCAGGGCCTTCGCTGGCAGAGTAGTTCACAAGCACGTCCGCACCTTCGGCAGCATAAGCCAGGGCTACGCTTCGCCCCACTCCTCTGCTGCTGCCCGTAACAACTGCAGCTCTTCCGGCCAATCTCATATCGCGTCCTCCCACGATCGTAATCCTGAGCATGAAGAGGAGTGAGTTTACCAGACGGCAGGACAAAAAAAAAGCCCCGAGAGGGGCTCGGGGCGTGAAAGGAGGTATGGATATGGGTTATCGTGCGTTGCTTCGACTTCACACATCTCACCGCACGGGCTGCCAGGATGCGGTCTATGATCGAGATGGTGAAATCGTCTGTCACATAACCCCTACTAGCTGTGACAAGCACCTTGCAAGAAAGGTTCCGAAATTTTCAAATCCCAGAATTTATTTTATAACGTATTGTCATCACCGTTTTTTTCCCCATCGATTCCCCGCAGCATCCGGATCCCGCTTCTGAAGACGAAGCAGTTGTGCAACACCCCCCTAGGGAGTGTACACCACTACCAGCAGCTTCGACTGTTTGGAGCTCAGATTCTGCAAATTGTGCTTGAGCCCTGAGTTGAAATGCAGGTGACCGCCTTTCTTGATCATGTGGGTTTCTGCTCCCACTTGAATCTCTACCCATCCGTCCAGGACATAAACAAATTCTTCCCCTTCGTGCTGATACTCTACCATTTCGTGGGCCTTCTTGGGTTCCAGGGTAACGAGATAGGCCCAAATGTGCTTGTCCTGCGCGTCCGGGGTGAGACTTTCATACGCGTATGCCTGCGTCCTCTTACGATACGATCTGTGCCGCTCTGCCTTCCTCTCGTCCGCCAGCAAGGAAGCGGAATCCACGGAAAGAGCCCGGGAGATCTGGATCAACATTCCAACCGGTGGAGAAGCCTTCCCTTCCTCTATCTGTTTTAGCTGCTCTGGAGAGCATCCGGCCTTTTGCGCCACCTCGTCCAGATCCAATTTGAGCTTCTTCCTCATCTTGTGAATCTTGTCCCCGAGGCTCTCGGTTTTCACAGGCTGCTTGGCCATATTCCTTACTCCTGTCCTCCGCGGAACGCTTACCTACGACGCTCCACGGGATGCGCTGGCGGGATAGGGGCTGATGCAAAGTGGGTACCGAGCGGTACGTACATGCACTGCTCGGTTTTGTCTCGTGAGAAGGAGCTGGGACCTGTCAGTAGGAATCAGGCCTCTTGCCTCCTTTATACTTTGACAATTCCCTCGCGATCACGACGCGCTGAATCTGGTTCGTTCCCTCGAAAATCTGCGCAACTTTGGCGAATCGCATGTACATTTCCACCGGATAGGATTTCATATATCCATATCCGCCGAGGATCTGTACAGCCTCGGTGGTCACCTGCATGGCCACGTCCGTTGCATATCGTTTGCCCATGGCAGCTTCGAGGACACAGGGCTCCCCCATATCCATCAATGAAGCCGCCCGGTAAACCAAGAGGCGCGCGGCCTCAATCTCCGTGGCAAGATCAGCGACGAGGAACTGAATCCCCTGAAAAGTGAGGATCGAACGTCCGAACTGCTGTCTCTTCTGCGCGTAGCCAAGCGCGTAGTCGAGGGCTTGCTGAGCCAATCCCGTAGCACAGGCGCCGATGCTCACTCTTCCGCCGTTGAGCGCGGTCAGGGCCATGTTGAACCCGCGCCCTTCCTCGCCCAAGAGATTCTCCTCCGGCACAAAGCAATCCTTGAAATTCAACTCCGTGGTCGGGGACGCATTCAGTCCCATCTTCGGCTCGTGCGGCCCAAAGGTAAAACCTGGCGTCCCCTTCTCTACAACCAGCGCGCTTATGCCCCTCTGCTTCTGTGCCTCATCTGTTCGGACCATAACCGCGTAAACGTCGGCCACTCCGCCGCTTGTGACGTAGAGCTTCGTTCCGTTCACCACGTACCCGCCGTCCGTCTTGACCGCCCTGCAGGTAAGGGCTGCAGCATCCGAGCCAGCCTCCCCTTCGGTCAGCGAGTACGCTCCGAGCTTCTCGCCACGTGCCAATGGCCTTACCCAACGCTGCCGTTGTTCTTCGTTGCCAAAATGGTAAATCAGGTGGGTCACCATATTGTGAACAGAAAGGTAAACTGCAGTGGCAAAGCACCCCTTGGAGATTTCTTCGAAGATTATGGCTGCGGTCAGTCTTCCCACCCCGGTCCCGTCGTATTCTTCGGGCACGTACAGGCCCGTAAAATCAAGCCTGCCCATCTTATCGAACACCTGACGAGAAAACGTGTGGGTTTCTTCCCATTCCCGGGCGTTCGGAGCCAACTCCTTGGTCGAGAAGTCTCTCGCTGCCTTACGTATGAGTCGTTGTTCGTCGGTCAACTTGAAGTCCATGCATGATTCTCCCGTACCGAGGGGCGCTGGGACTACAGGTCAATCCCGGAGTGCTCAATCGTGCGTTTCAATGAGAAAAAAGAGGTTGCGTACAGAAGGCGCGGGTCGCCCAGAAGTCGTTCCGCTCAGGGACAGAATGGTCTGCGCTCCCGTCTTTTTTTCTAAGCTCGACGGAAAAGCCAGTCAATAAAAAATGTGCTCTTTTCTAATTTTTGTGGGGTTCCGTGAAGGGACTTCCGCCGGTGCTAAACCCTATCCGGGAAACTGGGATAAATCCACCGGCTTGTCCTTCCGAACGGCCCGTACGGACACATTCTGGGTCCACAGGCCGATAATGAGCTCTACATCGGCCCTCCACCGCTCGATCTTCCGGATGGCTTCAGCCTCCCAGGGCAGCCATGTGGCTCTTCTCTTTACTCGTATGGCTGCTTCCAACTCCTCCGGCACAGGCGGCTCGATGGTATTGTTCTCATCGCGGCTTTCATGACGAAGGAATTGGTTGAGGATCTTGATCTGACGTCTGTTGAGCCTGTCTCTTATTCCACAGAGACTTTGTTTGACGAGGTCTGCCAGCTCCTGTGAGGCCTCGGCGTTTTTCTGCCTACAGCCAATCAACTCGCTGAGGAAGCGGTAATTCTGACTGAACTCCCCAGAAATAGTGGCGTGATGGATATCCTCCGCGGATCTGTCCACATTCATCTCAGCTCCCGATGTTTCCGTGGATGTGAATCGGTCTGGGAGTACCGACAGGACCCCATCTGACATGGGCACCGGGGTGATGGGGTAGCACCGCTCGCGGACTTTGTCAAGTATTGGTTTTAGATTATTTCACAATTTCTTGTTATTACTATTTTTACAACCATGCGCCTATTTCTTCTCCCCGCCAGACCCGAACAGCTCCTGATGGCGTTTCAGCACTTCCGGATCGACCTTGATCTTGCCTTTGTGCTCTTCCTTGAAGCGGTCCAAGGCCTTTTTCTCCTGGTAGGAGAATACTACGGTCTCAATGTACCCGACGACGTGCTCTCCGTAGGGCAACTCGCGTACAAAAGCCACTCCGCTCATCACCGTGGTTTGGTTTACTCTGCTTGCGTGGATGTAACAGCCCAGCACAATCCCGAGAGCGGCCAGGAATCCCAGGTAAACGACGAACAGCATGATCTTCTTCATATCTGTTCCTTTGTTCCGGCAGCGCATTGAGAGGCCGGGGTCAAGAAATCGGAACGCGTCCCGTTGCCCCATCTTTCAGGAGCCCCCTGTGGTTTGCGTGCTCCTAAATCAATAGTAGATAATGGCGATGCAGGCGCTCAGCCAGAGAATCGAGCACGCGAGGAGCGGAGGATCGGTCAGGAGGAGCGCGGTTGGTGAACCTCCCTCCTCTTTGTGGTAGATGAGGTAAAGGTATCGAAAAATACCGTACGTGACCAGGGGGATGGTGAACATCATCCGCTCCGCGCTCACGCCTGTTTCTGGGTTACCTCGTACGGAATATAGACAGTAGAAGATGAAAGTGGACGTGGTGACTACCTGGAGAAGCTGATCGAGAAGAGCGACGCTGTAGTCTTCCAGGACTGGCCGGTGCTGGACTGCCTCACTGTTGAGAATCACCACTTCGTGTCGTCTCTTGCCCAGGGCAAGAAAGATTGCCACTGAGAATGTGCAGAGAACGAGCCAACTGGAGAGCGGCAGGTCTACGACCTCGGCTCCTGCAAGCACCCTCAGGAGGAACCCCAACGAAATGCTCAACACGTCGAGGATCACGAGATTCTTCAGCAGGAAGCAGTACGCCACTTGGAGTCCGAGGTACGCTGCGAGCAAGAGGTAGCATGAGCGAGGCGCTCCGAAAAATGCCGTGAGTCCGAAGGTTGCAGCGAGAAGGACTGCCATGAGAAAAAACGCAGCGGAAGGACTGATGATTCCCGAAGCCAAAGGGCGACTTTTTTTCAGGGGGTGTGCCCTATCCTGTTCGACGTCTACGTAGTCGTTCAAGATGTAGGTGGCCGACGAGGCGAGGCAGAACGTTACGAACATTGCGGCCACGAGGGAGAATTCTTCCCAGTGGAACAACCTCGCGCCGAAGATGAGGGGCATGAAGACGAACGCGTTCTTGATCCACTGCGCGGGTCTCACGAGCTTGATTCCGGCCATGAGACGGCTTTTGAGATCGGTTTCCACGCGTTGTGCGACTTGCAGGTCCATCGAGCTTAGCAGAGAGCCCCCGGCAGAACTGTGCAATATGTCACCCTGCCCCATATCGAGCTCTGAATCGTGTCGGATCGCTTTCCGGCCCAAGGAGTGAGCCGGATCATCAACAGGATCCCCACGTCGTGCGATAAGACACTTTTTCATGTTATTTTAAGACAATATTGCAAAACACCAAAGTAATACACGCATGTATCTCCAAGGGGTCAAAATATACCATAATCACCTGATAGTGTAAATTCATAATGTAAGGGCTTGCGGTATCCACATGATCTTGGAAGCGAGCAGGGCCTTGGTTTGACCGTTGAAATCGAGTATCATGACAGGAATTTTTCTGGGAGAAGAAGCGCATGTATCAGAAGAACGAGAGCGTGGAAGACGAGAATAGGCGGATCCGAACGCTCAGGGTGTCATCCGATCTTCTGATCCAGGTATTGATGACCCAACGACTGAACTTGCCCGAAGCGGAGTCACTCATAGCGGGGTTTCGGAAGCTGGCGTTGAGGCTTTTTCCGGGGAAGCAGCAGGCTCTGGACCTTATCTACATGCCTCGTTTTCGCCGAGCGCTCCGGGAAGCAGGATTGTTCACCAATGGGCCGATTCTTCGCGTAGTGCGCGGTGGAAAACGGGATTAGCCTTGCTCGCACGACGTGAAGTGGGGCTTTCCGACGAGGGAGCCCCGTGGATTCCGATGGTCTCTGCGTAGGCAAATATTCTGAGGAGGAGGGGCAAAGACCGTGACAGATCTCAACTTGATGCGAACACTCACTCGCGACGGCGACTCAAAGATCGTGTTGCTGGTCATGGACGGCCTCGGAGGACTTCCGAGAGAACCCCATGGGCCCACGGAGCTCGAGGCTGCAAACACGCCGAATATGGATCGCCTTGCCAGGGAAGGAATGGTCGGGCTCATGCACATGGTCAAGGTGGGGATCTCTCCTGGCAGCGGACCCGGCCATCTTGGTCTGTTTGGCTACGATCCGGTGACCTACCTCATTGGTCGGGGTGTTCTGGAGGCGGTGGGAATTGGACTCGATCTGACAGATCGGGACATCGCTGCGCGTGGAAATTTCTGCACGGTGGATCGAGAGGGAATCATCACCGATCGCCGGGCAGGCCGGATTTCTACGGAAGAATGTGCTCGCATGATAGGTCTCATCGAAGACATCACGCTTCCTGATGTGGAGATCATCGTCAAGCCCGTGCGAGATTATCGTTTTGCTTTAATCTTCCGGGGCAACGGCTTGTCCGCCGCAGTGAACGAGACAGATCCGCAGAAGGTGGGACTGAAGCCGCTGCCGGTAAGATCGGAGGACGGGTCTGCGGAAGCCACGCGCACCGCGGATCTTGCCAACTTGTGGGTCGCCGAAGTGCGGAAACGGATCAAGGATGAGCACCCGGCAAATATGGTGACTCTGCGCGGATGGTCCAGGGAGCCCGGATTGCCGAAATTTCGGGACGTCTTCAAGCTCAACGCCGCGGCCTTGGCTGTATATCCCATGTACAAGGGGCTTGCCCGTTTGGTCGGCATGCATCTGATCCATGGTTTGGGCAATCTGGGCGATCAGCTTCGGGCGCTCAAGGAGGAATGGGGCTCTCATGATTTCTTCTTTGTTCATTACAAATATACTGATTCCCGTGGAGAGGATGGTGATTTCGACGCCAAGGTAGCAGAAATCGAAAAGGTCGACGAAGCAATCCCCCAGGTCCTCGATCTCAAACCTGACGTCTTGGTCGTGACCGGTGATCATTCGACACCCTCAGTGCTGAAATCGCACAGTTGGCACCCGGTCCCTCTGGTCCTGTGGGCGCCTGGGGTGACCCGGAGGAATCCCAAGGTTACGGGGTTCGGAGAGAGTGACTGTATTCTCGGGGCGTTGGGACACTTTGAGGCCAAGGATCTCATGAGCATCATTACGGCACACGCTCTGCGACAGGCGAAGTTCGGGGCCTGACGACCATGTGGCCGGCTCCATGAGCCGCCACTCGGCGATCAATCTTATGGCGCGTTCGGACGTTCATCCTGTTCACCGATTTGAGAGCTGGCAAGTTTGGCCCGGCTCGTACGACAACCCTTCGCCTGACGGCACGTATCCCTTGCCGGCAAATCCCGGAGTGCGGATAACGTCTCAGACTCCTATTGTCTCGATGGGCTCCTGTTTCGCACGGGAAATAAAGACCGTTCTGCTGAGGGATGGGTACTCTTACCTTACCGAGGAAGCGGGTCACCCGGCATCGAAGCACGCGAGCGCCGCCTGGGAGCGTGTATATAACACGTTCTCCATGCGTCAGATTTTCGAATACACGTTTGGCGAGTGGCAACCTCGCGTGCGATGGTGGAAAGCCCCCCAATCGGGAGTGATACAGGACCCATTCCGGCGGATCATCCTCTATGAGGACAGAGAGCACGCGGAGGCTGATTTCGAACATCATCGCCGCTGCTCGAGGCGCGCGCTCGAACGCGCTCAGGTGTTGATTCTTACTCTCGGTTTGACCGAAATCTGGGAGGATGTGGAGGACTCGGCCGTCATATGTCTTCCTTCAGGACCGTATGTGAACGAAGGGGGCGATATGTCTCGGTACAGGTTCCGGGTGAGTCGGTACGAGGAGAATCTGGACAATCTCATGAGAATCCGGGAGATCATGAGGGCGCACAATCCTTCCTGCGCAATAATCGTCACCGTATCTCCCGTGCACCTGTGGGCAACATTCAGGACGGACACGGATGTCATCTCAGCGAGCTGCAACTCCAAGTCCACTCTCAGGGCCGCAGCAGACGAGCTTGTCGCCAAGTATGACAACGTGCACTATTTTCCCGCGTACGAAATAGCCACCGTATATAGACCATTGATCGGTGGCTCCATCTTTGCTGAGGGGAGGGAGAACTTCCACGTCAACCAGGAGACCATCGAGCTAATTATGCGAATGTTTTTGAGTCACTATGCCTGACTCTTCGCGAACCGGGGGTCGTGAGACGGGAAGGCTCACCCTGACAGGATTACAACAACTTTCTGCTATCATATCAGCTCATTATCTCTCGATTCGGGTTGCCTTTATTGACAATCTGGACAATATGCTGTTAAAATTGTAGCGCTCGGGGAGGGTGAATCCCGAATGGAGGGATGCTCATCCCCATGCCTCGCGCACCGAAGATTTCTTCCTTTCTCTCGCACAGGTCGACCGGATTCGGGCTTCCAGGCCACGGTGTGAGGATCGCGAGCGTATGGCTCATTGCTTTTCTGTCCGTATTCACGTGCTCATGTTCGTTGACAACTCTCTCTCCCTATGTCGTTCGGGAGACAACAATACCGGTGCTGACCGAGGACGCGGCGCTGATTTGCTCCCAGGACGGCCAAGTACCCTATCAGAAGTGGCGGGTGCCTCCCTGGGACGAGGAGATGCGGTACGTGTGGATTGCCGGACATTACAATTTCAAGCGTTTTCGGGATGTGGAGCTCGTCCTGTACTTCCACGGCATGCATTCCAAGGACTATTACCGAACGTTTCAGAAAGAGCTGAGAGAAGCTGCACAAAAGAGACCGCACAGGCCATTCCTGTTTGTCGGATTCGTGGACACGCCGTACGTCGTTCCCGAGTCCAGGAGCCGGAATCGGTGGAAATACCTTATTCCGGCCGAAGGCGAACCTCCTGAACGCCTCTTCCAGACGGTGAATCGCATCTTCAAGTCCTTTCAGAGACGTTTTCCGCACGTCAGAAAGGAAAGGGCCACGATAACGCTTGCCGGATTTTCCGGCGGAGGCAGGGTTCTGGATTCGGTGGGAAACTGGCTCGCTCAAAGTGAGAAAGACGATCCCTTTGCCACTGTGTTCCGGGCGAGATTGAGAAAGCTGGTTTATTTTGATTGCTGGTTCGACCGGGACATTCTCAAGACAGTTCCAGCTCTCCTGGAGAGCAATCCCGCGATGAAGATCGTGAGCACGGTGCACATGGATACGCCGACCAGGCACGCGAGAATGTTAGCAGAGAAGTTGAAAATGAAGAAGCGCCACCGGAAAGACGAGCTCGTAGGCGTGGGCGGGAGAGTCACTATCTATCGGGACAGCTCTCATTGGAATGCAATGATCTCGCGGTTGAAAGAAGCGCTTTAGACTCCAGCACGACAATTCTCAATCAATACGGAATGTTACTTCTGCACCACGTTGACGGGCTTTTGCTGGTATGGTATAGAGGAGCCACGCTTGAGAAAAGCGTGAAAGGGATCTGCGCAAGGGTGGGGCTCTTGGTTCCGGGTCCACGTGTGATTGCTGTACCAGCAGATGAGGGATAGCGTTGAGGATCCGGGTGGGTACCGTCTCGTTTTCGGCCGCGGGGTGTGTGGTCAAAACCGCCGCGAAGAAGAGGTCCTCGTGCCCGAGACGGACAGGGAAGATTCAGGGACTATCTGAAGCCCTCGGTTGCACGACCGGGATGATGCCTTGAACGGCCCGTTGGCACGAAACACGGTGCAGTAAGAGCATCCCGTGATGAGCCTGCATTGCGGTACGGATATGGAATAATAGAGGCCTGCGCCATGCATGCACGACCGATCGTCTCAACGGATGAAGCCTACGAAGAGACTATCCGATTCCTCTATAGTCTCGAGCGGTTCGGCATTCTCCTCGGCCTGGAGAATATTTCCGCCTTGCTGAAAGAGCTGGGGAATCCTCAATTGAGCTTTCCCGTGATCCATGTGGCCGGGAGCAATGGAAAAGGGTCTACGAGTGCTTTCATATACGGCATTCTCCGCAGCGCAGGTCTGAAGACTGCACTCTATACCTCACCGCACTTGAATGATTTCAGGGAGCGGATACGGATCAACGGCGCGCTCGTCTCTCGAGACGCGGTGATCTCATCAGCACGAAAGATACGGGAGCTGTACGATCCCGATCGAACCACGTACTTCGAGTTCACCACTGCTATGGCGTTCGACTGCATAGCTCAGGAGCGACCTGATGCAGCGGTAGTGGAGGTGGGGCTCGGTGGACGGCTGGACGCTACCAACACCACGCGCCCCACGGTAACGGTAATCACCGATATTTCGCGGGAACATGAGGACTATCTAGGCATAGGGATCGCATCGGTTGCCCGAGAAAAGGCCGGCATCATCAAGAATGGGACTCCTCTGGTCACGGGCGCGTCTAGACGAGATGCAAGGCAGGTCATTCTCGAGGTGGCCGGGAGACTGGGAGCCCCTGTTGCAGAATTTGGCCGCGATTTCAAAGGCCTGAGAACTGGGCGTGACACGTTCACGTACACGTCGCGTCGGCTGCAGATCGAGAACATCACGCCACCCGAACCCTGTACCTACCAGATGAAGAATGGGTCGCTTGCCATAGCGGCAGTGGAAGAGCTCATCGCACAGGGATGGAGGGTTGACGAGCAGTGTATCCGGAAAGGTATTGAAGAGACGCGATTTCCCGGAAGGTTCGAGACTGTTAGGAGAGACCCGGATGTGCTCATAGACGGGGCACACACACCTGAAGGAATGCGGTTGCTCAAGAGTGCCGTTGCCAGTGTGTACCCGGGGGTCAAGCCTCTCCTGCTCCTCGGGGTTCTGCAGGACAAGAATTTTGAGGTCTTGGCAAAGATTATCGCGCCCGTTGCTCGAGAGGTAGTCTGCGTGCCCCCGCAAGGAAATCGTGCCCTGGACCCTAAGGTACTGGCTTCGCTGGTCCGGCAGTGCGGAGTACCCGCGCGACCCGCGGGGACCATAAGGGAAGGGCTGGAGATGCTGTTGAAAAGGGCTTCCAGAAGCGACCTTATCCTCGCTGCGGGATCCCTGTACATGATAGGAGTGGTTCGATCCGCTTGCGGACTGGATGACCAATGAGACCAATCCTGTTGCGGAGAAATTAAATGCCGGGAGATCTCCGGTGGGGCAGGTGATCCAAGAGAGCATGGATAAGGCTGCCAGGGCCGTCAACCTTTGGCGTAAGCAGTCTCCGGCGAGCGTAAGCTCACGGGCTGTGCGTGGTGACGCATACAGCGTGCTTCGAGCCGCGTCCGTGGCTCTGATCCTCATCGCGTTCGGATCGGTTATTGGCCTCTTCCTCACGGAGGTTCGTGCTCAGCCCCCTTCTCCGCCGAATGAATCTAAGGCCATAGATCTTCAGGAATCAGGAATAATTCCCGCAAAAATACCCATTCAGGTGAGCGCGGACAGGCTCAGTTACGAGCATGCCACGGGAACGATCGTTGTACGAGGCAACGTCACACTGAGCCAGGGCAACACCCGAGTGCGAGCGGACAGTGTGAGCTACAACTTGAAAACGGGAGAGTTGTCTGCCAAGGGCAAGGTTATCGTGCGCATCGGGAGTGATGTCGTTGAGGCCGAGCACTTTACGCTGAACCTCCGGGAAGCCACGGGCATAATCTATAACGGTAAGGTGCTGCTCACGCGGAACAACGTGTACCTTGAAGGAAAAGCGCTCGAGAAGGTTGGGGAATCGACGTACCACATTAGGGAGGGAAGCTTCACTACGTGTGACGGACTCAATCCCGATTGGCGTATCACGGGCAGAGACCTAGACGTGACCCTCGAAGGGTACGGCGTTCTCAAGCACGGATTCTTCTACGTGAAAGATGTTCCGGTGTTCTACATGCCATGGCTGGTCTATCCTGCCAAGCGCAAGCGGCAGACGGGTTTCCTCATGCCTACCATGTCGAACAGCAGCCTGAAAGGCTTTGACATACGCCTCCCCTTCTTTTTGAGCATATCGCCTTCCATGGATGCTACGATTGTGCCGAGGGTCTGCACCAAACGCGCGGCTCAGGCCTCCCTCGAATTTCGGTACATCCCATACGAAGATTTCAAGGGTCAACTGTACGGTGAGTACACGTACGACTGGAAGTACGGACCGGAGGATGCACCGAGAAGTCACCGTTTCTACGCGACGTGGAGGCACGATCAGGGGTTGCTTGGAGGTCTGCGGTTTAAGGCGAATGGCACGTGGGTTTCGGATCGGGACTATTTCGAGGTTTGGGGAGGACCGCTGGATAGGAGGCTGAGGGTAAGGTATTTGGAATCCAATGCCTTCCTTTACAAGCAAACCAATCATTTCCTCTTTCAGGCGGAGGCCCGGCACTTCGATGATCTCGATCTCCCGAACAATGCGCTGACGATCCAGAATCTGCCCATTGTCACAGGGACACTTTTCGCGAGCAACCTTCCATACACTCCGTTGTATTTGAGCTCTAATCTCGTGTACGATCACTTCTACGCTCCAATCGTACATAAACAGTGGTTGGGAAGCCGGGTGCAGGCCGACACACGCGTAAGCCTTCCCCTCGCGCTGGGGCGGTATCTCAAGCTGGAGCCGTCCATGACCTATTTCGCTAGGGTTTACGCGGCGGAATATTATGAACGGGACAAGAGCGTCAGCTCGATACAAGCCCTGCGCTCCGACCTGTACCAGGTGAACGCCGACCTGTTTACTGACATCAATTCGGTTTTCGGCGGGACTCTTCTCGGGTTCCAGAAGATCCAGCACACGGTCAGACCGCGATTCGCGTGGACGTACAGGCCCGAGGCAAATCACAAGACCTATCCTCAGTTCGACGAGCGAGACCAATGGGATCAAATGAGCCTGGTAACCGCGGAAGTCAGGCATACGCTCACGGGCCGCATAGCGCCAGGCGAGTATCTGGATTTCTTTACTTTAAGCTTGTCGCAGGGATATGATTTCGAGAATCAGCGCATTGCCGAGAACCCGGATCCGTTTGGAAAGCCCATTCAATATGGATGGACCAATACTTTGGCCGAATTGACTCTTAAGCCCCATGCTTTGTTGGATCTATCGGGCCAGGCCGAATACGATCATGTCTCCCTGGTCGGTCGTAATTTCGTTTCCCCTCA
>CAYZET010000031.1:0-22205 GCA_964477215.1 uncultured Syntrophaceae bacterium | reverse complement strand
CCATCCTGCAGGTAGCGCGTGAGAACGGGATCTACATCCCCACGCTCTGCCACCTCGATGGCCTCTCCGAACGCGGTGCGTGCAGACTCTGTATCGTAGAGATAGCGGGGATCGACCGTTTGCTCCCCTCATGTGTGACACTTCCAAGGCAAGACATGGTGGTTACGACCGACTCCGAGCGGGTCAACGAGTATCGTCGGAGGATCCTGGAATTGATCTTTTCGGAACGTAACCACGTCTGCTCAGTTTGCGTATCGAACGGCCACTGCGAGCTGCAGGATCTCAGCATAAGGCTGGGGATGACTCATGTGCGATACGACTACATGTATCCAAAGTTCGCCATTGATGCGACGCATCCTCGGTTCTCGGTCGATCACAACCGATGCCTGCTTTGTTTGCGGTGCGTGCGTGTCTGCGACGAAATCGAAGGCGCACACACCCTTGACACCCAGGGCCGCGGCATTCTGACCCGGCTGATCATGGATCTTGATGAGCCATGGGGCCATTCCGAAACGTGTACGGGGTGTGGTAAGTGCGTGCAAACCTGCCCCACAGGCGCTCTCTCCGAGAAGGGAAAATCAGTGGCCGAAATGGTCAAGAGGCGTCAATTCCTCCCCTACCTGCAGATGATGCGTTCTCAGAGCGGGGAATAGGAACGGGGACGAGTCATGAGCAAACTTTCCATAGCAACATGCTGGTTAGAAGGATGTTCGGGTTGCCACATGTCACTGTTGGATATAGACGAGCGTCTCATCCAAGTGGCTGCAAACGTTGTGCTCGCCTATGGTCCCCTCGTCGACACCAAGGAATTTCCAGCCGGCGTGGATGCCACTCTCGTCGAAGGGGGAATCGGCAACGTCGAACAGATGGAGCTGATTCGACTCATACGGGAGCGCAGCAATACGATAATTTCTTTCGGTGATTGCGCCGTCACGGGCAATATCCCCGGAATGAGGAATAAATACCGCGCGTCGGAGGTGCTCCACCGAGCGTACGCCGAAAACTCTTCGAATCACACCGCCCCCCCCAGCGTCGGGGTGCCCAAGCTCCTGCCCAGAGCGATCCCTGTCCACGAAGTGGTAACGGTGGACCTGTTCATACCAGGGTGCCCGCCGCCGGCCGACGTTATTTTCTTTGCATTGGACGAGCTGCTTCATGGCCGGGTCCCTGAGATCGGGGGCCGGTCGCGGTTCGGAGCCTGACGCGCGAGGAGGACTGCCGTGCCAAACACGATTATCATCGAGCCGGTAACCCGCATAGAGGGACATGGAAAAATCTCGCTCTACCTGGATGATCAAGGGCAGGTCAATGACGCGCAATTCCATGTTACTCAATTTCGCGGTTTTGAAAAGCTGTGCGAAGGCAGGCCGTTCTATGAGATGCCGTCACTGACGGAACGCATCTGCGGCATCTGCCCCGTCAGCCACACGTTGGCGTCCGCAAAGGCGTGCGATGCCCTGCTGGGAGTTAGGATTCCGGAGACTGCATCGAAGCTCAGGCGGATGCTCAACTGCGCTCAGCTCATTCAGTCCCATGCTCTGAGCTTCTTTCACCTTTCTGCGCCAGACCTCGTCATGGGCATGGACTGCGATCCTCAAAGACGCAATGTCATTGGTTTGCTCGAAAGCCATCCGTCGATTGCCCGCGACGGGATTGAGCTTCGAGGCCTCGGGCAGACCATGATCCAGACCTTTGCGGGCAAGCGGGTCCACCCGGCCTGGGTTGTGCCGGGCGGGGTGAGTGAGGCCTTGACCGAGGAGAAGCGCGAGTCACTGCTTCCAATGGTTTCTCGCGCGCTAGAGATCGCAAGGCGAACGCTGGGCTGGTTCAAAACGACAATAGAGAATCATCGGGAAGAAATCCGAACCTTTGCCAACTTCCCCACCATGTTTCTGGGCCTGATAAATTCCGAGGGCAACCTGGAGCACCTGGATGGTCGACTACGATTCATCGACTATAAAGGAACGCCGGTGCAAGAAGGGGTCGACCCCACCAGGTATCAGGAGTTCATCGCCGAACACGTCGAGCCATTTTCTTACCTGAAATCACCCTACTACAAGCCGGTTGGCTACCCGGAGGGAATATACCGCGTAGGCCCCGCAGCCAGGCTGAATGTGTGCAGCGGCTGCGGAACTCCCATCGCGGATCAGGAATGGGCCGAGTTCAGGGAGATTGACCGCGGACCTGTGATGAGCTCCTTTTTCAATCACCATGCGAGACTCATCGAAATCATCTACGCGTGTGAAACTCTCAAGCAACTCCTCAACGATCCCGACATCACCAATCCCCACGTGCGGGCTCACGCGGAGCCCAATTACCGTGAAGGGGTCGGGGTAATGGAGGCCCCCAGGGGGACGCTCATACACCACTACCAGGTGGACGGAGAAGGGCTTATCACCTGGGTGAACCTCATCGTAGCAACAGGTCACAACAACCTAGCCATGAACCGTGGCATCCTGCAGGTCGCGAGGCGCTTCGTCAACGGCGACGTTGTCTCGGAGGATGCCCTCAACCGGGTGGAAGCGGTTATCAGGACCTTCGATCCATGCCTGAGCTGTTCCACCCATGCCGTGGGCCGATCGGGGTTCCCTATTGAGCTCATCGGCCCGGACGGCTCCGTGCTCAGTCGCGTCCAGCGATGAGCTGAAAGACTGGGAAAAGATGAAAGGAGGGCTCTTACTATCAAGGCTCAAATGCGCGGAGGGCTTCTGAAACTGCTCTCCGCTCTTTCCACAGGAGACTTGTGCGCGGCAAACTGCTGAGCTTCGCGGGTTTGCCAATCGTAACCATTGCATCTCATCTCGCACCACATGAGGCACGAAGAGCCTGGAGATCAAACAAAAACAGCGGAAGTCGACAGCGACCATCCCTTTGCCTGCCCGGCATCTCTCTCTGTGGCCGGCCGGTCTCCATGGCCTTCGTGTCTCGGTGGTGCTTTCTGAGCCTCCTCTAAAAACAGATCCGGAACCCCTCGTCCTCCAGATCCTGGATAAGCAGAAGGCCTTCCTCTTCTGACCGCACTGGAATCCACAATCCGAAGCCGGTGACAAACAGCTTCCCTTCGAATTCGTGGATCCTCAGAGGGCCGCTCGACGCGCCGGGGGGCTTGGGTCTTGCCCCCTCATTTTCTTCCATCGTTCCGCCACCCGTTGGACCATATGTTTTTGTCGATCATATCACCTCAAGGTTGTCTCGATCCAGCCGACACGCTATCATGTCGACCGTCGGATTACGTGAGAAGTTAATTCCAGCGGTGGGCGTCGTCGCGATCGCCTTTACATTGCTGCTAATTTTTCTATATCGGTTCCGAGATGAAGAAAGGGGGCACACTATGAAAGGTTCGGTGCCGCGCGGGACAACGGCGGTGGCGGTGGCAATCCTTCTGCTTGCTACGCTCGTGGGACACGCCATGGCGGATGATCTGACGGTATACTGCTCCAGAGACTTTTCCTCTCGGTGGATCAAGGCCGGCCAGTGGGCTCTCTCTCTCCGATTTAACCATCCTGTCTTCCCTTCGAACGTGAACCAGTCTCTCACAATCACAGCAGACGGATCGAAAAAAACGTACAGGCTTGTGAATCGCGACGGTCAGGAGCTGACCGGCCCCCCGGTGAGGGAGATGTACGTTGCTTCTCCAACGGATGCCGGCCGGCCGGAGACCGTAAGACTGATCCTAGAAAAGGGGCTGAGCGATGCGACCGGCCGCCGTTCCCTTGCGAAGGACTTCTCCTTCCAATTCAGATCGGTGGACGAGATCGTGGTGACAGGAGTCTCCACGTACTTTCGTTCCGCCAAGGACAAAGGAATCAAGGTCAACCTGTCCGGAAGCGTCTCTGAAAGGGACTTCGCACGGTCCGCCGAAATTCGCCCGTCAGTGCCAAACCTCGCGTTCTTCCGCGACTCCGCATGGACCCAAAGGATATCCGGCGATTTCGAGTTCAACAAGGAGTACGTGCTCGAAATAAAGGGTGGGCCGGTGGACTCAGGGAACGCGGTGCTGGCCGAGAAGACGTATACATTCCGCGGCCCTGGCCTCAAGCAGGAGGCAACTCCACGAAGCAACCGATCCGTAGTTGAGCTCTTCGGACGCCAGCTCTTCCCCGTGACTCTATCGAACTTGACGAAGGTGCGGTGCGATCTCAGGCGGGTGCCTCCATTCCTCGTGCCGGAAGCTGCCCAGTCCGTAAAGGACGGGAAGGGAATCGACTGGGAAAAGCGTTGTACAGATCTGAGGAATTTGGCCGACCAGGGCAAGATTGACCCCGTATTTGCCGGCCAAGCCACCGCTGACGCTGATGTCTTTTTCGCTCCAGAAGCGAAAGATCACGTGTACGGGTTCTCTCTTCCCTTGTCCTTCCGCACGAGTCCGAAAGATGGCGGGGCCTTTATTATGCGGCTCTCCGACCCCGACGGTGACTTCAATCTTCAGATCCCGCGGCTGGTTCAGGTCACGGATCTGTCGGTCAGCTACAAGCTCTCGGATAGCTCCCTCCTCGTATGGGTCACCTCAATCCACAGCGGCAATCCTGTTGCAGGAGCGAAGCTCCTTCTCAGCACCCCTGACGGAACGCGCTTCTTCGTGGGAAAAACCAACCAGGACGGACTGCTGCTCGTCCAGGACGGTCGCGTGTACCCCGCGGTTGCCTCTCAGGCTGATTCGTCACTTTTGAAGGCGGACAGCCCCCTGAGCCTCGCCTCGGCGACCTGGCTGGTGGCGTCAACGGGCTCCGATTCCTGCGGCATAGATCTGGGAGCTTTGAGATTCCAGCCTTATGGGATTGTCCAGGCCCGGCGGGCAAAAGACAGGCCGGATGCCGTGAAAGGAACTGTGTTCACGGAGCGAGGCATATACCGTCCGGGTGAAACCGTTCACTTCAAGTACGTGGCCCGGGCGTACGAGAAGAACAGTATTGTGCCGCCATCAGGAACACTGGTGAAGGTCGAAGTTGTCGGTCCGACACAAGATATCCCGTACAGTACAGAGTTGACCCTGGGAGAATTCGGAACCTGTCACGATTCTTTTGCCACGGAAAAGTTTTTTCCCCAGGGAACATACGAAATCAAGGTACACTCCCCGGGCCCCGGTGACACCAAGGAGGTCTTCTCTTCCTCGTTTCTGGTTCAGGACTACAAGCGGGCACGTCACTACGCGCGGCTAACGCTCAAGGCGGGCTCCCGCCAAGGTGAGGGCTATGTGGGGCTTGATGTTCAGGAGCAATTTCTGGACGTGGAGGTTTCCGGCCAATACTACACGGGAGGCCCGGTGAAGAACGGCCAAGTGCGCTGGAAAGCGTCGCTTGTTCCCATTGCGAACCAGGTGCCGGGACTGACGGGATACTTCTTCGGCAACGATGATACCATGACCAGATTTCTGGAATCGGGCGAATCCACCCTGGACGGGGAAGGAAAACTGCGTTTCGTCCTCCCGCTGGACAGCCGACTTCTTACAGGCATCTATGGAATCGAAGTTTCCGCCACAGTCCTGGATGTGGACGGAGAGCCCGCCACCGATGTCCAGACCTTTAAGCCGGACTCCCAATTCCTCGTTGGGATCTCGAGGCATCCGGCACAAGTGCAGACCGGCTATGAAGCCCCTCTGAGAATTGTCGTGGTGGACAGGGACGGCAACAAGGTGTCGGCAGGCTCCGTGGAAGTCTCCCTCATGGAGCTCGACAGCTTCTACGTCCAAAAGAGGGATGAGACCGGCAATATCAACTACTTGTGGGAGGAAGGGTGGCTCAAAACCTTGACCGCGAGCGCATCCCTCGTGCAAGGAGACGGCACCTTTCCGGTGAGCCTGAACAGATCCGGGAGCTACCTCATTTCCTTCACCTATGTTCACGAAGGCCGACGTTTCACCAGCCAAACCGTCTTCAAGGTCGGCTGGAGAAGCTATGACGAGTGGATGAGGACCAGGGATGAAAAGGAGGTACAGACTGGTAACCAGGTCTTTCTCACCATGAGCAAGAAGCAGTATACCGTTGGCGAGGAAGTGGACGTCAGCTTTCAGGCCCCCAGACCTATGGCTAAGTGCCTCGTCACCCTCGAAGGCGCAGACGTCTTTCGATACCAGGTGATAGACGCAGGCAGTGAAAACGTCTCTTACCGGTTCAAGGTGAGTGAGCAGTATGTTCCGAACGTCTACGTCTCGATGATAGCTGCTGCCGGACGGGGCGATTTTCCGGTGTACACTACCCAGACGGACAGCGACATTCCTTCCGTATATTATGGGTACGCGGACATCTCCGTGAGCAGCACGTCCCAAGAATTGAGGCTTGAGATAGCGCCTGAAGAGGCGGAGCTCAAAGGAAGGCCCGGCGAGAAGAAGACCTTGTTGTTCAAGGTTCAAGATGGCAAGGGCAAGGGGGCGCGGGCGGAGATGGCTGTCTGCGTGGTCGATGAGGCGGTGCTGGCACTTACGCGTTTTCAGACTCCGAATCTGGAGCCGCTTACCAAGTTCAACCTCCCTCTGGCAGTGTTCTCCGGCGATCTCCGCCTCGATCTGGTCAGTCAGGATCTTTTTCGAGTCTTTTCCACCAGACCTGTGGAGGGAGGCGGAGGGGCTCTCGGAGAGATGTTCCCTAGTCTTAGGAAGGACTTCAGACCGGTCGCCTATTTCAATCCGGCCGTGCACACGAATGAATCTGGTGAGGCCACGGTTTCATTCACCCTTCCGGATACCACGACCGCGTACCGGGTGTATGCGGTCGTCTGCGACGCCGGATCCGCCTTTGCTTCCGGCGAGAGGACCCTGGTGGTTACCAAGGAATTCTTCGTGGAGCCTTCGCCTCCACGATTCCTCATCCCGGGGGACCGCGCCACGTTTCCCGTGCTGCTCCATAACAAGACCAAAGGAAAGGGTCGGTTTAGCCTTAGCGCCGAGGCTTCCCGATTTGTCAATATTCGTACGGCTCTCACGGCGGGAGTTCTTGAACCTTTCTCCACACTGAATACCAGAGCAACTGTGGAGGTGCTCTCCGGCGCCGAGAGTGCGAGACTGACGTTCAAAGGAGCGTTCGCGGGGGACGCCGGAAAATTCTCGGATGCTATCGAGCTTACCTGCCCCGTGCTATCCAGATTCCTCCCGGTTCGCCGAGCGGAAATCGGCGACTTCGTCCAGCAGAAGCAGATCGAGGCCAAGCTGCCTTCCGGCTTGGCTGCCCTCGATCGGGGAGACTTACACCCGGATGACTTCAAAGCCATACTCAGCATAGGCATCACAAATTGGTCGAAGCTTGCTCCTGGGCTCAAGTACCTTCTGACCTATCCGTACGGGTGCGTCGAGCAAACGAGCTCGGGCGTGATTCCGCTGGCCGGTATTCGAAGCCTTGTCAGTGCCGCGGCAATCCCGGGCATAACGGCTGCTGAAGTGGACAAGTTTCTCAAAGGCGGAGTTGACAGACTCCTTGCCATGCAGACTCCGGAAGGTGGATTCTCCTACTGGCCGGGGGAACAGACCCCATCCTGGTGGGGGACGATGTATGCCACCTTTGCCCTCACCCAGGCAAAACAGGCAGGACACAACGTGCCTGAGCAGCGTTTACAAAAGGCCCTTGGGTATCTCCGGAAGAACCTGTTCGAGCATGGAGAGGACCGATTCCACGGGGCGGCTTGGACGCGGGAGCTTGCCGCTTACATGTTGGCCCTTCACAAAGAGCTCAGTGCGCAGGAATTGGAAAGGTTCTTCGAGAGATACGATCAATTGGGCGACCAGTCAAAGGCTTTGCTGTTGATGTCCGCTCACCGGATTGGGTACATGCCCAAACAAAAGCTCCAGGAAAAGCTTCAGAGGCTCAATCCCCAGTTCGACGCATCGCGTACGAGCTACTATGATTCGAGCGTGCGCGAGATTGCAGCATGCCTGCTTGCGGCAATGGACCTGGGCGGTGCTCCGAGAAAGGCCGAACAGTGGGCGGGTCAGTTGATCAGAACGTTGAGACCGGAAGGCGCCTGGTACTCCACCGCGGATACTGGATGGTGCATCCTCGGGCTCTCTCGCTTCTATGCGAAGACCGATGAGAGAAGGCGTCAACCGGTAAAAATCACTGTAGATTACGCCGGTCAAGATCCAGTGGAATTCGTGATAAGCGAAGAAACCGCCTATGTCCCCCTCGATCCGTTCAAGCTCCTCGATCGGGGAAGCATAAACCTCAAATGCGACGCAAGGCGCATGGTGAATTATACCTTGGAGCTTACGTACCCCGATGTAGTGACGGACCCGGCGATTCGCTCAGCCGGCTTCTCGCTGCAGAAAAGGATAGAGAACCTCAATGGAAAGGAAGAAATCAGAGTGGGCGACATGGTCAGGGTCATCATCGAGATAGGACTTCAGGATCCTAACAGGGCCTACACGGATCGGCGCTTCGAATACCTAGCCCTCGTCGATCCGGTTCCCGCGGGTCTCGTCCCCATAAATCCGGAAATTAAGTCAGAAGGAGTTGAAGCCGAGGCGACGGACGGACAACCCCTGTTCTCCGGTTTCAGCAATTTCACGCCCAATCATGTAGAATTCCGAGACGATGGCGTGAGGGTCTTCAAAAACCAGGCGTGGGCTGGTACCTATCGCTACTCATACCTCGCCAGAGCAGTAACTGAGGGAGATTTCTGGATGCGGGGAGCGAGGATCTCGCTCATGTACGATCCTGCATATTTCGGCCGAACAGAGGGAAAGCGGGTCCAGATTCTCCCCTCCAAGTAACAAGGGATCTGACGATTTCTCGGCAATTCCTCCAGGCTTCCGGACGACAGTGTGCCTCCGTGCCCCTTTCATCGGAACTCGTGGAGGTGAAGAACCCAGTACGAACCGGTCCCCGGCACTTGCTGCCAACCCTCGTCAGCAACACAGGTTGCCATTGGACCGTGGCTGAGAACTGCCTTGATTCCTGCCGCGGCCAAGGCATCCATTGCACTGGCCCGTGCCGCCCTGTCTACCGCGAGGAACTCGGACGGGTCGAGGATTTCTCCCACGATTTTGAGTCCACCCATGCGTGCCCAATAGAGAGGAGGATTGCCGACGACAGCCACCCGATCCCCCCTTGTCAGTCCGTGCCGTGAAAGGTGCTCGTGTACAGCGATCTGCTCGAAATGGGCCTCGAGCCGTGAGGGCTTTCCCCCGGAGGGAAGCAAGCCCCGATGCACTTGTGCGACTGCGGACTGAATCACCACCCCGAGCAGGAACACCAAGAGGAGTAAACAGCCAATTATCGCACGATGCTTGTACATGCCTTCTCGTGAGAAACCCGGCACCCCGATCATGGGATGGCCGGACGAGCGGACGGACGAGACGGACTTCTTTTCCCTCGGTCCACCTTGAGTCCGAGGCCCGCTATCGTCGTTCGGAAAGCGGAAAGTCGTGAGTATTCCCACGAAGCCCATAAAGAGGAACGGGGCAATGTATCGCGGCTCCATACGTATGAGGGAGAACAGGCCTATCCCGCCCACAGCGGGAATGAGAATTACAAGGCTGAGAGACAGCGGACGGAAGCCCCCTATACGGGGTTTTCCCAGTGCTGCCATCACTGCCGCCCACGCGCCTACGACGATCAGCCACGTGTTCTGGGAGAAAACTTTGCCGACGTTGTCCAAGACCATTGCCGCGTGATCGCAAATTCTGTACGCGGGCTTCACCCCCACGGACCAGTAGGCGACGTCATGAGAGTACGGCCTTGTGCCCGGAAGTGTGTCATCGAAGACCACCGTAGCAGGTCGTTCGACAAGGGGCTTCGGCAGGTACACCGGCTCACCCTCTCCCGCGACCTCTATTGCGTATACGTGGCGGCCCCCTTCTCCATACGTGAACCCACCTTTCTTGGCCGAGAGTGCTATAACCCACGGTGATATGATGAGCGTGTAAAGAAGCAGAGCAACCGTCAGCCTCGGCAGAGCGACGCGGAGAGAAGCGCTCGCGAGAAAAGCCACCACGAACAAGAATGCCGCATAGAGAAAGAAGAACGATTTTAGCAGGTACCCGATGCTGGCTGCGACGGCCAAAACAAGGTATGGCCCCCAACCTTGAGGATCGCTCCTGATCTTGAGGAGAGCCGTCCCACAAACCAGAGCCACGAAGAACATGCCCATATCCGGATTCATGAGCTGCACTCTAATTGACACGAGAGCCGTCACAAGAAACATGACGTAGCTCAGGGCTGTAAAAGCCTGGCCCGAAAGAGGGGGAGCGTCTCCAGCGGAAGCCTGATCGAGGTCCCTTCGAACCGACGAGATCATCACATCCGCGGCAATCATAGTGACGAGGAACCATACAAAGCCGACGATCTTGAGCCTGATGATCTCCTCCAATGGGTCTGAAACGAGGAATGCCTGGGCCGCTGCCAAGGTGATAGCGTATACGGGACTGAACGTGAGGTTTACCATGCCCCACCAATCCCCTCGGGCAAACGCCTCTCCCATCTCCACGTACGTGATGGCGTCGCTGTTTGTGTAGTAACGCGCCCCATATGCCACCGCCACGGACAACGTGATCCCGGTCACCCAAAAAACTAAGCGATAGGTGATCTTCCAATCAAATCTGTTCGGATGCTTCACAGTGTTGGCTCTCGTTTTCAACATGGTCAAGCGGTACTTCGTAGAGGCCTCGTTCAGAGACCGACATCTCGAGCGTTCTCCCGATGGGATCCACCGTGGCCCACAATCATACGTGCAGATAAGGATCAAGGCAATCGCATGAATGTCCGCATTTTTCATGTTTGGGGTTTGAACGGTCGCCTGTGAAAGGTGATGAAGGCCCGTGGGAGGCCGCAGGTTTGAGACGGTCAACGAAAGAAGTGAAAAATCGATCAGAATTTTGTAGGATGTAACCCGCACGTGACACTCCCGGGCAACCGCAAGCTCCGTATAGTAGTCAGCGCACCAGGAAGGCACACTTCTCTTTTTCGGCGGAAATGTTCGAGCCCCTCGGTTCTCGCTCGCGAGCACAGATTCATAAGGGACGCACCGTACAAGAGGAGAGGGCAGAGGTTTTTGCCAAAGTCGAGCGCGGTTTCGGGATTGTTCACTTCTTCAACCAAGCTAGCTGGAGGATGTTTCTCAATGGGCAAAGCGCAAAGAGAGCTGGACGAGCTCTGTATACGAACGATTCGCATGCTGGCAGTGGATGCCATAGAGCAGGCCAATTCTGGTCACCCGGGACTCCCTCTGGGTGCTGCCCCCATGGCTTACGTCCTGTGGACCCGCTTCATGCGTTTCAACCCCAAGAATCCGCTTTGGCCGAACAGGGACCGCTTTGTCCTTTCTGCAGGCCACGGTTCAGCACTGCTCTACGCGCTGCTTCACCTCACCGGGCACGATATGTCCCTGGAAGAGCTCAAGAACTTTCGCCAATGGCGAAGCAAGACCCCAGGCCATCCGGAACGAGATCCTCAAATTGGAGTGGAAGTGAGCACCGGCCCTTTGGGCCAGGGAGTCGCCATGGGCGTCGGAATGGCTGTAGCAGAGCGATTCCTTGGGGCAGACTTCAATCGGCCAGGATTTCCCCTCATAGATCACTGCACGTACGCTATTGTGTCCGATGGAGATCTCATGGAAGGCGTGGGTTCTGAAGCAGCGTCTCTTGCAGGCAATCTGAAGCTCGGAAAATTGATTTATCTGTACGACGACAATGGCATATCCATAGAGGGAAGCACTTCGATAACCTTTACGGAAGACCGAGCAGCCCGTTTCGCATCCTATGGCTGGCACACCGTAACGGTTGAAGACGGCAACGACCTGGATGCCATCGAAGAAGCCTTGAACGCGGCTCATAAGGAAACAGAGAGGCCTTCTCTCATCCTGGTTAAGACCCATATCGGATACGGCAGCCCCAAACAAGGAAACGCCTCAGCCCACGGAGAACCCCTGGGGAAGGAAGCGGTCAAGCTGACCAGAGCATTTTACGACTGGGAAGGACACCCCCTATTTCATGTTCCCGAAGAAGCGGCGGCTCACATGTGTCAAGCAATCGACAAAGGGGTGAAATTGGAGGGAGCCTGGCTGGATCTCCTCTCGAGATACCGGGAAAAGTTTCCGGAAAATGCGGAGAGATTTGAGAGACAGATCGAAGGAAAGCTTCCGAAAAACTGGGACGCAAATATTCCACGGTTCAGCCCTCAGGATGGCAAGATCGCAACGAGAGTCGCGTCCGGGAAGGTCCTCAACGCCATTGCAGAACGTGTCCCCAATATTCTGGGTGGCTCCGCGGACTTGGCCCCATCGACCAAGACCCTCATCGCGGGAGAGTATAATCAGAGCCGTGAGCACCCACTGGGGAGGAATCTCCGCTTCGGGGTGAGAGAGCACGGCATGGCGGGGGTGGTCAACGGAATCGCAGCACACGGGGGATTGATCCCGTACGGAGCCACTTTCCTGGTATTTGCGGATTTCATGCGTCCCGCAATCAGGCTTTCCGCGCTCATGGACCTGCATGTGGTATTTGTCCTGACCCACGACAGCATCGGGGTGGGGGAAGACGGTCCGACCCACCAACCTGTAGAGCAGGTCGCCTCCCTGCGCTGCATACCGAACCTCTTTGTGCTCAGACCCGCGGACGCCAACGAAACGGCGGAAGCCTGGCGCGTCGCGATGGAGCTCCCCAAGCCGGTTGCCTTGATTCTAACGCGGCAAGGGCTGCCAATTCTGGATCGGACGCGCTACGCTCCCGCCGCCGGTCTCTCGAAAGGTGCTTATATCCTATCGGAACCGGACGGTGACCCGGAAATCATTCTTATTGCATCCGGCTCGGAAGTCCATCTGGCCCTAGAAGCCCAGGAGCTCCTCGCACGGGAAAAGAACGTTAAAGCGAGGGTCGTTTCCATGCCAAGCTGGGAGCTTTTCGTACAACAGCCCCAGGAGTACCGCGATCGCGTGCTCCCGCCCACCCTAAAGTGCCGCGTGTCCGTCGAGGCAGGGTCTTCGATGGGGTGGTGCACCTGGGTTGGTGATGGGGGCGCCTCGATAGCGGTGGACAGATTTGGGGCTTCAGCTCCCGGGAGCGAAGTTATGAAACGATACGGGTTTACCGTGGACAATATCGTAGCATTGGCCATGAGCGTACTGGACAAGAACCGCGGCTGTGATTGACGCGAAAGATATCCCTTTTCATATTCTCATAGGAGTAGAAATGCGTATAGCAGTTGGCTGCGATCATGCGGGATTTGACCTCAAAGAGGCCGTGACGGTCATGGTGAAATCGCTGGGACATGAGGTCATCGATTGCGGAACTGACAGCCCCGATCCAGTGGACTATCCGGATTTTGCCGAAGCAGTAGGGCGAGCCGTTCAGGAGGGAAAAGCCGATCGCGGAATCATTGTTTGCGGAAGCGGTGTGGGAGCCTGCGTTGCCGCAAATAAGATGCGCGGGATTCGAGCCGGAGTCTGCCACGACACCTATTCCGCACACCAGGGAGTCGAGCACGATGACATGAACGTTCTCTGTCTGGGGGCGAGAGTCGTGGGGAGCGCGGTGGCATCCGAGCTGGTCAAGGCCTTCGTAACAGCGCAGTTCTCCGCAGAAGATCGCCACGTACGAAGGCTTGCCAAGGTCATGCGATTGGAAGAAGGCCTATAAGTCAGCGCTCATCGCTGAAGCAATTCAACATTGCTGCGGAGCCACACCATGCCCGAAAAACGAAAGATCGATCCTCAGGCATTTATCAATGACATGAGATCCGGAATATGAGGCCCTCGGCGACTTCTCCAAGGGGCTAAATTATCGCTGGACTTCGTGCCACTCACCGGAATCCATGTACTCGCTTATCTGCTTGACAATCCGATCAACCCAGTGCGGGGGATACGTGGCATTCAGATGACTCATGCTATAATGCCTCAGTCCCCATTGCCACACCAGGGCGTCGGCCTTGCACTCGAGCATTTCTTTGAAACGTGCCCTCTCTCCTCTTGCCTGCGGCCACCTATGCTCCGGGGGTTTTCCTGCCACCACGTGACCGAGCTCTCGGAGAAGAGCCCCAAGGAAGCGATCTTCAGGCCATCCGCACTGTTCCTCGTACACGAATATCGTGTAGCGACGTTTGTTGCCGGAGTCCTCGACCTTGATAGACATCCCCATAGGCAGTTGGGGATCGGGCATCACGATGATTCTCACCGCGTATCTGCCTGCCAAGAAGGAGTCGAGAACTTCTTCCGGGAGCAAAGACAGGGCCTGTTCGTATCGGGCTGCCGCGATCTCTCTGTTACGGCAGTCTCGGACCCCCCCAGCAAGGCGAAGACTGTCCTGGACCATGCTTCTTGTTGTCTTTTTTTCGTGAGTCATACATTCAATTTAGCATGGGTGGAGCACTGAGAAAAGTCTTGGCTTCGTGAGACCGAAGAGCGCGCGAAGCGCGAATCACCCACCTCTCACGCGACAGGCGTCACCAAAGATTGGGCAATAGTCCCATGGCGGGTTTCGGGTCGATCGGTTGAGCGCTGGCTCGGGATCCTGTCCACTTGGCTAAGAGGTCCGCATACTGCCGATTCTCCGGATCCATTTCCAGCGCTTTCCTCAGCGTGCGGATTGCGTCGTCGGAACGTTGCAACTGCTTTTGAACCTGGGCAAGGTTCTCCAGCATGTCGGGGCTCTGCCCTTTCGTCAAGGACACAGCCTTCTCGGCCATGCGGAGCGCCATGGCGGGGTTGCGGTACGGCGGTTCTGCCGCAACGGCATAGAGCATGCCGAGGGCCCCGTACGCGGGAGCAAAACTCTTATCCAAGTTGATGGCTTTCTCGAGGTCTTGCACGGCCAGCTCGAATTCTCCCAGCTTCCGATAGGCAGTGCCCCTATCCTTATAGAGTACCGGTGAATCGGGGTTCATCTCGATGACTTTGCTAAATTCCTCCACTGCCTTGTCGTGTCGTCCCTTGCCGCTGTAGGCCATCCCGCGATTGTGATAAGCCGAAGCAGACTTGGAATCCAAGTCTATGGCCCGATCGAAGTCGGCAAGCGCTTTGTCAAATTCCTCAAGCCGCAGATGCGCGACGCCTCGATTGTTGAAGTACATGGGATTCTTGTCATCCAGCTCAATAGCCCGATCGAAGTCCATTACGGCCTTGGCATATTCATGCTTGCCGTTGTACGCGAAGCCGCGGTTATTATAGTAGCGGGCGTCGTTCGGGTTTAGCCGGATCGCCTTGTCAAATTCGCCGACAGCCTTTGTGTACTCATGTTTCCCATTGAACGCGAAGCCCCGCGTATTCAAGGCCTCGGATGAATTCGGCTCCAGCTTCACTGCTTCAGCGAGAGCCTCCAGAGCCTTGTCATAGTTGTTGGTAGCGTTGTACGCAAAGCCGAGCCGAGTGTATGCGGCTCCGTTGGCGGGGTCCAACTTGACCGCCTTTTTCAGGTCTTCGATGGCTGACTCTGGGGAGCCCTTCTTTAGGTAGATTTCCCCCCGCTTTGCCCACGCTCGCGTCGAACGGGGCTCCATCTGAACGGCCTGTGAAAAGAGCTCCAACGCTTCATCGAGTCTGCCAGCAGCCTCAGCGTCCAATCCCGCTCCAAACACGTCAGAGAACTCAAAGTCCCTCCCGGAACACAGCTCGGACATCAAGAGACAACAAGCCGCCAAGAGAACGGCGACGTATCTTCGGTATGCAACCATATTGTCTTCACCCTGCGGTGACATGCTATAGTGCAGAAGTCAGGGCATTCCTGGCCTCTTTGATGCACCGAGAGATCTCTATACCGGTTTTCCCCGTCCCTGACAAGGGGCGTGCCTCTCACGGGCTACGCGCCGGGCCGGTCTGGCCGAGATGATGGGAGATATGCCCGGAGGCGAATCCTTTGCCTGCGCCGTGGAATGAACCGCCCCAGGAGGAGTCTATGAACATGATCGAAACTATGCGCTTTCGTAGCAGCACCCGCGCGTTTCTGGACGAGCCTATATCGAGGGAGGTCCTCGAGCCTGTTCTGAGGGATGCTTCTCGTGCTCCTTCGGCCATCAACATGCAGCCATGGGAAGTTCACATGGTGTTGAATGAGGAGCGCAAGCGTCTCTCCAAGAGACTGCTTCGCTCGTATAAGGAGCGTCAAATCACCTGCGGACCGGGTACGACGGCCATAGTGCCCGATCGATTCATGGCTCGGGCGCGACCGTGCGCGGAGGGAATGACAGAGCTCGTGGCACGGATGGGCAGGGACTTTAAGTCTTACATAAACGAGGGGAGCCTCAATTTCTATGGAGCTCCCGCAGTCGCTCTGATCTTTCTTGATGAATGCTTTCTTCCGGATCGCCTGACCGATATAGGGTCGTTCGTGGCGTATCTGGTGCTGGCGGCAGCAGAGCACGGTCTGTCTTCGTGCCCCATAGGACTGGTGAAATCCTACGAGGACGAGATCAAGGACCAACTTAACGTGCCTGAAAACAAGTCTCTCGTCGTTTCCGTGGCGCTTGGGAAGAATGACCCTCAGGCCCCGATTAATGAATTCAGATCACCACGAGTGGACCTCAAGGAATTCGTCAGATGGATAGATTGAGACGGGACTTTCACGAGGTGGTCGCTGGTACTTGGTACAGGATCTCATAAGTACGGTTATCTATTTGGGAAACTGCTCTCCTCAGGGAAGGGCAGATTCAGAGCCTGTTTCAATGGAGGGAAGGTTTGAAACCTGCACCTACTGCGGGGGGTGGAGCGTTGATCGTTGCAGTTGGAATACCGGAGCAGCAGATGTAGGGGCACGTTTCAAACCCGCCTTTCCCTGAACAGGGCGGAAGTAAATACGCGACCATTCTTCTGAAGCGGCGTACTTAGTTTGGGCGGGCTAAAAAGAGGGACGCAACGACAGGGCCGGGGCCGCAGATAATTACTTGCACCCCTACAGAGTACGATCGATTTACCTGCCCGCCTCCTGTCTGATTCGTATAGCGTAGGTCAGCACCGCCTCCGCGCCCTCTTCGTCCTTCGCTGTCACCTTGACCTGGAAATTGCCGGACACCCCCCGTTTTATGGGCCAGGTGATCTTCCCATCGTCGGAAATCACCATGCCCTCGGGTCCTTCTACCTTCAGAGCAACTTTTCCCTTCTCAGGATCGTTCACCTCGATTTTGGCCTCGTACTTGCCGTCTTTGATCCCCTGGCGCTCCAGTTTCAACGTCGGCGGCGAGTTGTAGAACGTGACGGTCTTGACCGCAGGTTTTCCCGCTTCGCCCATGCCCGTGAACGGGGTAACGGAGGCCTTCAACGTGTCCCCAGCCTTGAGGGGCTGGTCGTATTCCACGAAGCCTGAGATGCCGTCGTAATCCTGCAGGTCCTCCTCGTCATCGTTGACGGTCCACCTCACTTCGGCGCGTATCGCGTTCTTGAGCGTGAAATACAACTTAACGCGGTCCCCCGTCAACGGCCTGGTCGGCTCGAATCGCAAGTTGCTCGCCTGAGGAGCCGTGTCTTCCGCACCGTATGCATCGAGGACAGAAAAAAACATAGCAGCCAGGACGAGAATCAGTGCCGGTAACACCAGGCTGGCTTGACATGAGGATTCTCTGTCAACACAGCCGTGAATGGGTCCGCGTCGCATGTATCTCGGTATGATCACACTCACCTGCCTTACCTCGTACGCCTCGCCAGGAATCGGTCATGGGGGATGACGGGTGAACCCATCCACAAGTTATCCTTCTATTACTACATGTTACTTGCCCGAATCAAGGAAAGCTTGCGAACGGCGTAATCATCGCTGCCCATCATGAAAGGCAGCCAAGAGAGGAACGGTGACACATGAGACGGCCAAAAGCCGAGAAAAAGTCGTGAAATCGATGCGTCCAACTGGCATCCCCTGTGCCGGCCTGATCCGCTGGACAAGACCGCTCTTGTTTCTTCTCCGTAAAGCTCGGCATGTGCGCGCACGAGACCGGGCTAGTTAGCTATCGAAACCGCAGGTGACACCGGCCGGCCTCGGTCTCGCGGATCATTTCCCCCATGGCATTGAAATGATATTCGGATTCTGCCACTGCTCTCTCCATTATTTCCACGTGATTGCAGTCGCTCGCGCCTGTGGAGGGCAGCCCTATCTTCCCAGACGCTTCAACGGCACGCCGATTCTGATCCCTGCTGTTGTTCCAGTTGTTATAGTGGAGCGCATTAAGAACAGGTCGGAACCTGATTCGCAAACCGAGTCATTAACGACAGCGTGAAAGCAACGGCCGCGCTCCACTATCGTGTTGGCCATAAGCCAGGAGCTCCACAGGCGCTGATGGGAAATCTCGCCCTCTATTATGACCCCATATCGACCGAAGGCTCATTGGCTTTGAACTGCGATGACTGCCACGCATATTTAATGCGTGGCGGTATAGTGTCGATTGCGTTAAACCCGGTAAAAGAGATCATTCTCATTCCCAGAGACTCCCAGTCTCTGAACGGATGCGCCGGCACGCAGACACTGCGGAGCACGTCGGATTTTTTGGTCAGGATTCGTTCTCGTCTCCGTAGTAACGAGTGAACCGAGCGACATCGGTTCGGAGAACGGCAGCAAGTCCGTCTCACGAAACAATTACGGAGGATTGACATGAAACGCATCTTTGCTCTTCTGACCGTCTTGGCATTCGTTGTTGCAGGAACCATGGCCATTGCCGCGGAAAAGGCCCCGGCGAAAGCGCCTGAAATGCAAACGGTCAAGGCAGTCAATTGCTGTGTGCAGGGCCAGTGTAAGCAGGTGGCCTCCGAAGGCGACTGCACCAAGGCAGGTGGGAAAGTCGTCAAGGACTGCAAAGATTGCAAGTAGCCTGACCCGTCGATTTTTCCGGATGCCGGGGGCGGTCGAGGCTGTATCCCCGGCGTCTTTTTTTCGAACCGACTCTCGAGAACATCCGTGGCCTGCACTTGCCCGCTGCGTGAGCTCTCCACCTTTTAGTGGACAAGTCTTTCGCAATCACTAAGATAGGTCGCCATGTGGTATCCATTCTAAGGGCGTGCGGAGTCTCTCGGGGCATGCGTCAGAGAAGCGAAACGGAAGACCGGGACCTGGTAGCCAGGTGCCTTGCAGGATCCGAGGATGCGTGGAACGAATTCTACGGGAGATTCGCGGGATTGGTGCGGGTCGTGGTACGAAAGTACGTGCGACCGGGAACAATCGATGTGGAGGACATGAGCCAATCTGCGTTCATCGCCGTGGCCTCTGCTTTGAAGAACTACGACAGCGAGCAATCCTTGCCCAAGTTCATTTCGCTGATCGCCCAAAGGGCCGCTATTGATGAATACAGGAGAGCGCGAGCGGCAAAGAGGTCCGGCGAAGTTAACGTCGACCTAGATTCTGGCGAGGATGCCACCACTGCCCTCGAAGAAGCACCAGAGCTACAGGATGAACGCCTGGACAAAGCCCGACTCGCTCAAAGACTTCGTTCTGCTCTCAATGAGCTGGAACCACGGTGCAGGGACCTGATCACGCTACGGTATTTTCGGGAGCTTTCGTTCAAGGAAATTGGGGAATCCTTTGGCGTGACGGAAAACACTGCAACGGTCCAGACCCGCAGGTGTCTGGAGTCATTGAGGGAGAAATTCAACCGTGTGCGACGACGAGGAAGCCTCAGCCCATGAAAAACGATCCGCCTTGCACATACAGTGACAACGAGGCTCTCCTACTCACCTACTTGGAAGGCCGACTTTCCCCCAGGGAGCAGGCGGAGCTCGAACGTCATCTGACCGGATGCCCTCGGTGCTCCACAGAGCTCCGGGAGCTGAATGAGATGGTGGGGGCTCTCAGGGACAACAGGGAGGCCTTCTGTCCCGAACCGTGGCAAGTGTACGAGCTCGTCCACTATGGAACCGATCCGGAGGGAAGAATAGCAGGACACCTGGACCAATGTCTTTCCTGCAGGGCTCTGGCCGAGCAGTTGAAGGGCCAAGCTGCCCCTCGTATGCCTTCAGCAGTTGCGCGGGAATTGCTGGACCGCAGCAGACCTGAGAGATCGGGAGGCGCGCTCGCTGAATCGCGATGGCAAAGCGTAGGGATTCGGTTTTTCAAGAAGTTCCGGATACCTGCTCTGGCGGCCGGACTGGCTGCCGCGGTCATTGTGGCTGCCGTGTTGATGCTTCCCCCGAACATGCCGGAATATGCTGTGATGCTAGGCACCGGGTCCTGGGAAACGGTTCCCAAGCCGAAGGAAGGACTGGGGCGCCCTCGGTTAGCAACAGTGATCGTGTTCAAGGGGTTCGAAAGGCAGCCCTCCCAAAGCCATATCGATGAGCTCTATGACGCAGCCGCGCCAACAATGTCGGTGTACGAACGGTACCACATGATTCCACCTGATGCATTCAGAGACAGGTGGAAGAAGGACCCGCTCAGCTCTTCTGACAGGACATCCCTGATGCGGTGGTTGCACGAGAAGTTGAATGCATCCAGAGCTGCCATTGTCACAATTTCCCCTGATGCAAAGGAGGTAAGCCTCGAAGTAGACCTGCTGGATACCACCACCGAGACCGTCCTGCAGCACGAGGTCGCTCGAAACGTGCCGCAAGATGTGCTAAAGGAAACCTTGCGGCGATTGGTCCTCACTGCGCTCCTTAACTAATGGAAATCGCGCGTAGGGGGAATTCGGCATTATTTGGGGGAACCAGGCTTCTTTTCAGTTGTCAACGCAGACAAGTGCACGCGTATCGCCAGGCAACTCCGGATTACTGGTCCTCTCCGGCCCCGGTCTGAGGCGCGAGGTGAAGGAGTATTTGTAGCGCCCGCGTGAGTACAAGCTCGAGGAAAGCACCAGCTTTGACCGGCTTCAGCGTTTGGCCTCCCAGAGCCTCTTCGCTATTTGGGGCAGCAAACCGCGTGCGATTTGCTGCCAGCACGTTATATGTCCCTTCTTTGATTACAAGATCCAAGAATTTTCTCAGGCAATCGATAAAGAATCAGACGGTCTTCTGCCACGGGATGGAGGTATGTCATGTGGAGTGCACGTCTCCCTCTGCGTCACCGAGCGAAATCGAGACTGCGGGTCCTTTTTCGTTTATCACCGGCGGCGGTGATGGGTGCGGCTTTTCTCGGTCTGGCCGCACTGGTCCTTTTCTCCTGGCTTGAAGCATCGGCCGCCAGTTCACAGGAGGTTCAAGCTCCCGCTCTGCAAACAGGCGATCTGCACGCGCTCGTGGTGGGAGTCTCTCAATATAGCCACCCCAAGATCCCCAAGCTCCAGTTCGCCGACAAGGACGCTCAGGCTTTCGGGGAGTTTCTCAAGACCCAGGACAAGGTTTTCAAGCACATAAGGGTCACCTTTCTTCTTAATGAGCAGGCCACGAAGTCGGAAGTCGAGAAGTTTCTGTTTTATACGCTTCCGCGAGCAGGAAAAAACGATACGGTAATTCTGTTTTTCAGCGGCCACGGCGCGTACGATCCCATGAGGCCCAAAGAATTCCTATTCCTGACCCACGATACGGAACCGGATTACCTGCGGGCCACCGCAGTCAAGATGAGCGGACTGGATTTTCTCAACGGCATCGACGCGGAGCGGGTGCTGATTATCGCGGACGCCTGCTACGCCGGAGGATTCTCCGACATGAGGGCCAAGTCCGTTGGACCCACGCTTCAGGCATTTCTCTCTGAAGTCCGGAGCTCGTCGGGCCGCGCAATCATAACATCTGGCAAAGAGGAGCAACTCTCCTGGGAGGTCCCGAACCTCTCGAACAGCGTCTTTACCCATAATCTCATCAAAGGGCTCAAGGGCAGGGCCGACAAGGATCATGATGGAGTCGTCACCCTCAACGAGGCGTATCAGTACGCGTATAATCAGACTAGACAGGCGACCAACGGTCATCAGCATCCCCAGTTCGAGGGCAAGGTCGTGGGAGCGTTTCCCCTGTCTCACGTCGGCCCACCCGTCCCCGCGTCTGAATTGAAAAAGCAGCTTCTGATCGCAGCAAAGGAAGGCAAGGGAGAGGACATCGCGCGCCTTCTCAACTTCGGGCTCGACGTGAATACGCGAGATGAGGAGAACAACACTCCGCTAATAATCGCTGCCGCGAACGGCCGCACTGACTGCATAAGAAGACTCTTGGATGTGGGCGCGGATCTGGAGGCTAGGAACCATCAGCGACACTCTGCCTTGAGCGAAGCATGCGCGGCAGGACATGCAGACTCGGCTCGTGTTCTCGTTGAGGCCGGAGCGTCCCTAGCAATCAAGGACGGCCAAGGAATGACGCCCCTTGCAGCGGCCTGCGCAGGCGGCCACTTGGAAGTGGTAAAAATGCTTTTAGCAGCCCACGCGGACATAAAAGCGAGAACTCAGACGGGAAAGACC
>CAYZET010000030.1:14242-22772 GCA_964477215.1 uncultured Syntrophaceae bacterium | reverse complement strand
ATTAGGGTGCTCTTGCCCGCGGCATTTTCCCCCAGCAGCCCGTAAACCCGACCGGGCTCCAGGGAAAGACTGACGGCATGGTTGGCCTCTACATCCCCATAACATTTGTGAAGATTCTTGATGTCGATGCGCATGCCGCTCACCCTTCACTCGATCCCATGTTCGGACCCACCCGGCTGTCTCGGACGGAGAGCACTCCGACAGCTCTCATTTTGCCTTGCTTTGACCATGCATCCCCTTGAGGAGTTGCTCCTGGTACCATATCTGCTCGTCCGAGGCCGTTTCCCCAGCCTTGAGGAACGGCGTGCCATCCTGATACTCGAGAGGGCCCTTGAACAAGTTGATTTCCCCTGAGGCAAGCCCTCGGATGAATTTGTCCAATTGCGCCTTTGCTTCCGGAGAGAGGGCGGCTCCCGGCAGGAACCCCACCGCGCTTGTGTCAGAATTGTTGATGTCGTTCCAGTCCGGCCCGGGCCAATCGAAGGAGGCTTTCCACGTTCCACTGCGCACGGATTGCACGATCTTGACATAAACTGGGCCCCAGTTGAAGTAGGGCACCCCTAGACAGATCTCGTCGACGCCTCTGCAGGCTCCTCGGTAATCATACGGAATTGCCCAAACCGTCCTGCCGGCCTTTCGCTTTTGCATGGCCACTGTGCAGGCCTCCGGGGTGTCCAGCCCTGAAATTACCACGTCATGGCCGCTGTCGAAGAACCTCGATGCAACTTGGGTGGGATCCGCCGTTACACCAGGAATATTGAACCAGAAACCTATCCAGCGCACCTGGAACTTGAGCTCCGAAAGGGGACGCTGGCGCACCTTGTTCCAGGCGTAAGCTGCTCCCAGGTAGCAGGCATTGGCCAGCCTACGGGTCTCGTCATTGATGAGAGGACCCAAGTATCCGATCTTGCCTGTCTTCGTTGTCATTGCCGCAGTCAGTCCGGCCATCATCTGGGGGTACTCCATCCTGCCCATGAGATTGCCCAGATTGGGCGGTGCCTTCTTCGTCCATACATCGTCTCCTGAAACGTGGATAAAGGCTACCAGCGGATGCTTCTTGGCTGCTTCTCTGATTCCATCCTTCATGTCGTCCGAGCTCGCGATCACAAGCCGAGCCCCCTGGGCTACCATGTCATCCACGAGGTGAGGAACAGTGAATCCCGGACGTCCTGAAGGGTTGACGTTATCCAAGTAGATCATCTTCACGCCTGGCACCTTCTCTTCCACATATCTGCCTGCTTCATAGTGGGCCTGGCTCCACCCCTTGTCGTTGTACGGCCCGACCAATAGGAGTCCCATGACGAACGGCCGATCCTCGGCAAACGCCGACATGTGCGGTGTACTGAAGCAGCAAACGACCACCGTGAAGATCATTAGCACAATCTTCCTCATGCCCTTTCTCCTTGAAATGGCTTCCGCGTTCTTGTCGTTCAATGACGCTGCCTTCACTTCTTGCCCCCGTGGAACCCAGATCGACCGCACTTCGGAATGATGTGCTGAGAGCAAACGGATGAAACTATCTCAGCAACTCAGCAGTGCTCTCGGGCAAGATTCAACGGGAAGCACGATAACCTAGAAGTACAGAGACCACTGTCGTAACCTCGTCAGCAGTCGATTCGTGGCTATGAACCAGAGGCTCGAATTCATGGTGGTAATATGTCCTGTGCCCTTCATCCCGACCATTGTTGTTGGAGGGGCATTGACAAACGGAGCCTTAACCCGGTAGACATTTCCGAGGCGAGGCATGACCTCGGCAATCGGGGCTACCTCGTCTACCGTTAGCGTATGTGCTCGCCACGGATTGTTGTTGAGATAGACAGTCACAGCTTGCCCCGGTTTAATGTACGTGATTCTGTCTTCAGGCACGTAGACCTCGACAGACAGGCTGTCCGGCTCGGCGATTTCGCAAAACGGCTCACCCGCTCGCAGTTTTTTCCCTGACAAGCTTTCAATGTCCTTTGTCGAAATGATGCCTGACACTGGCGCTCTTATCGCCAAGAACTGCTTTTGCCACCTGAAATACTGCAGGTCTTCCCACGCGCTTTTCCGCTTGAGCTCGACCAGGTTGCTTTCTGCAAGTTTGGACGGTTCTTCCCCCGCCGCACGCCGAAGGAGAACCATCTCGTTGGTTAATATCTCGAACTGCGCTTCAGCGGCCCTGATCTTGTAGTCAAGCTCCCTGGCATCCATTTCGGCTAGCACTTGGTCCGTCAGCACCTGGGAGCCCTCTGTCACCAGGACGCGCTCCAGGACTCCGTCAATACGACAGAAAGCCACATGTCGTATCCTGGGCACTACCTCGGCTTCTCCTCCCACGTTGAAAGGAAAGGGAATAGCAAAGAAGAGAAGCATGATTCCTCCCAGTAGCAGAGCAGCCTTCCACCTGTGAGCTGCCAGTCGCCCACGTATTCCCGCCTTCTGAGCCTGGGGGTTTATCAAGGATCGGGCCAAGGCCGGTTCCTTGTGCCAAAGCCACTTGTCGGAGAGAGCGGCGGCCAGAAAAGGAGCAATGTTCAACAGAGTCAGGGCACCGACCTGATCCGGGGGGGTCGCTTCAAAGAATTCGAGCACCAAATGGCCCATCGGCATGCCGTGATGATTGAGAGGGACGCAGAACAGATACGAGCACTGAGAAAAATCCATGTAAGACTGGAGGGCCTCGGTTACTGAGGCAGGAAAGTCCTCATCCGTTAACGCAGCAGTCCCTGTCCTGCCCGAAATCAGCAGGCCCTTTTGAACATCCTTCAGATGAGCGGCAAGCTTCCTGACTTGCTGAGTGAGCTCCGACTTCTTTTCCACCCCCGTCTGGTTCCCCACTGCCACAAGGCGCGAATCGCCCTTGACATGAGTAATGAGAAAGGATCTGTCAAACTCCAGTAGCACTCTGATATCATTGGTGAGGAGCAGAAACAGGTCGTCGGGCGTGGGGGACTCGAAAGCCCTCTTGGCAAATTCCAGGCCCAACGCCAGAGCCCTGTGGCGGGGATCCGCGCCGGCAGCGGGCTCCGGCCTCGTGTCCGACACAGGCACCTGTTCTTGCGATGCTGAGGGCCGCTCGCTTGTCACAGTGCCACCTCTACATCAGGAATTCTCGCCTGAAAACTTGGGACACAGTATCCATGAATCTGGAAGCCAAACTCTTTGGCGCCCAGCGCACAACAAGTCTGCCCGTCATGCCAAGAGGCATCTCGCTGCTGGCATCGGGAAAATGTACGGTGCACCTATATTGGGCTTCGAGCGGCGAATCCCGGTGCTGCTCTCCTCTGATCTCGGTGGCGAGCTCGCCTCCGAACCGGCTCGAAAATGGCGAATCTTTGAGATCCCTCTCATTATAGGGCTTGATGTCTTGTATTTGACCTCGGAGTACGCGTCCTCCAGCCACGGGCAGCCAGACCTCCACGGTATGACCGACTTTAACCTTCTGGCGGTCCTCTTCGGGGATAAGCCCGTGCACGCAACAGTCTTCTAGCGACTGCAACTCGCCCACAAGCGCTCCCTCGCCCGGTTGGAAGCCGGGCTGCATGTGGTAGTCCAGCTTTGTGATGACCCCGTCAAAGGGTGCAATGATGCCACTTCGTGCGATTCGAAGTTCTTCTCGAGTCTTTCCAATTTCATCGTCCGCGTGGTAAATCTCGATCTGCTTGGCCGGCGCCCGGCCCATGTCTCTTGCGTCAAGTTGAATCAGATCTAATTCTCTTTGGAGCACCGCTCGCCGAATCTCCTTTTTGAAGAGAGAAAGCTCCAGAAGGGAGGAATCGAGCGCAAACAGGACTTCTCCTTGCTTGACAGCCGCCCCCTCCTTGGCAAACGCTTTTGCCACCGAAGCCTGAAGGGGAACAGAAATCTTCTGCACGCTTTTTGACGCCACATAACACGGATAGACAGACTTTGTGGTCAACGGCGTGAACAGAATGGCACAGCCAACGAGGAGCAGAATCGAAAAGACAAACACACCCGAGGGCCTAGGGTGAATTTCACTGTAGTTGAGGTAAAGACTCCGTACGCCTCGTATGATTGGCCGCAGAACAAACAGGCCGAAAGCCAATGTCGCCAGCACCACACCGATTGTCTTGTCGAACCGGAGATACACGCCTGCGACGATCCCAGTGTAAAGCGATATGCGATATGCAAAGGAGCATGTTCCGTATACCGCGAAGATGGCGCTCTGTCTGCCGGTCTCGGCTGGGTTTGAAATTGAGCTGATGCCCAGGACTCCGTTCATGAACAAGTATCGGAGATATGCAAACGATTTGGCAAAGAGGTTGGGAATGTTGAGATAATCAATAAGGATGAAATAGCCGTCGAATTTCATTAACGGGTTGCCATTGAACAGCACCGTTGAGACGAAAGAAACAGCCATGAGATAGAACGCCAGCGAATTGATTATACCGGGTTGAGTAAAATGCCAGACATACGTACAGATTATCGCGAGCACACCCTCAGCCACTATACCGGCAGCACTTATGGCCATTCTCTGCCTGCGATCTGCCAGTTGCCATGCGTCGGTGGTGTTGCAAAATAGGCAGGGGAAGAAAATCAGGAACGCTACTCCCATTTGGGGGACGCGCAAGCCAAAACTCTTGGCTGTGTAAGCGTGGGCCAACTCATGAGTGAGCTTGGTGACAGCTATGGTGATCCACAAATAGAGAAGATTCTGCCAGTTGAAGAAATACGAGTACTCTCTCTCCATCGAAGGAAGGCTGGAAAGGATCAGATAAAGCGCTCCCGGGACCGACAATGCAGCCAGCCAGCCTGTCTGTCTAGTTGCCACTACCTTATACAGCCAGAGAGTCTTTTCCAGGAATTTATCAGGATTCACCAGCGGAATGAACAAGAAATAAGCGCTGGAGAACCGAGAAACCCTCCTGGTCTGCTCCGCCAGATCCCTGAGTCGCGCCTGGAACTGAGCTGTACCGAAACTGGTGCCAAGAACTAGCCCTAGCTGGGCGGCCTTGGCCAAGATTGCCTCACCATTTTTCACGGAACAATAGTGACCGGATGTCCTGAATTTCTCCACGGCATCTTCGAGAGTCAGGGTCCCGTCGAAGGTCCTGAGGAACTGAAACTCATAAGGAGAGAGCCGATAAAACTTTTCTGAAACAGGGTCCTTCAGAATGATGCTCAGGCTTCCGTCGGAGCCCGTGTGCTCCGAAGCTATGAGATCGATCCGGAATTTAGGTCTGAGCTTCATAGCCTTATCATTCATAATATTATACCATAGATACGATCGTGAGTCGTGAAAAGTCTGAGGGCACCCTCATCTAACGTTTCAGGCCCTCAGAAGAATCAACCGGACTTCTCGAGGATCCCACGTTTGTAATGGTGTAAATGCGGCCGCGTGTTCCACCACTGCTCGCGGTATGCCCCATCGGGGCACAAAGCGGTGGATCATCACCATCATTCCTTTTGTTGATGACCCTGAAATGAGCGACCGAACTTCGGAAACAATGTGCGGAGTACAAGATTTCATGAGTAGGGTTGCGTACTTGGGAAACAGCCCCCTTTTTGGGAAGCGCAGGTTCAGAGCCTGCCTCAATACAGGGCAGGTTTGAAACCTACCCCTACAATTGTGGGTGGAGCGTTGATCTTTGCGGCAGAAGTACCGTATCAGTTAATGTAGGGGCGGGTTTCAAACCCGCCCTCTCCTTGATAGGGCCCTCGCCGCCATGCCCAGCGCGTGCCACCGCAATCGGATTTACCGTACGCCGTCAATAGACAACCGTATTTGAGCCATCGTGAAATGAGTCGGAAGATCCACAGGCACTGTTGGGACATCCCCACCTCTGCTATGACCACATATCGATCGAGCGCTCATTTACTTTCAACGGCGTGAATGCCACGCATATTCAATGCGTCGCAGCATAACGAGGCGGAGGTTCGCTATAATTGGTCCCCATGGCGCCGTGGAGCTCCGCGAGCAGGGCGTTTGCTTCGCCAAGAGCCCGCACACGTGCAATTTGATCCTGATATAAGTCAGCCTTACTTTCCTCCAGGGCTAGTCTTTCGAGATCATCTTTGGCCGCGCGATGTGTGGCAACCCGGACCACCTCCCTCGTACTTGCGAGAGCTTCTTCTGCGCTCTTGAATTCATCCAGTGCATCAAAGTATTGGAGCGCCGCCAGCCGAGCTTGCGAAGTAATTCCCAGGGCAACGGTGCCAATTTCTCGCTCGGTTTTCACAGCATTAGACCGAGCAGCCTGGGACTCCTTCACATTTGCGAGCCAATCCACAAGGTCGAAATAAATGGCGCAGCCCACTTCTTTCCAATCCTTGTTGTAGAAGAATCTGTCCTTGTCCCTGGTATAGCGCCAAAATCCTGACACTTTCGGAAGGTATTTGACCATGGTCCTCTTGAGGTCATTGAGCGAGGTTAGGTGATTCAGGCCGGCCTCAAACGCCTCAGGCCTGTTCTGAACCGCGCGCATCTCAATGTCGCATAGCGGTGCGTCGAAACGGGGTGCCGAAAGCTCCCCCACCACCAGGAAGCCTCCATCAACGCAATACTCGGGGGACAATCCCATGGCAGAGGCGAGAATGTTTCTCTGCTTCTCATGTTCGGTTCGTGCTCTGCCAAGCAGCCTGCGTGCTCTAATCTCATCCTGCCTGGCCCTGTTGAATTCGGACATACCGACCAGGTTCTTGTCATAAGCCCTCTTCATTTTGTCAGCTACAGAAGCTCTTGAAGCAACTAGTGTTTCTGCAAGGGCCAGCGCTTCTTGTATGCTCAGGAGCCGCATGAACGAAGAATCCACGACTGCCACCAGCTTCTGCGCAACCCGCATCTTGTGATAATGGGCCTTCAGCCTGTCATTAATGCTACTCTTGCTGACGTAGTACGCCAGGGCAGCGTCCGTAGGGCTCCATCTGGTTTCTAGAATGTAACGCCAGGTGCTCCGTTCGTGGCTAACGGAGTAGTTCGTCACGCCGGTTCCCCCATTAGCAGGCTCTGGTGTCATACCCTCTCGCCCAAGAACGTCGCTGAAAGAGTATGGAGGATTATCACGCTGGCTGAGATCCCCCGAAAACAGGAAGTGGGGCAGCATTCGCGTTTTGTTGCTGTATTCGATCGCCGCCTTAGTCAATTCGTCTACACGGGACACTTGGAGCTCAAGGTTGTTTGCGAGCGCGATGCTTCTGCAGTCTTCCAGGGTCAGCGACCTTTTTCCCGCGGCCGTGGTCGCTGGTTTGACGCGGTGATTGACCACCGTCATCGCTGCGCTGGCGCGGGTAAACCGATCATGATCAACCCCTTTGAAAGGGTCGATCATCGCGGACTTCACGGCCGCCGCCACATCGCCGGGCGACGGTGTCCGAGTCAGAAGTGTCGAGCGACATGAGCTCAGGATCAGAAGTGCGCAAGAGAGTACCAGGATGGAGCAGGGTCCCAATTTGTCCCAAATCGATCTCAAGAGGCACCTCACTTCACGAGCTGTAACGAGCCGGTCATACCGACTTCAAGCTCGCCCCTCGAGTTGTCGATCAAGAGGTATGCTCTCTTCGTCCTGGATTTCGGGTCAATTAGCTTGCCGATCCTGTCCACAATGCCGCTATATCTCTTGTTCGCGCCATAAAGGAACACCGCCTCCGAGCCTTTTTTGAGCTCTGAAAGCAGGTTCTCCGGCACATTGGCGACAGCGTGCACCTGCGAGCTGTCAACTATGGCGAACACTCTTTCCAGGCGTTCAACCGTCTCATCAGCTTGTTTGTACTTGACAGCCAGATGGCCGCTGAAAGGGGCTCTGATCTTACACGAATCCAGATCTTCTCGCGCCAGATCGAGCTCTCTCTGCGCCTCGGCAACCCGACAGGACGCAATCTCAGCCTCAGCCCTTGCTTTCAGCACGTGTTGCTTGGTGCTGGCGTCGAGCTCGAACAATTCTTCCCGTAACTTGGCCTCCTCTTCTGCAAGACGTAACGCTATTTGCAGAGACTTCAGTCGCTCCTCGGCTCGCGCCACAGAGAGGAGAAAGCGCTTCGGTCCTATTTCCGCGACGACTTGTCCATCTGGAACGAAATCCCCCTCTTCGAAATGGAAGCGCTTGACGACCCCCCCGACCAGGGTCCCGACATTCGCGGACCGGTACGGGTTCACCACAACAGCTTCTATGCTGCCGTGGATGCTCCGATGCCCGGCGAAGCTTTCAGGAGCGCTGACCGATTCTTCTGGAGTCGGAGGGCCGGGAGAAGGGGCATAGGTCTTCTCCTCCTTCGCCCACAGTGGGTGACCGAGCACAAAAGCGACCACAACGCCGCCGAGGACAAGTGTCCACAGACGTCCGACACGCATTAACAAGAAGAAAAGCACACTCACACACAAATATTACATGCTGATCTAATAACGTACTCCTTGTGAAATGTCAAGCTAGCCCCGGACATTGTCACTCGATAATGTGAGGAAGCTTACTTTTTGGAAGTCGAAAACCATTGTTTCCGAATCCTCCCACCGCGCTGTTACGCTGTCAGGCTCAGCAGCTCGGGCAGCCCCAAAATCATGGAGAGAGCTTCCCGCTGAAAAGAGGTCCAAGCACCT
>CAYZET010000030.1:12749-14232 GCA_964477215.1 uncultured Syntrophaceae bacterium | reverse complement strand
GTAAGGGTAGGCGCGTCAACCGGATCGAACCAGGTGTCGCAAGCCAATTCGTGAACATCCGAAGCACCATCGCCCGAGGTGTCGCGAGAGAAGCTCAGGGAATGCAACCAATTCCAGACCTCGATAATCGGACAGTTGAAAACCAGGGCAAACTTCTCGCTCATCCCGATCTGCTCAGCCCAGAGCTTGGCAAGGAAGTCTTCCAGTCCCAAAGGGATCGCGGTGTCCCTATGTCGGGTTTGTTGAATGAATCCAAACAAAGCCGCCCATGCTTGATCCCGGCTCTCCTGATCGCCGGCCGAAAGCGCAGCCGCCAAATGTTCTCGGAATGCATCCCACTGACCTTCCTGCATCATTTGGGAGCTCCACCCCTGCCACTGGTACCCGTGCGGCTGTTCCTCACTGGTCATATAACTCAAGATGACATTTACGAGGTCGGACGATGAGGCCAACCGTCCTCCGTCTGTCCCTTCCGAAATGCCCGGACTGCCGAGAGGATCGTAAAGGATTGGCTTTCCGCCCCCGTCGTCGTCGGTGATATCCGTGACAGTAATGTCGATGGTTCCGGGGAGACAAGCCTGTATCCCACCCGCGCCGAAGCTCCCTTGGTCGTTGACGTTGATCGTCAAGACCGTGTTTCCGCTGAAGCCCGAAAAAGGTGTGAACTGCAGGTTATTCAGAGCAGCGTTGATGTTCGCCAGGGTCCCTGTAAAGGTCATATGACCCGTGCCGTTTGCATCACCCGAGGCAAAGGTGATGCCTGTAAGACTAGACAGCATGATGGTCCCATTCTCGATATCCAACGTGACCTCCAATATGCCGGTCCCCGATTTCACGTCCGGGTCGTTTACGGAAATGCCTGATATGGTCAGAGTGCTGCCTTTGTCCGTGCCTTGCGCTCCGGGAACGGTCAACTCCGGCGCATCGTTTACCGCTGTTACCGTAATGGTGCTTGCCTGTGCCGTGGACGTGGACGTGCCGTCATTGACTGTCCACGTCACTGTACGGCTCCCAGTGTGCGGGTCGTCACTATTGTTGGTGTACGTCACATGCTCGAGCATAGCCTCGTACTCGGCTTTGGATGCGGAGCCGCTCAGAGTTAACGTGCCGGTGGCAGCATTCCAGGTTACGGTGACGCCCGTGGGGAGTACATAACCGGCCTCAATGCCGAGCACGTCCTCGCCGTTTCGATAGTTGCCGGTGATCTGAATCGTTGCTGATTCCATGTTCGCGCTATCCGCGTCGGTCAACGTGATGGTGGCGTCGATCACCCGCGGGCCGTCATTCTCGGTGTACGCCATGGTGCCGCCGAGTCCGGACAAAACCGGCGCATCGTTTATTGCTGTTACCGTAATGGTGCTCGTCTGGGCCGCGGAATCGGACGTGCCGTCATTGACTGTCCACGTCACGGTACGGTTCCCAGTGTGTGGGTCGTCACTATTGTTGGTGTACGTCACATGCTCGAGCATAGCCTCGTACTCGG
>CAYZET010000030.1:10797-12649 GCA_964477215.1 uncultured Syntrophaceae bacterium | reverse complement strand
TCCATGTTCGCGCTATCCGCGTCGGTCAACGTGATGGTGGCGTCGATCACCCGCGCTCCATCATTCTCGGTGTACGACAGGTGCGATGCATCGTAGCGCACTACGCCGAAGTCGTGCGAATCGGTACCTGCGACCACGATCTTTCCGTCAGACTGGATTGCCACGGAATACCCGACGTCAGAGCCACCTAGATTGGTGACGAGGATTCCGTCATGATCGAAGCTCGTGTCCAGCGAGCCATCGCTGTTGTAGCGCACAAGGGCAAAATCGTACCCTCCGGTATAGTATGCCCTGGTGCCCGCGGCTACGATCTTTCCGTCGGCTTGAATGGCCACGGAATAGGCATATTCGTTGTTGCCCCAATTGGTGATCACCTTGCCGTCGCCGTCGAAGCTGGTATCCAGTGTCCCGTCGCTGTTGTAGCGAGCGAGCACGATGTCGTAAAGCGATCCGGCCAATGTGTACCCTGCTACGACGATCTTGCCGTCCGACTGGATTGCCAGCGAACGTGCCACGTCCTCACCGCCCATGTTTGTGACGAGGATTCCGTCACCATCGAAGCTCGTGTCCAGCGAGCCATCGCTGTTGTATCGCACAAGGGCAAAATCGTACCCTCCGGTATAGTATGCCCTGGTGCCCGCGGCTACGATCTTTCCGTCGGCTTGAATGGCCACGGAATAGGCATATTCGTTGTTGCCCCAGTTGGTGATCACCTTGCCGTCGCCGTCGAAGCTGGTATCCGGTGTCCCGTCGCTGTTGTATCGAGCGAGCGCTATGTCATAAACCAAGCCATCGTATCTGTACCCCGCAACCACGATCTTGCCGTCTGACTGGATGGCAACAGAATACCCCCGGTCATCACTACCGGAATAATCGGATGTCACCCAGCCGTCGTCGCTAAAACTCGTGTCCAAGCTGCCATCCGTGTTATAACGCACTACGACGAAGTCCTGATTCGACCCATTGTACGTGCACCCTGTCACCACGATCTTGCCGTCCGACTGAATAGCAACGGAATACGCCTGATCATCACTTCCCCCAAGATCGGTGGTCACGATTCCATCACTGCCAAAGCTCGCGTCCAGGGTGCCATCCGCGTTGTAACGCACCACGACGAAGTCGTAATTCGAGCCATTGTATGTGTACCCTGCCACCACTATCTTGCCGTCGGACTGAATGGCAACGGAATGCGCTTGGTCATCAGTTCCCCCAAGATCGGTGGTCACGATTCCGTCACCGCTGAAGGTCGGGTCAAGGGCACCAGCGCCATTGCTCAAGGACAAACTCGGCGCTTCGTTGGCATCGGTCACGTTGATCGTGAATTGCTCCTCATGACTCAGCCCGCCACTATCAATCACCTTCACCCGAATACTGTACGTAGTGGGCCCGGTCTCATAATCAAAGCTGCTATTGGCCCTCAGCGTGTTGCCCACTATGTTAAAGAGGCTGTTTCCACTATCCCCTTCTCCACTTACCAGCGTGTAGGTAAAGGTCTCGCCGGAATCAGGGTCCGTCGTGCTGAAGACGCCCACGACGGCATTTGCGCCAGCGTTTTCGGCGATAGAGCTGTTGCTCAGAGAAATGTCCGTAGGCGGTTCATTAACGTTGGTCACGCTTATGGTGAAGTCCTTCTCGACGGTCAGGCCGCCCGAGTCTGTGGCTATAACGTGTACCGTGTAGATGGCGCCCGCCTCATAGTCGAAGCTGTCCTTAGCCACGAGGTTCCCGTCGACAATATGGAACAGATCGTTGTCCGCAACGCCTGGGGTCAGAGTGAAGCTATGAGAGTCAGGACTGTCGGGATCTATCACTCCCAGGGCCCCTACGATGGCATTGGCGCCTGCGTTCTCTG
>CAYZET010000030.1:10246-10787 GCA_964477215.1 uncultured Syntrophaceae bacterium | reverse complement strand
CTGCAATGGTGTAATTGCTCAGGGTAATGTCCGTGGGCGCATCATTTACCGCGGTCACGGTAATCACGCTTGTTCGCGGCTCAGAATCGACTGTTCCATCGTTTACGATCCAGGTCACTGTGCGGTCAGCAGTGCTCGGCGCATCGCTTGTGTTTACATATGTCACGTGCTCCAGCATGGCTTCGTACTCGGCGATGGTGGCAAGGCCGGAAATAGTTAGCGTGCCCGTGGTCTCATCCCATGTTGCGGTGACGCTCGCAGGGATCGTATATCCGGCCTCCATGCCGAGCACGTCAGCGCCACGTTGGTAGTTGGCGGTGATTTGAATTCTTGCGGATGACATGTTCGCGTTGTCCGGATCGGTGATCACTTCCTTCACCGCGGATGGGTCCATCACACCCAGCCGGACCACGCCGCTAAACTCGTTGACGAACGCGGGCCAGAACTGCTCACCGAACAGAAACAGTTCCCGGGTCCGCTCCTCCAGCCGGAGCGGCCACCGGTTGACCGGGTCGTTCCAAAAGCGGTCCAGCTGCTCCTG
>CAYZET010000030.1:0-10236 GCA_964477215.1 uncultured Syntrophaceae bacterium | reverse complement strand
GTGATAGTGACCGAGCTGTCGATCACTGTCGGGGGGGCATTCTCCGTATAGGCCAGCGTGCCGCCAAGATCGGACAAGACCGGCTCGTTGACCGCTGCGACCGTGATCGTGCTCCGCTTAGCCACGGAATTGGAGGTGCCGTCGTTCACCGTCCAGGTCACCGTTCGGACGGCAGTGTTCGGGTCATCGCTGCTGTTGGTATACGTCACATGCTTAAGTATAGCCGCGTATTCCGCTAGGCTCGCCGAGCCGGTGAGGGTCAGAGTACCCGTTGCGGCTTCCCAGACCGCCGTAACACTCGCGGGCAGCACATAGCCGTCTTCGATGCCGAGGATATCCTCGCCGCTCTGGTAATTCCCGGTGATCTTGATCGTCGCAGACGCCATGTTCGCGCTATCTGCGTCGGACAGCGTGAGGGCGCTGTCGATCACCTGTGCACCGTCACCTTCGGTATATGCCAGGCGCGATGCATCGTACCGCACGACCGCAAAGTCGTTCGAATCCGTGCCGGCGATCACGATCCTTCCGTCAGATTGGATGACCACGCAATTGGCAACGTCGGTACCGCCTAAATCAGTCACCAGGATTCCGTCACCATCGAAGGTCGTGTCCAAGCTCCCGTTTGCGTCATACCGTACCAGGGCAAGATCATCGCCTGCGTAGCCGGCGACCAGGATCTTTCCGTCAGCCTGGATAGCCACGGAGTACGCCTTGTCCTCACCGCCACTAATATCGGCAATCAGCTTGCCGTCGCCGCTGAAGCTCGTATCCAAGGTCCCATTGGTGTTGTACCGCACCAAAGCAAGATCATCGCCTGCGTAGCCGGCGACCACGATCTTTCCGTCAGCCTGGATGGCCACGGAACGCGCGACGTCGATACCACCGGCAAGTACGTCTGTGACCAGGATGCCGTCACCATCGAAGCTCGTATCCAAGCTTCCATTGCTGTTGTACCGCACAAGCGCAAAATTGTAACTCGTGCCGCCGCTATAATACGCTCTAGTGCCAGCAACCACGATCTTTCCGTCATCCTGGACCGCCACAGAATACGCAAACTCGTTGTTGCCCCAACTGGTGGTCACCTTGCCATCAGTGTCGAAGCTCGAATCAAGAGTCCCATTGCTGTTGTATCGAGCGACGGCGATATCGTACTGCGATGCAGTATACCTGTAGCCTGCCACGACGATCTTTCCGTCAGCGTCGATGGTCACGGAACGGGCTACATCATTGCCGCCCATGTCGGTCACGAGAATTCCGTCACCATCGAAGCTCGAATCCAGCGAGCCGTTGCTGTTGTAGCGCAGAAGGGCGAAATCGGAGCTCCCACTCGATGTCACTCTGGTTCCGGCAACCACGATCTTTCCGTCAGCCTGGATGGCCACGGAGTAGGCATACTCGTTGTGACCCCATCCGGTGGTCACCTTGCCGCCGGTGCCGAAGGTCGTATCCAAGGTCCCATCGGAGTTGTAGCGCACGACCGCTATGTCGTAATTGGAGCCATTCCATGCATAGCCTGCAACGACGATCTTGCCGTCGGATTGGATGGCTGCCGCGTACGCATAATCACTGCCAACGCCAAAATCCGTCAGCACGGACCCGTCACCGGCGAATGTGAGATCCAGGGCCCCTGCACCACCGTTGAGACTGAGAACCGGCGCGGAGTCGGCCAGAATTCCCTGATATTGCGATAGGGCGGCGGAATCGAAATACGCTGCAGCCACATCCACGTTGCCGTCTTCCAAGATCCAGTCCCCGCCCGAATCAGCGTTTCCGGTAGGATCGCTCGAAGCGGCCACGTCGCGGCCGATAATGGCTTCGAGCCGGGAAATTAGTCCGTTGCCCACGCCGGTGGAGGCCAGATTGCAGACCATGAGATCGACCCTCCCGTGCTCCGAGAGGAGACCGCCAATGCCCTGCCAAAATGCTTGGAGTTGACCATCTGTCGCGAGACTGGCCAAGTCGACCGAACAGTCCGCGGTCAGGTAGAAGCGACCGTTACCTAGCTCATGGGCCGCGAATGCGATACTGTCGGCCTTTTGCCCTGCCAACGCACTCTCTATTAAAGAAAGAATCTTGGCCGGGGAGTCGGTGGAGCCGTCGTACACTACGGTGATGACTCCAGGCGCGGCTGCTTCCGCCAACTGATCCGCACCTACGAGGCTCGATGACACGAGTAACACTCGCACGTCGCCGTCCGTGGCGTCAGCAAATTCAGTGCCACCGGTGACGACAGCGGGATCGGTGGAAATGAGGACCTCTTTGGGGTCTTGGCTATAAATCTGAGAGAGCGGATCATCTGCTGCGGCTAGCGATGACTCTCCATCCGCTGCCGCATCATCGCCCGCAGGAATCCCTGCTTCGGAGGTCTGGAGAGTACTATTCTGATTCTCGGGATTATCTGGATTGTCCTGGGTAGCGGCCGCGACGGCCGCGTCGAAAACAACACGCTCCTCGAGCTGCTCCAGGATGAAATGTCGCTGGCTGAGGATATGTCTTCCCAACAATAGGTTTAGCATGAATGGGCCTCTCCCTTTGATCACCCGAGCCCACCGAGAGGGCAAAAGCTGTGGGCCCGGCCGAAATTCAAGCAATGGCAGTGGCACCCGTACCTGTCGTAACAGTGGCCGGAAGCTCTGTCGGATTTCCCTGCTCCACGGACATCGCCACCCTGCCAGTAGAACGGGCGTCGCGCCCGTTTTAGAATCCAAGGCGTCCCTCCCGTTGATCGATCCGAAGTGTCTCGCGCGTCTAATCTCGGATGACGCGCAAGATACCCATTCTCAGGCGCATGAAGGCCGTGAGAAACGGACAGATTCACCAGCTCCCGCTGCTAACGCTTGCGGCTCCGCTCTCCACATCCAGGGGAACAGGATGGCATTACTGAGATCCGGTAGTCGTTGACGAAAAAGCAATTTTCAGGCCAGACTGATTGAACGACGAATTCAAACTCTGTGTTTCACGCGCCGCAAGAAAGGGTGTCACGGCCGGAAAGATCGGGGGAGGCCGGGTGCGAGCCTTGCTCCCGCCGTTGACCCGACGCTCAACTCGGCGCGGAATGGGGCAAGGGTAAACCGTCAGGAAGCGCCGATTCGAGGGGAGGTGAGGCTGACAAAAGAGGGGCGAGCCTATCTCGGTAATGATAAAACAATGATGGAGAGGAAGCAGAAACGCCAAGTGCCCGAAATGTTAGCAGTTGTCTGGTTATGGTTTTGCAATGATGGTGTGCAGTAATTTCGCGCGCTTCGCCCTAGAAGCGGCGGTCAAAAATCATTAGGGGACGCGTTGAGAAAAATTTCTGCGGAATGGGCAATGAGGACGTGGCAAACATGCATGACCTCGCAGTCACAACGGAGCACGAAAGTCCGCGGCCTCCGGGACCCTTCGATGGCTGCGAGGCGCCGCCCTAGTCCTGCTTCGTAGCACGGGCGTCTCGCCGGTAATCAGGGTATTTTCAGGTAAGTATACCATTTCGTTAATTCGGTCGCGTATTCCCGGCAACGCCGTTCAGGGGGGCGGGTTTGAAACCAGCCACCACGGAGCCCGGCGCGAATTTCCCGTAGCGCCGGCGTCTCGCCGGTCCTCACCCCGTACTTACGAAATGGCGTACTCGGTCCCCGAGGATCTGTCTGTGCCCGAGACCTCTGGATCATCCGCTCACCGAGGGCCGGCCGGCCTTTTCCCGAGGCGAGTCTCCACCGACAGCGTTGTCGGGTGTTCTGATCCTTTGGAGGATTCCGCTTGTAGAAACACCGGGGACATGTTTCACAAAAGTCACTCTGCCACCCCTGGCCTTAACGATCTCCTCTCCCACCACGGGTTTGCCCCGCCAGTCCTCGCCTTTAACCAGAACGTCCGGTCGGACCTCCTTAATGATGTTCAGGGGGGTATCCTCATCGAACACGATCACATAGGTCACGAAGGGGAGGGCGGAAAGCAGCTCAACGCGCTCGGTTTCTCCTATGATGGGCCTTCCCGGCCCTTTGATTCGTGCAACCGACCGGTCCGAGTTTACTCCCACCACGAGAATGTCCCCGTGGTTTGCAGCCTTTCTGAGAATCTCAAGATGCCCCACATGGAAAAGGTCGAAGCAACCATTCGTGAATACGATGCTCTGACCCTGTATTCGATGGTTGCGAAGAACCGTGGCGATGTCATCCTTTGACAGAGTCTTCTGCTCCTGCGAGGTTGCTCTGAGGCTTTCCGCAATCTGATCCAACGTAACCCACGCAGCTCCGAATTTCGAGACAACGAGAGAGGCCGCCAGGTTGGCCAATTCGATGGCCTCCTCGATTGAGAGACCACTGGCTACGGCCAAGGCGATCGCGGACACCACCGTGTCGCCGGCACCGGTGACGTCCACTATCTCCACGGGCTTGACTCGAAAATCCTGGTCCTTCTTGCGCGTCACGAGAGTCATGCCATCGCGCCCTCGAGTGACAACAATGCCCTCCGCCGCTGTGTGGTCCAAGAGGATTCTTCCTGCTCTCACGAGGGAATCCCGGTCTCGTATTTCCGTACCAGACGCGAGCGAGGCTTCTCGGATATTCGGGGTGATGTACGTAGCCCCCGAGTACCGCCGATAGTCCATTCCCTTGGGATCTACAATGATCGGGACGTCGTTGCCACGCCTTCCCCCTGCCAGCAGAGCTTCAAGGACTCGAGGGGTGAGGAACCCCTTCCCGTAATCCGATATGACTATGCCATGCACCTGAGGAAGCACTTGGGCGATTTCCGAGATAATAGCGCTCTCGAGATCGGGGTCGAGGTCTCGCTCATGTTCTTCGTCGATCCGGACGATCTGCTGATTTCTTGCCACCACCCGAGTCTTCATCGTGGTAGGGCGGCTGCTGTCCTCCTTCAGCCAGAAGGTCTCGATCTGAGAGGATTCGCAATGATCCCTGAACCACTCCCCAGCCTCATCCTTCCCGACCGTCCCGAAAAGAGCCACTTTTGCGCCCAAAGAGACAAGGTTCCGCACAACGTTCCCCGCACCGCCGAGCCTGCGGAGACGGTCTCTCGCCACGAGGACCGGCACGGGGGATTCCGGAGAAATCCTGTCCACGTCACCGATAATGTACTCGTCTACCATCACATCCCCGGCCACCAAAATGGGAGCGGCCTTTACTTTCCTTACAAGAGACTCGTTCAATGCATATCCTCCACGAACCACCCACGCTCCATAAAAGGGCCCGTTCACCGAGCTCTTCCAGGAACCATGTGAATCGCTCCAACCGACCCTGTCCGAAAAAAATCCGGGGCATCGCAGCTCTCGGATGGGCTCCCCCGTCTCGGCCCCGTTCGATCTATCACGATGCAGGCATACATAGCCTAATCCTCACTGATCGTCCAGGGCAAAGAAGAGGACGGCAGACGATCCTATTGCGAGAAGTTACATCATAAAATCGTAATAAGCAGCTAATTTGGCTTGAGCTGGGCCACAAAAAATGATACAGATTTCGCCGAGAGAAGGTGACGCACAGAACCGGTGAACCTCCATGTGCCGATTCGGAATTCCAGCAACGCGAGCCCACAGAACGACGACGAGCCGAGGTGATTCGCCAGAAGCGATCCCCGGCTCTGAGGTTTGTCATATGAGCCTTTTAACGTCCTGCTCAGGACACGCCTATGCACCCTTCAGAACAATGGGCCACTCGAGGAATACGGAATCTTTTCACGGCTCCCTCCTTTTCATTGGACTTCGTAACAAGTATTCACACGATCATGAGGTTGTCAAGCCCAAGGCCTCACGAGAAGGGCAGGCGAGGAACCATGAGTGACATCCGAGAAAACAGAACTGAATGGCAGGTTCGGAGCCCCGAGCATCCGAAAGGGCAGCATGCTCCCAAACACCTGCATCCGACAGGGGCAGGCAAAAGTTGGACCTGGAACAGCCAGGTTCTGATCTGGCTCCTGGTTGCATGTGTTCCGGGGCTGATGGTCGGCATCGCCTCGTACTACTTTGCGGTGGCGCCGATCGAGAGAAAACTCGTTGACGTGCACGCCCGGCAGGTGGCTCAGGAGCTTGATGCTGTGGTAAAGATTCGGAGCGCAGCAATTCAGGTGGCAGCCAGCACGAGGGCAACATCGGATCTTACGGACACCGAGGGACTGGATCGTCTGCTCCAGGCCTTGAGAATTGCGTTCCCGGATTTCCTCAGCATGGAAATCATGGACGAGCACGGTGAGACCCTTGCCATGGTCGGCGAATTGCCCCTTTCTGAAGCAAGCCGCTCGTTGGGGAAATCCAAGACAGCCAAGGTGGGGACCATGTCGTATCGGGATCGTGACCTCTTCCAGGACGATCCGGAAGCTGATTCATTCCTGATTACTGCGAAACACAAGAAGGAAGATGGAAAAGCATGGTTCAGCCGGACCAGGTTTTCGAGGGATCCCATTAGGCAGGCTCTCTCTGCCTCGCCTTTCACCACAGAGGTGAGTCTCCTGCAAGTTCCGGACGACGCCGCTTCAGGCGGGGCCGGCTCTTGGAGGAGCGTGAGCGCGGGGACAGTGGTAAGACTGGATACCCCTGGTTGGATACTGAGCGTGGAGAATCAATCGGGGGCAACCCTGTTCTCCCGGTGGACCGTTGTCGGCTTACTCGTGGCCATTTTGATGATAGGTCTGGCCATTGCCTATCGAAAACTCCTTCTTGCAGGGGCGCTCTTACCACCGAGTTTCTCTCATAGGCCGCGAAAGGACGACTACGAGGAGTTGACTTTCGATGGGACCGGCTCCGATGAACGAGCTCCGTTCGACTGGCAGGCCCGGAGGCAGGATCAGCGACACGCAGTTGCGGTCGATTTTTCCGAGGACTCTTACGACGTCTGCGTGCCCCGAAACTTACCGCTCGGTTTCCAAGAAGCGGAGGAGAAGGAAGACCCCGGGACATTTCGCGGGTGCGAGGATCTCTCCGCTGGAACGGAACGCCCGGACGACCGCCAATTGGAGGCAATTTTCGCCGCCTCCCGGGAGCCGGGAGAGTCAGAGAGCATGAGCAAGGCACGATCGGAGCATATCCAGAGCCCTGAGGATTCGGAGTACGGGCCGGCAGCGGAAGTGACTCAAGAATCAGATCATTCCCCTATATCGGACGAGGGGCTGGGGGAACCATTCCCGAATGTGCTAGAAGTGACGTGGTTCGAGCCTGATACAGCAGTTCGCCAGGCGACGGCAGTGGAGTCGGAGACCGCTGAGGACGACAGTGCCCACCTAGGCATTCCGGAGGTGCTGGACGTGGTCTGGCTTGAGCCTGAGCTGGCAGGCGAAAAGGACAAGCAGCCGGCTGAGGACACCAAGAGGAACGACAGCGTGCCTGAGCTTCCGTCCCCAATGTTTAGATGACCCGCGTGTAGCGCGCCACGCCCTGCAAGTCCTTCTTTGCCTGTATTTATCGCGGCGTGCAAAGAAGGACTTGTGCTTCGGACCGCGTTTCTCCAAGAACCCTTGCTTAAAGCAGACTTATCCGGGGACCACTGTCGACACCGCTCTGTACAATTTCTGGTACTTGAAAAGGCCCTTTCACAGATTTCCTTAATCTTTCGATCCTTCGACTTCGCATCGCTTCTTGCGCATTATGCGCTCTCCCGATTATTATAGAGCAGCCGGGCGTCATTCGCTTCCTATACGGCCACGCATTGAATATGCGTGGCATTCATTGAAGTGGAAAGCCAATGAGCCTTCGGCCGACATGTGGTCATAATAGAGGTCGAGATTTCCCATCAGTGCCCGTGGAGCTCCTGACTTATGGCCAACACGATAGTGGGGCGCGGCCTTTGCCTTCACGCTGTCGTTAATGACTCGGTTCGCGAATCACGTTCCGACCTGTTCTTAATGCGCTCCACTATGGGATTGGCCATTGCATAAGATTCCGGCGTCTGCTAAGAAGATCAACCATGAATACGTCGCCAATCTCATTTCTGCTGATGAACCTTAGCCGATGTGCTGCCGGTCGGTTCATTGCTCTTTGTGTGTTTCTCCTCGTACTTGCCGTCCCCTGTGGCGTTTCTCCGGCCGCTGCCAATCCGAGCGTCCAACCTGCGCAGATTCCTGCAGCCCTTGTGGAGAGAGGAAAGAACCTCACTGCCCTCAAAGCTGTCATGTCCGTCAAGAGCACGTACGACGCAGGGAAGAGCAGGCAGGATCTTAAAGGATTCCTGTTGTACAGGCGTCCCAGTGACTTCAGGCTCCAGGGAGTGGGACCTGGAGGCAACTCGCTGTTTGAGCTTGTCATCAGATCCGGGGCCTTCGAGTTGTTTATCCCTGCAGAAGGTAAATTGATAAAGGGGGGAAGGGCTTGCTTTGGGAGGAAGTTTCCCGACGTGTCCGAGATTGAGAGCCTCATCCCCTTGGCCTTGCTTCAATGGAGAGACGCTCGGTATGAAAAGCTCGTGTCCGCCGATTCCGAAAATACCATCATTCATTTTCAGTTTGTCGGAAGAACGTGGGCCGCAACCCTCGATAGCAAGAATCTCCTTTTGAAGCGACTCGTGCGACTGGCTCCTGGGGGAAAGATTGACCTCACCGCTGATTTTGCTGATTTCTCATCCGGAGAGTACGGATGGCTGCCCACACGATTTGAAGTGAAGGCCCCGGCAGGAGAATGGCGAACCTGGGTTCGTATAGAGAAGATTGAGACGAACCCCTTTCTTGTGGAAAAGAACTTCCAGCTTGAGCCGGCCTTTACGCCAAAGATAGAAGAATGCCGGTGAAGAAGGGCTTTCTCGGCGCCCCTGAGTGCGAGAATCGTTGCCGTGAGAGCACGGGCACGTCTTTGAGGGAAGCACGAAGCAAGCACACGATGTCATAAATAAGGTTAAATACTTACGCCAGCTCATTTCAGGGAAGGGCGGGTTTGAAACCCGCTCCCCCCTTTTCGGAGCTGAAGCAGCCACGCAACCGTATTTTACCTGAAAACACCCTGATTACCGCCCAGACGCCGGCGCTACAAAGACAGGAATAGGGTGGCTCGTGGCCGCCATCGACCGGTCCGGCGAAACTCGGGATCCTACTGGATTCCGGCATGCGCCGGAATGCCGCGGACTTTCATGGTCCGTTGTGACTGCGAGGTCATGGATGTTTACGAAATGGTGTACCAAATCCTCTCAGAACATCGTGGCGCGTTCCATTCGATGAATCTCCTTGCATACAACGTTTTGCTGCACACAATTGTGGGGCCTATTCTGGCAATTTACTACTTGCCGCGGATCCTGTTCGAGGGGAAATACAGGAGATCCCTTGCGGGAAAGCTTGGCCGGCTGCCTGAGGGCTTTGTTCCCGAACGACTCACGCGCCCTCGGCTCTGGTTTCATGCTGTCTCGGTGGGCGAAGCGGTTGCTCTCGGCCCTGTGGTGCGAAGGATGAAAGAGCTGACGCCTGCTGCTTCGATCATCGTTTCCACGGGAACGGAGACGGGTCAGGATAAAGCTCAGTATTCAATTCCGGAAGCGGACGGGCTCCTTTACCTTCCTCTGGACTTTCCAGCATGCGTAAACAAAGTGGTGGACGCGATTCGCCCTGACCTGTTTGTGCTGATGGAAACAGAGTTGTGGCCCAATCTGATTCACAGGCTCAAGGAGCGAGGGGCGGTGATAGCTCTTGCCAACGGGAGGATCTCCGACCGATCGTTCCCTCGATACAGGAGGCTCCGTCGCCTCTTCGGTCCGATTCTTGGAGGGATGGATCTCCTGCTCATGGGGTCCGAATTGGATGCGGTACGAATCACGGAAATGGGTGCTCCCAGCGACCGCGTTCACGTGACGGGCAATACGAAGTTCGACGCCGCTTTGGGTTGGGTTCCACACAATGCTGAGGAGGAGGTCCGCGAGGTTCTGGACCTGGATCAGAGTGCCCAGGTGCTGGTAGCAGGCAGCACGCATCCCGGTGAAAATGAACTGGTGCTCGATGCATATCGAGAGCTTTCCAAGCGATTTCCCGAGCTGATTCTCATTGTGGTGCCCCGTCATGTGGAGAAAACCGAGACGATTGTTGCGGCGATGCGGCATCGAGGCATGAAGCCGGCTTTTCTCCGCAGTCGTTACGACCAGGGAGAGCGTCGGAACGGGAGAAAAGTCATAATCATCGATCGTACGGGAGAGCTGTTCCGGATCTACTCAGTGGCTTCCGTGGTATTCGTAGGTGGATCGCTCGTCCCCCATGGGGGGCAGAATATCCTGGAACCTGCGGCATGGGGCAAGATCGTTCTTTTTGGACCATCAATGGAAGATTTTCGCGAAGCTC
>CAYZET010000029.1:11537-23745 GCA_964477215.1 uncultured Syntrophaceae bacterium | reverse complement strand
ATCAGGAAGAGAATTCTTCTCATGGCTCAACTCCCCATATGATTTTGAGTCTTTTCGAAAACCGAATTCGTCGTCGAGTCTGTTTGTGGCCGCTAGTCTTGTAGTCTGCCCCCTTGAGCTTCGCGGCAGAAATGAAGGCAGGACCCAATCCCGCCCTCACCTTGAAATCGTCGACCGGGCCGCAATTCTCAACGCGTCGCACCACAAGTGAACGGTCGCCCGGCATCTGCCAGAGTGGGTCGGCAAAGCGAGAATCTGACGACCAGTCACGAAATTGGAACCGTCATGGCTCGTCATCATGAGGTGTCCAGCTCTGCCCTGGTCTCTCTGTTTCCGCCTGCCTATCGGTCTCCACTATGGAACATTCCCCGGTAAATGTGTTGTAAAAGGATGTTAAGAAAAGGTAAAATTTTTTGCGCATCACTGCTTCCGAGAGAATTGGTCGGCCCGTTGCCGGCCAGCAAAGGTTCAATGATGTTCTCCTTGCCGAACGCATTGTCCAGCACAAGAATATCGCTCAAATTTCTCATCAGCATTTCCATAACGATTGCGGCCATCTTCGTCATTCTCTTTTCCTGGTTCTCGCGGCAGCAAGAGCAACACATCATGGACCAGGTGAAGAACCAGGCCATAATCCTGCACAAGCAAATCGTGCTAACGAGGCAGTGGGTCTCCGATCACGGAGAAGTCTTGGTGCCTGACAAGGAGGGAGGCTCTGCGAGCCCGTTCCTTTCCAAACCGTACGTGCTCTCGTCAGAGGGCAAACCCTACGCGAAGATAACTCCGTCTATCCTTACGACCCGTTTGTCGGAACGAGCTCAGGCTGACGGTTTGTATTCGTTCAAATTGGCCAACGACTCACATATAAATCCAGCTAACGCTCCTGATGCGGTGGAAGCGGAGGCTTTGGAGCTTTTCAGGTCTTCTCCTCCCCAGGAGGGGATCTTTCGCGCGGAAAAGCGAGACGGCAGGAATGTGCTGCGTTATATAGCTCCGCTCTTCGTGACGTCCGGATGCGTCAAATGCCACAAGTCTCAGGGATACCAACAGGGTGAAGTGGGGGGGTGCATTAGCGTTATGATCCCCATGGACCAGGCCCAGACGGCAATCGATCGGAACAAGGCCCTCCTGATCGGGGGTGGGGTTGGCTTTGCTTGCTCTCTCGTGGGACTCATTTTCTTGACCACCCGCTATCTCGTTTTCAATCGGATAAGCCAAATCAGAAAATCCTTGGAAAGGATGCCGGTCGGTGAGTTGGACCGAGAATCTGTCGAAAAAGGAGACGAGCTGAAGGAGATTGCCACCATCTGTTATGTGCTCGACGAACAGATGAAAAATCATCACAGGGAGTTGGAAAAGCGGATCGAAGAGGCTACCGCTGACCTCAGCGAGACCAACAAACGCCTGAAAAAAGCCAATGAGGAGTTGGAGAAGCTTCACACGGCGAAAACCCATTTCTTCTCGGATATGTCCCATGAATTGCGAACCCCGCTGACGAGCATCCGAGGCGCGGTAGATATTCTGGATCGGCGAAACTCCTGCGAACATTCCGATTACCTGGAGATCATCAAGCGCAATACAGATCATCTCATCAGGATCGTGGTGGACTTTCTCGATTATTCGAGAATCGAGTGCGGACAATTGGAGCTGCGCTTGGAGAAAGGCTCTCTCCTGGAAGTGGCGGAAACGGTCATCTTGTCGCAACGGAGTGAGGCCGAGAAGAAAACCGTGCGCCTAGTGCTCGATGCCACGGAAGATTTCGAGTTTGCCTTTGATGGACAGAGGGTCTACCAGATCCTGACGAACCTGGTATCCAACGCTGTAAGATTTTCTCCGGAAGGGGGGAACGTTACGGTAGGCTTTTTCGCCGAGAATGCTCACGCGGTCCGGTTGTATGTCCAGGATGAAGGTCCGGGGATCCCCGAGGAATACAGGTCTTTGATTTTCAAGAGGTTCTTTCAGGTAGGCGTCACGAACGGCAATTCTTCTGGGCATCGCTCCTGGGGCATAGGTCTGACGGTCTCCAAAGGTCTGGTAGAAGCTCACGGCGGACGCATTTGGGTGGAGCGCGGACCGAGCGGAGGGAGCCGATTCTTCTTCTCGTTGCCTCTTCGGGAGTACCATGCAAGCTCATCGAATACTGATAGTGGATGATGATCCGGACATTCTTCGGATTATGCAGGACAACCTGGAACTGGACGGGTACCGCGTGATCGTCGCTGCCAAGGGGCGGGCCGCGCTGGAATCCGTACGTATCCGAGAGCCGGATCTGGTCATACTGGATCTTGCGCTTCCCGATATCGACGGCATACAGGTGTGCAGGCGCATCCGAGACCTGTCGGAAGTACCCATAATCATGCTGACCGCGCGAGATCGTGTCGCGGACAAAGTCTTAGGATTGGAAGCCGGCGCTGACGACTACCTGGTGAAGCCTTTTGACTACTTGGAGCTGGCAGCCAGGATTAAGGCGTGCTTGCGCAGGTACCGCACGTCCCACGGCGCTTCAGACATAGTGGAAGTGGGAGATCTCAAGATTGACGGGAACCAGCGGATTGTGTGGAAAAAGGGTGAGAAGGTTCAGCTCACTCACCGACAGTTTTCCCTTCTTCTGCTTCTCGCTCGAAATGCCGGCAGAGCTTTGAGCAGGTCTGAGATCCGGAGACACCTTTGGCCCGACCAAGGTCTGTACGCGGGGAGCAGAGCCATAGATGTCCATGTCCAGCACCTCCGCTCGAAGTTGGAAGAGGATCCGGGAAACCCTGTGAACATCATCACAGTCCAGGGCGTTGGGTACATGTGGTCCGATGCCTATGGGAATGAGCCTAACTGATGGTGAAGGAACGCAGCGACAGGGGTTACGTTGCCTTAGTACAGGATTTCATAATTGCGGTCACGTATTCTGCCACGACTCAGTCGGGGATTTACGCTCTGAAGGAGCGCACCTTGAGTAGTCCCCCGAGACGCGGGATTTCAACCTGTGGTTCGGCTCGGGGCCCTCGCCTCGCGGCAAGCCCAAAACAAGGGGAAAGGCGAGACGCCGGCGCTACAGGAGATTCTCGGCGAAAATCCAATCTGTGAAAGCGGCGTGCCTCAAATCGTCGTCACTTTGAGTCGGGTTTCAAACCCGGCCCTCGCCTGAAAATCGTGCGCATCGCGGCCATTCTTCGACAACCTCGCTGCATCATTGTCTGTTCGTGCGAAGCGCTGCCACGAGTTGTTTGCTTAAGGGATTCAATCGTCGAATTCCTTCCTTGGTCGCTATCCGCATGAGGATCCGTCTGAGCTCCTCTACAGACTGAAAGCGTTCGTCCGGATCTTTTCTCAGGGCCTTCATCACGACCGCCGAAAGAAGTGGCGGAATTGACGGGTCGATGTGGATGGGGGGAATTGGCTCGTCATAGAGGTGTTTCCGTATTACTTCACGGTACGTGAGCCCTTCGAACGGTGGAGTTCCGACGAGCGTGTGGTACATGGTGGCCGCGAGAGAATAGATATCCGACCGAATGTCGATATCATGGCCCGCGTGAGCTTGTTCAGGGGACATGTACATGGGAGTGCCCCGAATCAGCTCCCTGGCGTCCTCCTCTGACTGCTTTCTCAGCACCCGTACCAGCCCGAAATCACCCAGCATCGTCTTTCCCGCGTGGGTAATGAGGATGTTCGCAGGCTTGAGGTCTCCATGGACTACCGTCTGCTGGTGAGCAGCGGTCAGCGCGCTGCAGAGGTCAACAAATAAGCGGGTAAAATCCGGAAGGCTAAACCGGATATTCTGCTTCAGCAGGCCGTGTAGATTGCCCCCCCGCACGTATTGCATAACGATGAAGTGGTACCCATGCTCCTCTCCTGCGTTCATCACTCCCACCACGTTGGGATGGTTTATACGCGCGATGACTCGAGCTTCCCTCAGGAATCGCCGCAGAATCTCCGCCCCTTCCCGCTTCTGCACGGGATGAAAAACCTTGATGGCAACGGGAATGTCCAAGGCAAGATGGTGGGCCTTGTACACCGTTGCTGTGGCTCCTTGTCCGATGATGTCATCCACCCTGCATCCGGCCAGCTTCAGGCCACGCAGAGGATTTTTCCGAGTCGGAGTGTGATCCGCGTAGGGCACCAGAACGGACTCGCCGCAAAGGCATTTGACGCGCTTACCGCATCCGATTATATCTACCGAGACAATCCTTCCGCAGTTGTCGCAGAGATATCGGATCTTCTCTATCTCCTGTGCTGCATCCTCTTGCTCGGAATGCTGACGCTCGATAAAGGTCCGTAGGACCTCTTCGTGACGATCGTTCATCTTTATGAATCGTACTTCCATTCCCAGCACGCATTCCGGGCTCGATTGTGCACTTTCCTGCCGAATCACCTGACCGATCACTTCGATATTTTCGCGGTCCGGATTTTCGGGCAGCGTGAATCGGAGGAACACGAAGCTGCCCACGGGTACGGGTGAATACGTGATAACGAACATTCCGGAAAGGCTTATGTACGTGTAATAGCCGGTAGACCAATTCGATTGGTCGAAGGAGTATTCCACAGGATTCGATATGGTAATCTTCGTGTGGTTGCTCTGATCTTCGCAATAGTGGCTGAATTTCGACTCCATTGTGGTCGTGTACGCCACTTCCGCTTGGCGAACTGCAGAGATGATGGACGCGGCCAGTTCGGTGTCCGGCCCCTGGCCTGAAGTGGAGATCCCAAGTTGTGTACGGAGCTCGTGAATTTTCCGCAGCAGGGTGGACGCAAACTCCGGACTCTCATGGTAGCTCTGAACCAATCGCTCCAGCGCCGATTCAGGACGATTCATGGCCAGATATACCTCGGCGAGATCCAGAGAGGTCTTGAATCGGTCTTCTCGGGGGATTTCCAGGGCCAGCAAAATCTGGACGAGCACGCGCTCGGCCTCCTCAAACTGCCCCATTTCCATGAGGCATACGGCAATCTGGCGTCCTGCCCGATATTTCAGAACATCATGTGAAAGGGCCTTCCGGAACTCTCTGACCGCTTCTCCCCAAAGGCCCATGTCTTTGTAAGCCAGTCCCTTCTCAAAACAGAGTGCAAGCTCGTCCATCAAACCTGTTCCCGCGCTGCTTACCATGAAAGGCAAAAAACACGATTCCGACCTATTTCCAAACCCGTCAGCCGTTTTTCGCAGCGAGTCCCCCAGGACACGCCCGATGCGGTCACGCTCGGAGCACGAGCTCAAGCGCTTGCGAAGGCGGCTGATTCGGATGATATGATGATATTCTTACACCATACCCGTAAAGCCCGGTGTGGCCCAAAGGAATAAGACCTGAGAACACAACTTCTCCATTGGAATCGGGCGTCTCGAATTGTGGGTGAAGCCTTGTCACGTCGCGCACTTTGAATCTCTCCCACAGGTCGACTGGACCATGGAGGAGCTCCACTTTTATCTCACTCGCCTTGTGCCCGGCCAGGTTCACCGTGACCGCCATTTCTACGGCTTTTCCCTTTAGGGCTGGTCGTTGATCGCGAATGCTCACATCGGTGACCTGGACAGAAGTCCAGTCCTCCCTGATACGCTTTTTCCATGCCACCATTTCTTTGAGGGCCCCATAGTTTTCGGCCTTGAGTCGAGAAACCCTCTCGGCCGCAGGAAGATACGCTGTCTCCACATATTCGGAGAACATCCGCAGGGAGTTGAAGACAGGGCATACGGTCTGGATCGACCGCTTCATCATCCGAACCCATTCTCGCGGCAAGTCGTCCAACCCCCGCTCGTAGAAGAGAGGTTTGACCGTTTGCTCCAGAAGATCGTACAAGGCTCGGCTCTCAATTTGGTCCTGGTATTCAGCGTCTTGGTACTCCTCACCGCTTCCGATAGCCCACCCGTTGTCTCCAAGGAATCCCTCGTCCCACCATCCGTCGAGCACGCTGAGATTGAGAGCCCCGTTGGCCGAAGCCTTCATCCCCGAAGTCCCGCACGCCTCGAGAGGCCTCCTGGGGGTATTGAGCCACACATCTGCGCCTTGCACCATATACCTCGCAACGTTGATGTCGTAGTCCTCGATGAAAACAATCCGCTTCCGAAAGGGCTCGTGTTTAATGGCCTCCACGATGCGACGGATCATCTCCTTGCCGAAGTCGTCGTTCGGGTGGGCCTTTCCTGCCATGATGACCTGGAGCGGGCGCTCAGGGTTCGAGACAATTTGAGCGAGGGTATCGGGTTCGCTGAGAAGGAGTGTCGCCCTCTTATACGTTGCGAACCGCCTCCCGAAACAGACTGTCAGCACTTCCGGATCGAGCGCTTGCCGGGCGGCATCCAACTCCTGGGCAGAGGCCCCGCGGGCCAGCAACTGCTTGTACAGTCGTTGCCTCGCGAAATGGACGAGCCGGGAGCGACATCGTTCGTGGGTACGCCAGAGCTCGGTATCGGGAATGCTTTCCGCTCGCCTCCAGATCTTTTCATTATCCGGATCTTCCGTCCATCCCGGCTCCAGGTATCTGTCGTAGAGTCTTTGGAAGTCGCGGGAAATGTAGGACGGGATATGAACTCCATTGGTAATGGGGCGGATCGGCACCTCCTCCAGGTCCAACAGAGGCCAGACTTCGTGCCACATCTGGCGAGCCACCCTGCAGTGGAGCCTGCTTACCGAGTTGGTCAGTGAGGTGAGCCGAAGACCGAGCACGGTCATACAAAACCCCTCCGAGGCGTTGAATGGCCGGCGTCTGCCCAAATTGAGAAAGGTTTCCATGTCGAAACCAAGGCGGCTGACAAAACTACGGAAGTATTTTTCTACGAGCTCCCGAGGAAACACATCGTTACCCGCGGGCACTGGCGTGTGCACAGTGAGGACGCTCTCGCTTGTGGCCATTTGTAGCGCCTCTTCGAGGGAAAGACCTTCTTCTTCCAGATAGCGACGGACCCTTTCCACAAGGGCGAAGGTTACGTGCCCTTCGTTCAGGTGAAAAACCAACGGACGGATCCCCAAGGCAGCCAGGGCCCGACAGCCGCCGATTCCCAGCAGGATCTCCTGTCGGATTCGCATCTCCTGGTCTCCCCCGTACAATCGTGATGTGGTTTGCCTCAGCGCCGGCGGGTTTTCCGCTATGTCCGTGTCGAGGAGGTAGAGAGCGACTCGTCCCACATTGAGCTTGAGCACGCGACTGTACAGCGTTTCCCCGGCAAGATCCACCGAGACGAGCAAAGGAGAGCCGTCAGGACGTGTCTGCTTTTCCACCGGCAGTGTGTCGAATTCCGTCCTAGGATAATACTCTTGCTGCCACCCGTCTTTGGACAGCCTCTGATGGAAATATCCTTCCCGGTACAGCAGACCCACGCCCACCAAGGGGACGTTTAAATCACTGGCGGATTTCAGATGGTCTCCGGCAAGCAAGCCGAGGCCGCCCGAATAGATAGGTATAGATTCGGTCAGTCCGAATTCGAGGGAGAAATAGGCCGTGACAAAGTCCACAGGGGACTCGAGATGATAGTCATAAGACGGGACTTTGTTGAGATAGTCGAGAAATCTCTGTCTCACTCGCTCGGCATGGTCGCCAAAGACATCGTCGTCCCGTATTTGGTCCAGTCTCTGCCGGGATAGCCCGATAAGCGTTTGCAGCGGATTGTGATTAGTATGCCGCCAGAGACGCTCGTCGAGGTGGTCAAAAAGCTCGACCGCGTCCATATTCCACGTGTACCAGAGATTGCCGGCCATTTCCCTCAGGTGTTTGAGAACCCCCTCCATAGGGGGGACCACGACAAATTTCCCTACGGCCATTGTGACCTCATACGTAAGAGTCGGATACTAGGAAAGCCCCGTCAGCGGCGGGAATTGCGCATCAAGTGGGACTCACTGACGAACTATATCACAGTTCCTCTTCTCTTCAATGCTTGGCTATGCGGAGCTCGCACTAATAAGGGATGCGGCACCCACGAAGCTCAGACAGACCGGCGGAACGTGGTGGCAGACGTCCGGCCGGGATGGCGGCTATGTAACGAAAATCGTTGAGCACAGGCATGATCGGGCAGGCAAGTTCACGTTGCAGTTTTCTAAAGAGTTGACTTCAACCTCTTAGACAGGTAAGCATGAGAAGGTGCGGCAGTGTCATCCCCATCGATATAGCGGGCTCCGATGCTCAGGTGGTGATGCGTGAACTTGAAATCGCGCTTCGTGGAGCGCGTGGGCAGCGGCGCTTGCCGCGCGCCGTCAATGTCGACTTCCGGCCTTGCCAGCGGCCAAAAGAAAAGGATTACCCATGCACGAGTCGGAAATTCTCGAAGGGAAGCTGATCCTGGCAGTGGATGACGAGGAAGACGTCCTCGACATCATAGAGGAGGAACTCTCGGAATACGCCAACGTCACCTTGCACACGGCCACCACATTCGAAAAAGCACAGCAGTATCTGGTGTCCTACACCTATGACCTCGTGATACTGGACATCATGGGAGTTCGCGGGTTCGATCTGCTTCAAATTGCGAATGCCGCACGTTTTCCAGTTGTGATGCTGACGGCTCATGCTTTCACGCCCGAAGCTCTCAAGAAATCCATTGAACTAGGAGCTCGGGCCTACCTACCAAAAGAGAAGCTGGGCTCACTGGTCCCATTCCTGGAAGACGTGCTGAAGCTCAGCTATCAGTCTACATGGAGAAAGGCCCTCGATCAGGTCGGCACGTTGTTCAACAAGAAATTCGGATCCGATTGGCGCCAAAGTGAAGAGGACTTCTGGGCGGAATTCGAGAAAAAGCTAACGTTAGACGAGGGAGCGATCTTGAAGTGATCGATTCGCCGTGATCTTGGCGTCAAGGCGCGCATCGCTCCGGCCAGGGACACGGCTTTTTTCATCGGCTTTGTTAAGGCAACCGGACACACGGTCAGGCGGGGAGGCGCATTGCGTCCGAACCGCGTCTCGATGCGGCACTACCTATGAGGTATGAGGAGATCCTAATGAGTGATGTTGTAATCGTTTCGGCTTGTCGAACCGCCATAGGGACATTTGGTGGGACTCTGCGGGATATGCATGCAGCAAGCATCTCGAGCGTCCCCATGAAGGCAGCGATCGAGCGAGCCGGAATCAAGCCGGACATGATAGACGATGTCCGGTTCGGCTGTTGTCTCAATCCCACGAACGCCATGAACGTAACTCGAATCGGTGCACTCATGGCCGGAATTCCCGAGAGCATCCCGGCCGTCACCATCAATCGAGTATGCATATCAGGGATGGAAGCCACTCTGTCCGGTGCGGCAATGATCAAGGCCGGGGTGGCTGACATCCTTCTCGTAGGCGGAGTCGAGCACATGTCCGGCGTCCCCTTCACGCTCGAGCGAGCGCGATGGGGAGTACGCATGGGGAACGACACCATAACCGACGCAATGACCATGGGACTGCATTGCGGCTCCCATATATTGCCGTATCCCCAGGACGGTCCGGTAGAGTTTTTCAGGGGTAAGCCCTACATCATGGGCCATACCGCGGAATTCGTGGCCCTGAAATATGGAATTAGCAGAGAGGAACAGGACATTGTAGCCTTGCGCAGCCACAACAACGTGGAGCGGGCCACTCTCGATGGATCCTTCAAGGACGAAATCGTCCCAATCTCGGTCCCCCAGAAAAAAGGAGAACCGAAGATATTCGACAAGGATGAACATTTCCGACCCGGTCTAACCATGGAAGCCCTTGCCAGGCTCAAGCCGGTATTCTTTCCGAAGAACGGAACGGTCACAGCAGGCAATGCCAGTGGAATCAACGATGGCGCTGCTGCCATGGTGATCATGTCGGAGGACAGAGCCAAGGCGGAGGGACTTAAACCCCTGGCAAAGATTGTCGCACAGGGAATGGGAGCGTGCGATCCTACAGTCATGGGTCTGAGTCCAGTTCCAGCGGTGAAGAACCTGCTGCAGCGCTCCGGAATGAGCCTGGGCGACTTTGAGCTTATCGAGCTCAATGAAGCATTCGCAGCTCAATACCTTGGATGCGAGCGTGAGCTGGGTTTGAACCGGGACATCACGAACGTCAATGGCTCCGGGATCGGCCTGGGACATCCCGTTGGTTGCACAGGCGCCCGTCTCATTGTATCTCTTATCCACAGTCTGAGGAACAAGAACAAAAGCGTTGGGCTGGCCACCCTCTGTGGGGGAGGAGGCGTGTCAATGGCTTGCGCTCTCGAACTGATGTGAGCTTGGAACCTGTGGTGAGTGCGCCAAGTACTCTGAATCGTGAGCGCGGTGACAGAGTGGGTTCGTCATTCCGGTGGAGGCGAGATTTTAGTCTCGTCGGAAGACCCCGGACCCCAGTCCTTGCTGGGATGACGAGCCGGGAAGAGGGGATCCTGTTCAGATCACCAGCGTTGCTGTGAATGCGCAACCGTGTTTGCGCTATCGCGTACGAGGTGTGGCGCTCAACACATGAATGATCGTTCGTGCGGTCCGCAGTGACCGGCCGTCAGGAGGTGAAGGACAGGAATCAAGTGCTGACAATCAGCATCGGGAGGTATATGTCGTTCCAAGGACATCGGTCAGAGCTTTAGCAACTGGTGCCCTGTGCTGCTCGGACTACCCCCTGGATTTCGGCCGCTGGATGTCGCACCATGGTGGTAAGGGGTGAAGACTCACGAAAAAATCGGAAGAGCACATGACCGAGCAAAAAAGCATAAAGAAGATCAACGCAAAGGCCATTATGACCGACTTGAAAGAGGGGCTGAGCGACACGGACCTGATGGCGAAGTACGATCTTTCATTTCAGGCGCTGCAAGATCTATTCGCCAAACTGGTGGAGGCCAGGCTCGCTACGAAGGCGTACTTCGAGAAACGGGCCAAGACCCAGGTAGCCGCACCAGTCAATGAACAAGAGGCTACTACATGCCCATACTGCGGGTACACGGCTGAAGTCAAATTCGAGAGATGTCCGCGATGTAACCAAGATACTTCAGAATGGCTCGACACGGTGGAGCTCACGAAGATACTTACCGGTTCCTTCGATTAGCTCCCATTAACTATCGCACCCAACCCCATTTTCACTTCCGCGCGATCTCACTCCCACGTGAAACCAAAATAGATCAATCGTAACACTGCGATCGCGAGAAGCAGCAGGGAAACCAACCCCACCATAATGTGAAAATTGCGCCCCAGTTGCCGGATTTGCTCGAAGAAGGATGCCGCTCCGGGAGCCTGGCTGTCGCGGATCGCTCGCATGACAAGTGTGAAAACAGCAATAATTAAGACCAAGAAGATGAAGTACTTCACGTGACGTTGTCCTCGGGGCCCCTTTCCGGGGAAAAGAGCCGTACAATTGCATTCTCGAAGCTGCGGCAAGGGCAATGGTGTTCAGCAAAGGGCGGGTTTGAAACCCGCCCCCACCTGGGAATTTCTCGCACGAACATTCCGTAGCGCTGGCGTCTCGCCGGTAGTCTTGCCTCAAACTCGCTTCAAGGGGAGGGTGGGCTTCAAACCTGCCCTCAAACTGGGACAGGGACTGAACCTGACCTTGGCACAACGGTTTATCGCTGGGCGGGTCTGCACCCCCTGTCTGAACATAGCATTCGCCTCCCTTCTCAGCGTGTGGTACCACCATTACCTCAATCGCGTTGCGGTGAATACGCATGCGCATCTGCGCCATCGTGCACTGCACGCTATGCCTCGTCCGGATAGAGCAGATAGAATATTTGCTGAACCTTCTCCTCCATGGTGCGCTCATCCTGGGGCAATGTGTGATCGTACCCGGCAAGGTGGAGGATTCCGTGGATCAGCAGGAAAATGACCATTTCTTCGTCGGTGTAACCAAGCTCCGCAGCATCGCGGTGTGCCCGCTCCGCCGAGATTACCACATCCCCCCACAGGTGCGGCTCTCCGGGAGTGGACTCCCCTTCCAATTGGGAAAATGCAAGCACATTGGTGGATCCACTCCGTTGCCGATATCTGAAATTGAGATCCGCCATTTCTTCGTCGTCGACCAGGGAAACAGAAAGCGCTGTATTCGGATCACAGCCCAAGCCTTCTAATATTTGTTCCGTTTTCCTCCGTACCTCTTCCGGATTTATTTCGATGCTTTTCTGGTTGGTGCTTATGGAAATCTCCATTGATCCTTTCCTGGGGTTCAGTGGGCCGCGGGTAGTCGATGCGTGTGTGCAAAATCCCTTGCTGAGCCCTGACGAACGACTTGGTGATAGCATGCAAGTCCTTGAGGGTGAGTGTGGACTGGTCGAGCTGCCCCTCGGAAAAGAGTCCCATGATGAGCGTTTGCACCCTCTTCT
>CAYZET010000029.1:0-11527 GCA_964477215.1 uncultured Syntrophaceae bacterium | reverse complement strand
GCGTGGGATCGGCCAATGTCCTGCAGGCTGCTTCTACCACGTCTGCGAGCATGACCAACGCTGCCTCTTTAGTCTGGGGCCTGGGGCCCGCATACCTGTACTTGTCCTCAGATACAGATATGGGCTGATTGGATCTTGCTGATTTCTCGAGAGCCTTATTATAAAAGAATTTGATGAGGTTCGTCCCGTGATGCTGCTGAATGATGTCAATAATAGGGGCTCCCAGCCGGTACTCCCGGGCCTTTTCCACACCGTTCTTTACATGTGAGACCAGGATGAGGGCGCTCATGCTCGGTTCAAGCTTGTCGTGAGGATTGCATCCGCCTTGCTGGTTCTCGATGAAGTAATAGGGCTTGGTCTTCTTGCCTGCCTTCCCTATATCGTGATAGAGGGCTCCCACGCGGGCCAGAAGGGGATTGGCGCCAATGAGCTCGGCCGCAGTCTCGGCCAGGCTTCCCACCATCATCGAGTGATGATACGTTCCCGGAGCAGCTATTGCCATCTCCTTGAGCAACGGATGGTTGAGATTCGCCAGCTCGAGCAATCGTACATTGGTTATATATCCGAGAGGCTCCAACAATGGTGCCAAACCGGAAACCAGCAGTCCGCAGATCACGCCGCCCAGAAATCCCAACCCTACTTCGTAAAAGTCCACGAGGGTAGTTAGGTCGCCGAGTGCCATTTTGATCGCAAGCACAGAGATGGCATTCACGAGAGCTACGAGGAAACCGGCACGAAGTACTGAGGTTCGGTCGGTGATCCTTGTCATTCCATGCAATCCAACGATGCCGGACACAAAGTAAAAAATGAACAGGTACACGTCGCCTTCCACCGCAAGCACAGATCCCAGCGAGATGAGAGCTGCAAAGATGAAGGCTATTCTGGCGTCTACCATCAGGGCTGCCAGCATGGGCGCGGTAGCAACCGGTGCTGCGAACAATATCGATTTGGCATCCACCCCTTTGTCCACTGTCGCTGTGAGTGGTGCAAGCGATGAGATGAACCGTACCATCACGACAGTACCGACCAACAGTATGCAGAATAGGAGCAGATCTTCAGTGGCATGCCGGCTGCGTTCGAGGTACCGTTCGGAAAAGTAGAAAGAAAGACGGAGCAAGAGGATGAGCACAAGCGCCAAACCAGCAAGGATCATGAGGCGGCTGTAAGGAGGATTCGCCTTAGCGAGGCCGGCGAGCTTTATCTGGTGGCCCTTGTTTACTGGTTCACCCTCCCGGATTATGGACTCGCCCTTCGCTACCTGGAAGTGGACCGGCTTCACTGAAGACAAGGCCTTGTCCTTGAGCCTCGCACTCTCCTCCCTGTTGTACGTGATGTTTACATTTATGAGATCCGTCGCTAACTGGCGAATTGCCCTCGAGTAGGCTGTGCCTGGAGCCGGGTCGTTCTGCGGTTCGTTAATGAAAGCAATGGCCTCCTTCAAGTCATAAATACTCGTCGGATCCTTCAGTAGCTCCAGCTTGTCCTTGGTTTTCGTCCGGAGCAGTATTCCCTGCTTCCCGTCACGCATAAGCAGGTCTCTACTTAGTACCACGCCCCGGAGAAAGACCGGTACCACAAGGGAGCTAATGTCGCGCTGGGTCCGATCGTCGAACCCTCTGCTCTTAAGAAGAGCAAAATCCGATGGAGAGACTTTCGTTCCAAGGAGAGTGTCGAAGCGCGTACGTAGAGTCTCAGGATCGAGGGGCCGAAAGGTCTTTTCTTCCTCAGCGGTCTGTTCCTGCTGATCCTTCGGCATCTTTGGTTCGTCGGCTTCTCGGGATCTGTACGACATTTCCTTGGCCAAATACTCCTTCATGAAATTGAAGGCGCTTGTGATCCGAGCCTGCACGTCATGAATCATCTCGTCGTCGAGGTCGTATACCGGTCTGACAGACTTCAGAACTTCGTCCCGATTCTTGTTGGTGGCTTCCTCATCAATTACTTTGAACGTGACAGGGGATATGATGGTTTCAGTGGCCGGCTCTCCTACTGTGAGGCTGTAATAGCGCGGGGACTTGGGAGCTATCAAAAAGGCTATTACGAGGGATGTGGCAACGATGACGGTCCATCGCTGCCACTTGGGCTCCTTGATTCCGTAGGCCCATTGGGGGAGCACCCGTGCCGCTGTCTTCTTGACCTGAAGGCTCAATTTCTTGATCCTTTCGGTCATTTCGGCTGCCTGGCCTGACTTGTTTTTCTCCGCCGGATCGGTCATGTGCCGTCAACTCCGGGTTGGCGAACCAGATTCGCGGTTTCGTTCTGCCTTTTCGTATGCCCTGATGATCCTTTGAACCAGAGGATGGCGTACCACGTCCTGATCCGTGAACATGATAATCGATATTCCTTCTATATCGCTCAGGATTTCCCTGGCCTGCACCAGACCGGATTTTGTCCCCTCCGGCAGGTCGATCTGTGTAATATCACCGGTGATTACTGCCTTGGAAGAATATCCAAGCCGGGTCAGGAACATCTTCATTTGCTCCGGGGTAGTATTTTGAGCTTCATCCAGTATTACGAAAGAATCATTGAGGGTCCGGCCGCGCATGAACGCCAGGGGGGCAACTTCTATGTCTCCCCGTTCAATTAAACGCCCAGCCTTCTCGAGCTCGATCATGTCATGAAGTGCATCGTACAGCGGTCTGAGATAAGGGTTCACCTTCTCATACAGGTCTCCGGGCAGAAAGCCCAATCGCTCTCCAGCTTCGACCGCGGGTCGAGCAAGTATAATTCTTCGGCATGCCTTCTTGGTCAGAGCAGCCATTGCCATTGCCATTGCCAGATAAGTCTTCCCCGTCCCCGCGGGACCTATGCCGAACACGATGTCGTGCGTTGCTATCGCTTGCACGTAAAGCTTCTGGGTCAACGACTTAGGCGTGATTGGCTTTCTCCCGGGCGAAGTGAAAACCGTCTCGCGTAAAACATCCTTGATTTTCGCTTCCGGACTTCCGGTCAAGAGCCGGACACCTTGATCGATGTCCACAAGATGGATTGGATATCCGTCTCGCGCCAAAGGATACAGTTGCTTGAGTAGTCTCTCCGCAATTTCGTCGTTCGGAGATTCACCATAAATGGCTACAGAGTTGCCCTTGACCGAGATATTTACGCCCAGAGTAGTCTCAATGTGTTTGATATTCTTACTTAATTCTCCCACGAGCGCCTGAAACGCCCCGATATTATCAAAACTCACTCGCCGCGGCAACCTTTCACCACGTTCAAGAGGATTGATCTTCACGTATCCTCCCTGGGCCCGAAACCATCCGAGCATCTGCTCCGCGACACGGATGCGGCTATCTAGGGATTCTCGGCACAGGTACGTGCTCGATTTGCCCATACCTCTGGGCATGCCTCCCGAAATCAACCACATTTTCCTCCTCGCCCGCGGCTGATCATAACACCCTTACTTAGCAAGAATCAAGGCGCCTCTTGAACGACTGAACGCATAGGTATAGACTTCTCTATGTTCAAGGATCGGGGTTCCTGGTTCATTGAATCGTCCGACCCGAATATAATGTCCTGGAGAAAGAGCAGACCCATGGCATCATCCGGCGATCCGATAGAAACAAGCATAGCCTTTGAACGGCTCGTCACCGTCATCCGAACCCTGCGATCGGAAAACGGGTGCCCGTGGGACCTGAAACAGACCCCCACGACGTTTCATCCGTACATTCTTGAGGAATACCATGAAATGGTACAGGCTCTGAACCAGGGCGATCAAGAGGGGATAGTGGATGAAGCGGGTGACCTCATTTTCCTCGTCATCTTCGTCGCATATATGCTTGAACAGCAGGGGCTGGCCACGCTCTCGGACATTGTTGATGGAGCGGTAGAAAAAATGGTGCGCAGGCATCCCCACGTCTTTGGCCAGGCCTCTGCCCACAGCCCTGAAGATGTTGTCCGGAATTGGCGAGCCATCAAAGCTTCCGAGCAGAATATTCGCGATCGAGAATCCCTCCTCGACGGGATTCCTCGTTCATTGCCGGCACTCAGCCGAGCACAGAAACTGGCGGGCAGGGCTGCACGAGTTGGATTCGACTGGACCAAGCCCGAGGAAGTCTTCAGAAAAATCGATGAGGAGCTTGGAGAGCTCAGGGAGGCCGTCTCTTCAGGATCGCTCGAGAATACCCGCGAAGAGCTGGGCGACCTCCTTTTCGTAATTGTGAACGCGGCCAGGCACCTGAATGTGAACAGCGAGGCCGCGTTGAACGAAACATCGGACAAATTTGAGACCCGGTTCCGTTATATCGAGAATCAGTTGCGTGCCCGGGGGAGATCCCTGGAAGAGGCGAGCCTGGAAGAGATGGACGCACTCTGGGACGAGGCAAAGACGGCTCAGAAGCAACGCTCGGATGTATCGCATCACGGAGGGTAGTCCCCCGCATAAGAATGCAGGCTAGAAAGCCCGCACTACAATGGGGAGCCCTAAACCTTCCCTTGCCTGAACCAAGCTGAAGCGAATACGCAACCCATCAGTGCCACCGTGTGCTGACGGAACGCACCTCACGCTCTTTTCAGCAAGAATTCCGCCTTTTCTTTCCGGAATTGCTGTAGTATGCGATGACTATGGACGATCTACCGCCTATCGGAGGGCCTTAGATGCAGCATCTGGGGATGGTGACAGGGAGGAAGACGGCATGAAATCCAAGAGCAGGCGGACCCTCATACGCATAGCCGCGGGGGTTGGTTTTGCAGTTGTGCTGTGGTGGTTTATCAGCACGATGGAATCGATCGCCACGGTGCTTATGGTGTCCTTCATCCTTGCTTACATTCTCAACCCCTCGACTACGTACCTGGAATCAAAGGGGCTAAACAGATCGTTCGCGGCCTTTCTCATGGTGTTGGCCTGTTTCTGCGTGCTCGGAGGCATCCTAGTGATCCTGATCCCTGCCATGGTGGGTGAATTGGCCAAATTCGCCAAAGAAGCACCTAGCTATGGTGCGTCCCTTTCTAATCTCATAAATCGGCTAGCGGAACGTCTGGAGGTAGCTCTGCCAACAGACTGGGGGCAAGTAACAGATTTTCTGGCCGAGAAGATCAAGGAATCCTGGCCAAAGATTGCCCAGTCCGCAGCCTCGATCGGAAAGGCCGTTTTCGCATCGATCTTCAAGTCCACTCTTGGCATCATCTTCCTGGTAGTCCATGTTTTCCTGGTTCCGATCATAGCCTACTACCTCCTGGTTTCCTTCGAGCATATCAGAGAAGGCGCTGTTGACTTGATTCCACCGTACACCCGGGAACCGCTGCTCACGAAAATGCGCCAAATCGATACGATCCTGGCAAAATTCGTCCGAGGCCAGCTCATGGTAGCGAGCATACTCGCAGGACTGTACGCTCTGGGATTTCTCCTGATAGGCCTCGATCTGGCCGTAGTGCTCGGGATTGTTTCCGGATTACTTTGGATCATCCCATATCTCGGGACCCTGACCGCAGTGGTGGCGGGCACGATCATGGCTCTGGCCCAATATGGGGATCTTGTCCACGTTGCGTACGTGTGGGGCTGGCTTGCCGCAGTTCAAATAGTGGAAGGCTACGTCCTCACGCCCCGGTTGGTGGGACACGCGGTAGGCCTGCATCCTGTTGTATACATTGTAGCGCTGATCATGGGCGCCAATCTGTTTGGATTCGTGGGAATGCTCCTGGCCATCCCCGTGACTGCCATCCTCAAAGTGCTCCTGATGAGCGCAGTTGAGGCCTACCGCAACTCGTACCTCTATTCGGATTCCCCGGGTGAAGAGCCCCAACCCTGACATTCTCGGGGACCGTGCATGCGAGTCGAGCACCTGAAACGGCCCGAGAGATACGTGGCAGAGAGGGCAATGATGGAATCCGGCGGCGAGAGGCAAACGTCAGAAGGAATTCTCTACGTGGTGGCAACACCGATCGGGAATCTCGAGGACATAACCTTTCGCGCAGTGCGGACCCTGCGGGAGGTGGACGCAATCGCATGCGAAGACACGCGAACGAGCCGAGTCCTCCTGAAAAAGCTTGATATTTCCACGGAGCTCATAAGTCTTCACAAGTTTTCCGAAGCCAGAAAAACGCACGCGATACTGGAACGACTGAAGCAAGGGGAACAGGTGGCGCTGATCACGGACGCAGGTACCCCTGCCATATCCGATCCGGGAGCCCGGATCGTCAGGGCTGCCCTGGAGGCTGGATTCCGGGTCTCACCCGTTCCCGGACCGTCCGTGCTCGCGGCCGCTCTCTCCGTCGCGGGAGTGGAAGCCTCGTCCTTTTCTTACCACGGCTTCGCACCCCGAAAGGACCACGAGAGGAGCGCTCTGTTTCAACGTATTCTCGAAGAGGGACACACAGCTGTGTTTCTGGATTCTCCCCATAGACTTCGGGACACGCTGGCCGTTGCAGCGAAAGATCTAACCACCGCGCGCATCGTGGTCTTGCGCGAGCTTACAAAGATGCACGAAGAAATTCTCGCGGGGTCCGCCGCCACGATTCTGGCTGCCCTTGAATCACGAGGTCCCATTAAGGGCGAAATAGCGGTCGTGCTGGAGCCTCCTCGCCTGACCCACTACGCGCCCAACATGGAAGACATAGTCCGCATGCTCGTGGCCGAAGGCTTTTCCGGCAAGAGATTAGCCGACGAAGCGCGACGTCGATTCGGGGTTAAGAAAACGGACGCGTACGATGCTTATCTGAAACTGTACTGCCACGCATTGGGTATGCGTGGCAGTCATCTCAAGTGAAAGCCAATGAGCCTTCGATCCACATGTGGTCGAGGGAAAGGTCGGGACACGCATCAACCGCGCGCTTCACGAAGTATAGGATTTCACAAATACGGTTCCGTATTCTGCCGCCGAGTTTGCGAACGGGCATGGCAAGAACGGATTCCGACGTAGGGGCACCCCTTGTGGGTGCCCAGGGCATGCACAAGGCCCGCCCCTAGTCCGAACAGATGCACTGACCAAGTACACCGTGGCGCAGATATGTTGCCGTATTTGCGACACAGAGTACTAAGTGCCGTATCCCAATATGAGAGCTTCAGGGAGGTAGTCATGAAACTCTTCCTCGTCCAGCATGGAAAACAGAACCCCAAAGAAAGGGACCCGGAACAAGGCTTGTCCGAAAAGGGCACCTCAGACGTGCAACGGGTCGCCGCATTCGTCAGCCCCCACGGCATTCATGTCTCGGCTCTGTGGCATAGCGGCAAGAAAAGGGCAGCTCAATCCGCGGAAATCCTCGCACAGTCGATTTCGTCTCGTGACGGAGTGCTGACTCGCGAGGGGTTGAGCCCGTTGGATCCCATCGAGCCGGTGTTCAATGCCATAGGAGCGCGGTCGGACGATCTCATGATCGTGGGACATCTGCCTTTCCTGAGTAAGCTGCTTTCGCGCCTGGTTGCGGGTGCGGAGACCCCTGAGGTTGTAGCATTCCAGCAGGGAGGGATCGTGTGCCTGGAGCGCGATGCGGAGGGAGTGTGGCGGATTCGTTGGATCGTTGTTCCGGATTTTCTTCCCTGAAGAATCGGGTGTTCCATTGCGCGTTCGGCCGACAGTGACCCTGTCCGGGCCCTGGGTGCGAAGCACAGATTCCAGCAAGTCATCGGATTTGGGTCCCAATGGATTGAGATTGTTGCTGGATGCCTTACATTAATATATCCTTCACCAAATACATAGAAATCGCGAAATCACCTGATCCTTGTCGCGAATAAAAGCAACAGATAACGGGAAAACATTCGTTTTTTGCTTGACACCCGCCCCGTGGCGTAGTACCGACCCTGACGCGGTTTATTTGGTTATCTGTGTATGATGCTGCTATAAAAGGAGGATCAGGTGAAAGGGTGTCGCCGTGACTGGGTGCTTGCCCTCTCAGTCTCAATCTTCAGTCTTGTCACACCGCACACCGTCTTGGCAGGAGATGGTGCTTCCTCTTCGGTTTCACGCACATTGTACAGGGGAATCGTGGGAATCCCCTCCCCCGGCGTAGATGAAAAGCTTTCTCCGGTTCTTCCCCTTGCTGCTATTTTCAAGCGTCAGAATGAGTACCAGATCAAGCTGGCGTACGGCCGAACGTTCGGAACCTCCACTGAGCTAGACTATGCCACCTTGGAAGTCAACAGATCACTGGCGAGAAGTCTTTCCGGCTTCCCCCTGGGAGCGATCGCCACGACTGAGCTTCAACTGGCTCTCTTGGCCTCTTACGTGGTCTATTACGAGGGGGTCATCGAGCGCGTGAAGAGGCTCAATTTTCAGGATGGTTACGAGCTCGCTTGGCTACCGAAGACCAAGATCTCCCTCCCTGTCTGCCTCCTCAACGTGATTCCCTACATGGAGGGCGGCGCGGGCATGAGTTATGTCTCCGAGACATACCGCAACTCCGGCTCTCGCTGGAACTGGTCCCTCCTGGGAGCCATGGGGTTCGAGAAGAGCCTTTCCCACGGGGTGGTCTCCCTCGGATTCCAGTGGAGGCACCTGTCGAACGGCAACATGTGGGGCAAGGGAGACGAGCTGCACAATTCCAATTCCGGCACCGACATGATCCAGGCCATTGCCACGTTTGTGCAGCGCTTTTAGAGCCCTGTTTCGGGCGGGCCCCCTCGCCGCCGCGGGAAAACCCTTGAAAAAGCGACGACATCCACGGTAGGATATCGATCCGACGGGACCGGCGTTAGCCATCGCTACGGCTTGGGACCGAACATCGCGGCTCCGGGAACCTGAGGATCAAGCCGGGGCAAAGCGGAGGAGAACGGTCGTGATGCTCTTCAAGTGCATTGGGGTGTTGCTCGGTTTTCTGGTGATCGCTGCAGGGGGGCAGGGATACGGAAAAAGTCTCTCGTGCGACGAATGCAGAGAGTTCGACAGAGAGAGGGCCCAAATTCACATCGAGATAGCAAAGAAAGAGCGCGAGATGGAGCGAGCCTTCAAGAGAAAAGAATTTCGTTCGGTAGCGGATCTTCGCACCGAAATAAATGAGTTGAGGCGGAAACATCTCACGCTTAAAGGAAAAGAGCCCGAATGCAAGAAAGCATGCAGGCCGGACGTAATCAAGGAAGTCGAATGCGCAAAGATTATTGCCGAGCTGGTAGGCTTGGACAAAGGAGGCAACATCTCTGAATCGGATCTAAAGAAAATCGACGATCGGTACAAAGAGTTGGTCATCTGTAACCGGGAGCTGAAGAAACTCCGCGAAATTCATGAACGGGGCGACCACTAGCGTGGATTCTGGTCGCCGAGCAAGAGAAGGAAAGTCACTTTTTCCCCTCCGCTCTTTGTCTTTCCGAGTTAAGCCATCCTTTATCGAACAGGGCTCGAGCCGTGTACTCCTGTGGCCGACTGCTGCCCATCTGCACGCGGGGCGCCCGTCTTCGGCACTCGGTCGAGGGCTGAGGTAATGGCTGTCCTAGCTCGTTCATCCTGTTCGGCAGCAAGCGCGGCCTCGAGGAGCTTGGTCACTTCTTCCGGGTGGTCACGGCCGACGTATCCAAGCTGTACGGCAGTTATCGTGCGAACGGATGCATTCTGATCTTTCAGACACCTTTCGAACGCCTCAAGTGCCTCGGGAGGCAGCGGCTTTAAGGCTGCAACGGCCCCAATGGCGGCCTTTCGGACTCGAAAGTCGGAATCCTGCACTAACTCAACGAGCCCGTGCGCAGCCTTAGGAGTCTGATGTCCGGAGCCTCTCACGATTCCTATGGCGAGAAGCTTGACCTCGACATCCCCGTCTTTGAGAAGGTCTGCAACCGGATCCATAAAGTCATCAGCCTTGTTGCGATATTTCATCAGCCCTAGAAGCGCTTCTTTCCTGTCCATGGGATCGGGTGCCTCAAGGAGCTTGATCAGCACGGGAATCGCGTGGTCACCGGTCCTGTCAATCGCCACCACTGCGTCCATGATGTCAAGCCGAGTCGCCGCATCGGCCCCTTCGTACAGGGCCGCAATCGCGGGGAGCGCATCCTTCGCCGCTTCGCGCATTGTCCTCAAGACCCGCAGAGCATGTTCCGGCCCCGGTCCTCCCTTCTTCTTAAGAATCTCAATCATGCTGGGAAGAACTCGATCCGGACTCTTTTTCCCCAATGTCCCCAGGGCCACGACAGCAGCTTTCGCTGTGGCCTTATCCTTGCTACCCAGGGCCTCCACGAGAAGGGGGGCTACCGTATCGTCCGCTTTGCCGATGGAGGCCAAGGCTATGACCGCATTGACCCGCGTCAGCTCGTCAGGATCCTTGGTGAGCGCCCTGAGATCGGCCTCCACTTTCGGGGAAGCTTCACCGATCCGTCCGAGCGATAGGATTGCAGCTCGACGCACCTCCACATGGTCGTCCTTCAGGACCTCAAGCAACCTGGGAACGGCGTCCTTGCGGGCTGAGGAGAAAAAGCCCAAAGACTCCGCAGCGTTCTTACGAACCTTCCATTCACGATCTTTCAGCGCTTCTATGAGAGGCGGAACCGCCCTCGCAGGCTTGTTTCACCCGCATCCCAGCTCGTACGCGGCCTTTGCCCGGACGCCTGGGTCGCTGTTCTTCAAGTCCTGAATATATTTGTCTACGCTTTCTCCGGCCCAGAGGAGTCCGGCCGACAATGCCACGAACGCCGCTGCAGCTAGAATCGTAAGGGATCTCGTCATCATAACTTCACCTTGCCTTCGCGAATCTCACGTGCTTTCTTCGCAAGGTACTCTCGGTCGATCTTGAGAAAGCCCTTGTCTCCGAACATGGTGAACCGAAGCCACTGGCTCCCGAAATAAAGCAAGGCCACGTCATCCTCGCGAATTTGGTCGATAATGTCTTCATCAACTTGAAATTTCTTGAGAAAACTGCTCTTGAATACAAACTCACGAAAGCGATCGGGATCGTAGAGCGTCATGAGGATCATTTCCTGCATCCGCGGGTCCTGAATCTTGTCCTCCCAAAGCTGGTCGGGATTCATCACGTCTTTCAGATTATGATCCAAGTCATCGTAGTCGTGAAGCCCTTGTTCCCGTCTCCACTGCTCCACCGTCCATTCGGCCCCTTCCAGTAGTCCTTTGCAGCGAGAGCTGTCAACAAGAAATTTGAACTCGACACCCTCTTCCGTGTCCAGTGGGTACAAACGACAGGAGTAGGGACGACACTCGTACACGCTGCAACCCTCAGCCCTGACGAAGGGGCATTTCTTGTCCTCATCCGAGGTCATTCTCAACACCACAGCCGGGACCCCGGACAAGGGAGAAACGACGATATCCGTATAGCGGGCGAGGAATTCCGTGGACGAAATCCCGAGGAAGCGTCTCATTCGCGCTACGTCGAGAGGATTGAGGAAGATAGTAACGTCTCTACAGCAGGAATTATAGCATTCAACACCAGGATGGCACCGGAAATGGAACGTGTCGTCCCACGTCATAAGGCGCTCGGCGCCCTCGGCTTGTTTCTTCAGCTTCATGGAAGATCCTTTCTCATTTCTCGAACAGCAGAGCACCCCTGAACGATCGCCCGCACCCGCGCCCTGTTCTCCCGGGCCTGCTTGTTCTCCGGATCTAGCTCGAGGGTTCTCTCCCAACACTTGAGAGAATTTTCTCTGTATACTATGAGATAGTAT
>CAYZET010000028.1:0-23811 GCA_964477215.1 uncultured Syntrophaceae bacterium | reverse complement strand
CTTGATCTTTCAAGAACAACGAGGTTTTTCACTTTTTTTGACCCGCGATCTAGGAACAACGCCCCCCACGCGAACGACTCTGCCGCTCATGGGTGTGTGAAGCATTTCTTGGATGACCGAGCAGATCTCATCAGGAATATGGGTAGCAGAACCGGATCTTGGTCATCACGTCAAGACCAATCGAGCACAGCGAAAAATCATAGCCGCTCGGCTATCGACACCCAGTTTGGCAAATATCCTACGCAAGTGCGTCGACACAGTCCACTCGCTTATCTGAAGACGATCCGCAATTTCCTTGTTGACTCTGCCCTCGGCTACCAACGTCACGATCTGAATCTCCCTTTTGGTCAGGATATTCACTAACCCGTATGACAAGACATCAGGGATGTCTCCATGCAGGGCAATGATGACATACTTCTCATTGTTTTTCTTAAACTCCCCCACCACGTCTCCACGGCAGAGATTTGAAGCAAACGCTTCCGAGGAAAAGATTTTCTCACACGCAGTCTCGGCCACTACTAAGTACGGTTGATCCTCGATGAAGAATTTGGCTAAGTTTTTGAAATCGCCTGGCAAGAAGGACGAATGATTCTTCCAAGGACTAAATTCGCTCTTGGCCATGACTTTACTGGAAGGCATGATTGTCCCTCCCCTGGGAAACATGGGCAACGTATGACAAGCCAGTGCGACGGCATACCCCATCGCTGCAAATCATATTATTCGGCAATGTTGAATTAGGAAGATGCCCTGTCCCCTGTTGTCTTGCGCGGCCTCTGCGAGCGTTTCATGTGAACTATCGACACCAAATACCAGGTTACCGTAAGTGCGCAAGTGGCTCAAAAAGGAACCCGTGCCGCCACCTAAATCCACGGCCAAGGCAGAGTGGATCCAATATCTTTGTGTCCCATGATCGAGGCTCCTCACGCTTAGCGACAAATCGCATCTGCCCGTCATCTGATCGGATATCCTCGTAAACCGCTTGTACGAAACACCATCTGCGGGGTTAGGAAGACCTTGAGAGAGTCTGTGAGAAACGATCAGCTTCATGATTGTGCGATCCCGTTACAGCCAGCTCTTCCTGGCCTCGTTAAGTCAAAGAGCTGAGCATACCTTTCTCTCTGGTCACCTCGAGGGGCAAGCGAACCAGTCTGAGCCTGGGATCAAGGATGTTCCGAAGCACCTCAGGAGTAATCCGAATGCCACTGTTTCTCATCCCGGGTGGAGCCATGACGGTTCCTCGGGAACAGCCGTGAGGACGCCCCATCTCATCTACGACCCCTGAAGTATGGATCCCAATGATGACCCGGCCTGTCTTCCCAGGATCAGAAATCCACACTGGGCTTCCGCTGTGGCCCGGGCAAGTATCTACTGTGTAAAAGAGTCTGGTAGGGGTCACCCGCTTCAGCCTCTCGGTATGGCGCCACAGAGTACCGATGGGCCTGTCTCCTGGATACCCAGCGATGGTGATCAGCCTCTCGTGTCTCAATCTTTCCAGCGCGGAAGTAGAGAGGCTCTTCGTTCTCATAAATTGCCGGATGTTTCGGAAAGGCTGAGGTAGCACGATGACGGCATAGTCAAAGTCTCTAAACGGGGTACGGTCCAAGGATCGGCCCTCCAAGTACGGTCGAGGAGCATAATACTCCCTCGACACCACCCAACCGAAGGGCATAGTGTTCCGGTCGGATCGTCCGGGAATCACCGCGATACTCCGAGGTGCCCGTCCTCTCAAGTGGTTGAATACGCAATGCGCGGCGGTCAGTACCATGCGAGGACCGAGCAACACGCCAGTGCAGCCCTTCAAACTTCCGTTACCGAAGTCCCGTCCCAGGTAACAAATGGTGTTGAAAGGAAATAGGGAGGTCTCGACCTCATGAATCCGGTTGTCCCGCGGACCTATGACAGCGTAGTCGACCCCTTCCGAAATATCTTCGAGAAGATCTAGGGCTTGATGCTTTCCTGCATTCATTTCAAAGCCTACAACTAGGGCTGTCTTGGGCCTTCATCCCCGGTTTGAGACGCTGTGGCTTTCCCCTCAGGGGTGATGGCTTCAGGCAGGGGTGAATAAAAGGCTTGCGGATCTGACTCAGTCAGCAAAGTCCAGATTCTGGCCACAATGGCGTCTTTGTCTTTTCTTGGGTTGAGCCACTCCACAGCATTCTGGATGAACCCCTCTTCGTTTTCGCCAAACGACGCCTCTCTCCATTCGGTTGCACAGTCCGGTACCGGTACCGAACCGCTCTCATCCTGGAATCCGGAACCATTCTGGCGCTGCGACGATTTGTCGTGCCCGTTCTCAGTGCTTTCTGTTTTGTCTACATCCGGGATGCAAGTTTGCAGAACGCGGTTTCGCTGTTTCGATGTGTTAGGTTCCTTGTCGCAAATATCGAAACAATCCTCCAGAGATTTCCCGGGCTGTTTCTTCAGCCACTTGCGCCGAACGGCCTGCATTTCACGCAACACTAGCCGGTCCAGCTCGGCCGAGGTAGATGCATCCGCTTGCTTATTCCGACCTTTGTTCATGGCAACCTCGCCTCTAAGAAATAGAAGTAGCGTGCTACTTCTCCCGTGAAGTATGGCTTAACAATGAGAAGGCTCTCCCACGCAGTCTCAGCCAGATATTACAGGTGCTTCTCACCTCATCGGCGCACGTCCCCCCTGCTCTCTTGCAGACAATTGGGAAGCGCTTGAGATTAGCTACCTATTAGGAGAATCCCCATTTGTTCTCCACAGTGTTCTCTGACTGCGATTTTCCTCACGAAAGACTGCTACCCTAAGCCCTCGGGTCCCCAACCAGGTTGCTCGATAATGGGGACCTTGACTGTCATTTGTTGACACAAATGTAGTGATTTTATGGTAACTGGGGACCATCCTGTGTCAATAGAGGAAATCACCCATTTTTGTACGGGAAAATCCTACATCAAGAAGAATTCAGAATGGTTGAACGGACCTTCCCGCACCAGCGCAGCGAGCGCCTCGGAGGACAATCCTACACCGTGTGGCTCCTTCCCTTCATCAGTTGTGGCAGCCGTAGGCCAGGTCGGACCTGAACCAGTGGCTGGTACGCTCTGGCTCCAGGCAACTTACGAATTTCCAGCACGATGGCCAAATTGGCATTTGGGTCCCTCATGGGCTTTATATGCCTTCCGCTTCCTGTTAGAAGAGTCAATACCCCAGGGCCGTGGCCGCTCAGAGTACTGTCGCCATGCACGACTACACCCACGGTAACAGATCCCAAGCGGTAGGCTCTACCAAACCTGGTGTCCGAGTGTATTATGGCGACAAGATCCCCAAAGCGGAGGGTTTCCAGTCCAAATCGCCTCCTTGTTTCGGTATCGAAGAGCTGGATGTCGAAATCACCGCGAACCGAGTTGTTCCTGCCTACACCTGAGCCCATGATGGAGGCGGGGACAAGATGCGTCACAGGCACCAACAGTTTTTCCTGCCATATTCTCAACCCCCATTGCCTCAGCAGTCGGGGCGAGCAACTACTCACTTTGACCTGGGGGTAATCGAGAAGGCGTGCTCCCAGACCGAAAGACTGAATCTGGATGCAGTCGCCAATCCTGAGGCGCTTCAACACGGCCGTAGGGAAATCTACCAGAAGGTGATCCACGCCGCCATGTTTGCCGGTCACCGTTCCCACCGTACCCTTGCATGGCCCTGTTATCACCCGGGCGGGGTTTCCCACGCACGCGTACGTCAACAGCGCGAGATTTGGACCATTCTTGAGGCCCACGATCTCCCGGTTGTTATTATGAAGGGCTACCCCAGGTTCGATGTGGTCACCCGCGAGCCCAACACAGCGGTCGCCCACGCGGCGGTTTATCACGATTCCTCCGCTTCCTGGAAGGATTCGCGGTATACCATCGTGACCCACCCGGTAGGGTGATGCCGGTCCCACGGGATGAGCAATCTGGCCCATTACCGTTACCATGACCAGGTCCGCGATGTTGATACGCGGCTGTCTGGTCTCCCGAAAAGCGATTTCTGAATCTGCAACCAGCATGGCCTCAATCGAATCCCAAGGGGTACCAGAACCCCACAGCGGCCTTCCACCAGTCGGAGCAGCCAAGATCTCCGTGTTCGACCATGGCAAAGTCTTCTTCAAATACGCTGCCTTCTTTCCGATCCGGCGGGATGATAGTAGCCTTTGGCACCACTAGATGGACCGCAGCCAGGGGGAGTCCTGCCCAAATGAGCTCGTAGACGCCGCTCCTGCCAAGGAGCGGCACGATGCATTCCATTTCCAGTCGTGCCTTTCTCTCTCTTTCCACCCGAGAACAGGCAATGCCCCACCTGTTCAAGTAGGAGCAAATAGGCGGTTCCGACCCTTTGGAGCGGCCGGTCTGTGTTAGAATAAACCCTTGATGGTGCGCGAGGGCAGCAGCCAAGGCTGCCGCATCGCGGAAACACTCCGTGAACGTATCGTATGGCCTGCTTTCCGGGTCATGGGCCTTCGGTCCACCTGCCTGCGGAGAGCTCTTGAGGGCTATCCTGAAATCCAGAGATCTGGCAAGTACCTGATAGCGGTGCAGCAGGTTTTGGTCGACCCCTTTCGGGATCAGGGATTCCCGCATGGCATCTCCGATCCAGTAGAATTTGAGCCCGGCCAGGTCACTTTCCAGACGCCAGGTCTCCCACTGCTCAAAGACATCTCTGAGAGCGTCTCTTACCTGCTCCTCTGCCAAAGACTCTTGCCTGCAGGGGAGTGAAGGCATTAACCGCTCCGGGTTTTTCAAGTATGACTCCGTGCTGTCCAAGATCTCCCAGAACTCCCGCACCAGCCAAACGTCAAATTCTTCACAGATTCTGGAGGCCAGGAGCAACCCAAACCGGGACAGCGCAAGATCGGCATCCAAGATGCAGGCCCGTCTTCTGCCACTGACAGTGACGGAGAGCGGCAGGATGGAAGTCATAGCACCCCCCCTCCTCAGGGGCATTACGCCGCTGTACCGGCAGCAGGCATCCCCAACATGCGTCTGAGTGTTGGCGTCACCCCGGCGAAGCCGCGGCCTTCCGGTGTCATGCGAAACGCGGCAATCCAGGCTTCGGCGTGTGGGCCAAAGGGTCGTGCCTCGGATTGGAAGAGAATCGGGTCCAGAGCTGTCTTGAAGTCGCTGTCCGCAATCCACTGGAGAATCCGTCGGCCGCTCTCCGCCATTTTTCCGCGTTGCGACAGCTCAGCCATCCCGCCAAGATAGCGGTTGGAAACTATTTCAACTACGTCCCACTTGGTGTTGGCGTCGAACGCTTTCTTAACGTCAGCGGAATCCAGGAGCTGAAGCATCGTCTTGAGATGATGGCCGGTCTCCATAGTGAGAGCCAGGATGTTCCCATAGCTCGAGCGGTCCAAAGACCACCTGAGATCAACCCCAAGGCGCTGGACCGTCGCCACGCTCCCGAAAGGCCGCTGCTCGATGAGCTGGGTGCCCCGGATCACTTCTCCGATCATCAGGTCACGGAAGTACTGGGCCACTGCGGTCATGAAGGCAACGAGCTGCCGGTGGAAATTCCGGTTGACGATTGCGCCCGCGGGAGCACGGGTCGTGCCGTAGTTGAAGACCCTACGGTACGCGATCATGCGGTCCCGCAGGGAATAACGCAACGGCTTCCACTTTTCCAGTAGATAGAGGCCACGGGCCCCCGGACCGCGTTGGATGCGAATGCGGCCCTGAGCGAACAGGCGCCTCAGGACGTCCACCACTTGAAAGATTTTCATGCGCTCGTGCTGATAAATATAGTAAAGCTCAGCACTTGCGTGTAGTTGGGTGGGAATGACCGCTTCGTCGAAATCCGGCTTGACGTACGGAAAAGCAATATCCGCAAACGGCGGAGCTCCACGCTCGCCAAACCCGATGAGATCCAGGAACCCGTCTCGGCCGTCGCCCGCGGATTTCTGCAGCAGCTCCTCGAAACGATCCTCGAACTGCTGTTCGAACTTTATCCTTTCCTCAGGCGGCATGGCCTGAAGCTGATCCCTGAGGAACTTCTGCCACAAGCGCTTTATGGTTTCATTTGTCTCGAAAGCCATGGCACACTCTCGCTCCAGGATACATATTTATGCATCCAGATATTGTTGAGTCAGTCCATACACGCAGCACTTGTTCAGTCAGTTTTTTGTTCTGTTTTCTCACTCTCTTGGAAGTGCTCTAGGTCAATTTTCCTCAAGATCTTGTCCACTTTCGCCAGAATATCCTTTACATCTGTGTGAACGGCGTCGATTTTCTTGAGGGGAATGATTTCCCGCAGAACATCCATCCATTTTGGCTCCATGTTTCATCCTCCCTCAGAACGCCTCCGATAAGCTAGGCTCGCCACACTGGTCTCAAGGGCAGGGGGAATCGACGGATCGAATTTCGGGCATTCTGATTCATCTGCGGGCAGCTCGAGCATCTTTCGCGCTTCCTTTATCACGTCCTGAGTGACATCGAGCACACCATTGAACCGGATACAGGAAGGAGCCATGGTATGTAAGAGATTTTCCCATCGCTGTTCTCCAAGCTCCTGGGAGCAGAGCTCGTCGCGAACCTGTTTGCGAATTTCTGGCCAATTTTGGCACATTTTGATGGAGTCCGTTAGCTCGGAAGGGTATTGTGATTCCACATACTTCCTATCAAAATTGTTTGTCACAATCCAGCTATCGATTTCTTTATGCAGACGTTCCACTTCCTTGCAGAGTTTGAGCCAGGGCTCCCCTGTAAATCCCATGAACTCTTTTGACGGACCGTCTGGTGACCCCGTAAGTGTGACTTTATTCAAGGTGAAGGTGACGTGCCAAAGCTCGTCCTGGATGTCCTCTAGGAGACAAAAAAGCGCGTGGTCCCTCTTCATGGACCTCTTTGAGCACGGATGCCCGTCATCCGTGCGATCTCCCGTGGGAGGTTTGCCCTGCGAGTAGGCAAAGGGAAAGCATTTGCCTTTAGGTCTCTCATTCTTTAACTGAGACTCCGGCCACTGGCCTTCAGCCTTCTCATTGTCAAGTAGAACCGCCTGAACGAGGTACCCGTATGCTGCCGCCCGATGCTCAGGCTCGCCGTTGGCTTCAGGGTCCGTGCCCTGAGCGTAGAAGTCAATTGCACGGTCCAGCTCGTAGAGAATCTTGTCAAGGAGAATCTGGCACCCCGCACTGTCCTTGTCGCACTTGCAGCCCATATAGCAGTCTAGCATCTCCGCGAGATAGCCCCGTTTGATGACCAATTCCAGCAACAAGCGGCTGGCATCGTCCGGTCCCCCGATGCCGTAGAGCCCGTAATAGACCATGGGCGGACGCGCGATGAAGAGCAAGCGATAGCCACTTGCCGCATTCGTGAAGGCATCGAGAAAGAGTTGAACTGCGCTCAGGAAGGCGGTGAGGGGCGGCGATTCGGGGTCCACCAGCCGTTGCCCAAAGAGGCAAAGCCTTTGGAGGCTCTCGACGGACAACTGAGCCGTCGCTCCAAGCGCCCGCAATTCTTCGGCACTGCCTCCCGCTGCTCGGTGGATGAGGTCGTCCATTATTCGAGCTAAGCTGTTTTCCTGGAACAGGACCTTCAGATCGGACATGCCGCTGGCTTCCAGGCGCTCCAAGAACTGCCGGTAGGCCACAAGCCCGCGAGGCCACTCCTGTGGTCCGTGGGCCTCCTGCGTGGATCCGATGAGGTTGCGAAGCGCGTAGATCACCGCATCGCGGCGCTGCTGGAGCTCGCTCGCCGTCACCTGTAAGAGGAAGCGCCCCCCCGCAAATCCAATGTTGGCCAGCGCTTCTCCCATAAGAACCAGCAGCATGGCCGCTACCTCATCCAGGCTTTGGGCCAGGCGCCGATAATAAATGTTCATATTGGGCGTGAGGGCCCCCACGAAGCGGGCCACGCGGGCATAGTCCCCCAGGAGACGGCGGTTGGCAAAAGCAAGGTCCCGCTGGCGGGGGTCCAGGGCCTGGCGGGCAGCATTGACTCCGTCTGCCACGGCTGCCCGGATTGCGGATTCCCAGCCCCTTAGCTCGGGTTCAATGTCTTTCAAAAGGGAATTGGTTTTGAGCGTCGTCAGGTCCCGCTCCACGTCGGTGATGGCCTGCTCCACCTCCGCCTGGGAAGAGGCGGCTGCAACCGCGACTGCTTTTGGGAGCGGCGCCAGGAGAAAGGGCAACCCTGCGGCCTCCCGCTCCATGGCCTCGGTATCGACCCGATAGTACGATCGTAGGGCACGGGAGATCTCTTCCGGGTCAGTCGGGTCGCTCACCCTGAGCTTTCTGCGGATCAGGTTGTCCAGGGCCACCATCGTGGGGGAACGATCCTTGAGCTGATTTTGGGCATTGCTTGAGTCCGTCATGCTCTGAAACCTCATGCCGCCGCAAGTCTCGCAGCTTCTGGATGCGCCGAAAGACCAGCGGCCATTTTGGATAAATGGGATATCACCCTCTGCGAGAGCTCGGGAAGTGAGGCCCCCTTCTCACTTGCGTAATAGCTCGCGCTTACCATGAACCGTGGAGGAAGCTCGGTAGGCGTCCGGCCCCGAGCCAAAGTCTCTGAGGCCTTGCGGATCTCTCGCTCGTCCTCCCGGCTGAACGGGATGACGTCTGCCAGAGCTCTCTGAGCCAGATTGCGCCGCGTCTGAAAGACTATTTCGTCAACCACGTGGTGAATGGTCTGGGGCGAGGCGGTCAGCAGAGGCGTCGGCATGCGGTGGCCCTTAGCCGGATCGTACAGCGCGTGCCACACCTGACGCATCTTTTGCGCCTCGGCCTCAAAGCCCATTCGCCGCACCATCTCTTCGAGGAGAAGTGCTCGCAGATACCCTGTGGGATGTGCCCCCCCGGGGCGGTACGTCAGGGTTCTCGGGGCCGGATGAGCCAGAAAGTCCATCATGCCCCATGCGGAAGCAGGGCCCCCCAGCAGGATTGAAGCGAGGTCTGCAAAGATTTCCTTGTGCCAGCGGCGGTACACAGACGTTATAAGAGGATGTCCCACAGCCTTGAGGAGTCGCCTGCCCACTGCCTGCTGGTTTTCATGCCATAGCCCCAAGTCCGCCTGAATGTTGTGGCACACCTCGTGGAGGAACACCGCCTGCCAGGGATTGTCCCTGTCCCAGGGGATGCGGATCACTGGGAAGGGGTTGGGTTCACCCAAGAGCCTGCTCAGAGTGACGCCTCGCCGCATAGTGGCAGGAGAATAACCGTGTTCCATGTAGGTAAGCGGCTTCAAGAGCGGCCCCCGGAAGATCAGCGGAGCCGCACCTCGGATAGCACCGTAGCAGTCCGCGGCAATCACGTCGTACGCGGCTAGGCTGGGGGCGAAGGCGGAACCGCGCTGGCTGAAAAGCTCGAAAAACATGCCAAAGGCACGTCGAGAGCGGTCAATCTCTCGCTCTACCAGAGCCATAAGCTCGAGTGCCTGAGCCGGCGACACCCGATTCCAATGTTGCTTGAGGAACTGGACACGTTTTTGGATATCCCGGTCTATGTCTTTTAGGCGTTTGTTAGCAGCGCGAAAATGAACCGCGGAGGGAGCATAGGCCCGGTCTTGCGGGCGGATCCCAACCGTCCGCGGGGTGAGAACCGTCAAGCGCCGGGCTCGAGCCACCAGACGGCGGATCTTATTGGCCAGAAAGGGCTTGACCACTAATGCAGGCATCTGACACCCTCAAAATCTCCTCAAACCCAAGGGGCAATGGAAATCCTAACAGGTCCACGGACGACAAAGTTTCTGGGAGCGGCGGATGCTAATGGTAATACTCTGTTCGCGACAATTCTGACCCGCCGGACCGCACGCGGCACTGGTCGGGAAAGCTTCTTGGCCAGGGGCCTGCTGCTGGCCACTCTAGCCACCGTCCTCTTGACGATCTGCGGCAGGGCGCGAACAGGAGTCCTTCTAACCGCGGCAGTACGCCGCACGCTCGCCACAATACGGGGGAGAGCCCGAATTGCTTTGGGCCCTTTTCTGGCTGTCAGCGTCTTGGCAGCAGCCGTCATTCCTCTCACAAGCTGACGGCGTGCCTGAACGGGCAGCCTGGCCCCAGCTCGGCGCACCAGAGATCGGGCAGCCAAACCACCCACGATTGGGATGGCTGCCTCGTCGTACATGGCCAACTCAGCAAAGGCCTCCAGGGCCTCTTGTTCCGAGGCACCCTCAGCCCGGAGCCGGCCGAGCAGCCCGAGCGCAGTGGAAGCCGCCCGAGCATAAGGATGAGGTATCAGCCGCGCGATCGGGGCTGCCACTCTCGCCACCCTACCGACGACGGATCCTACCCTCTTAAGACCGCCCCCGATCCGGGAAGCGATTCTTTTGATGCGCCGGAAGAATTCATCCGTGTCTTCCGCCTCCAATGCGTAAGCCATCATGTCTTCAAAGGCATCCTCCACCCCCTCGAACGCGTAATCTTCACCGAATGCGTCAAGCTCCTCGATGCCTTCTTCTTCAAATTCTTCTTCGAGGTATGCGTCAGCCCCAGCTTCCCATTCTTCCTCTTCGCCGAAGTCCGACTCTTCTGCGGCTTCCAGGCCTTCCCACTCCTCTTCTTCATCACCGAATTCGGCTGCGCCTTCCGCCTCCTCGTAGAAGAGGTCCTCCATTAGTTCTTGTTCCGGTCTTTGCATGTGAAAAACCTCCGTGCAACTTGCGCGTTTGTAAGTGTCCTCCTAAACCCTTCCCCTTTCTAAGAGCATGGTAATAGTCCGGTATGTGGACGACAAGTCACACAATCTTGGTCCTTTGAACGGGGTAGCATGAATGTGCTCAGCCCGTTATGTATTCTGTTACGGGAATGTTCGGGTTCCGGATGCGAACGCCGCGCAAATGTACACGGCCAACCTCAGTGCACGTAAGGAACGGTCCTCAGGGGGTTCGACAACTGGGTCCGATGACTCCTGCACTGAGAGCGAAAGATGTCAATTCCGCCTTGCTGGAGATGTTGAGTTTACTCATGATGTTGGCTCGATGCTTTTCCACGGTCCGAGGACTCACACAAAGCATTTCACCTATCGTTTTGTACGAGTGGCCTTGGGCGAGCAGTTTCAGGACCTGCTCTTGTCTCGCCGTAAGAGATGCGCAATCACGCTCGTTCCTGTGTTCCTTCGTCTTGGAAAGGGTCTTGTACTGCTGAACAACCTCCGGGGATATGGGCTCACCCAGGAAGAATCCGCCCTTGGCCACTACCTCCAGTCCGAGGAGGAGTTTCTCAGGTACCGCTTCTTTGACGAGATAACCTCTGGCGCCAGCCTGGAAAGCTTCAGCGAAATAATTGTTTCCGGAATGCACACTGACGATCATGACGGCCGCTTCTGGCAGGAGCTTGCTCAATTCCGCCGTGAGCTGAATTCCACTTTCATCCGGCAGCGAGATATCGACTATGACCACGTGAGGCCGTAACTCCAAAGCCAGTCTAAGAGCGTTGCGAGCATTCCCGGCTTCAGCCACGATTTCAAATTCGGAATTACGAGCGATGATCGACTTGAGACCTTCCCGGAACAACGGATGATCATCCAGAATCAAGATCCTTGTTTTGGCCTGCATCCTCATTCCCTCCTGTACGGAACCTCTACGAGGATCTTCGTTCCCTGCTGAGGACCCGACCGCATCGTCAGCTTTCCTTTCAGAAGACCGACTCTCTGCTCCATGCACCACAATCCCATCTTCTCTCCTGTGAGCCCTTTGTCGGATGCTTCCTCTCCACGAAAACCTCGGCCGTTATCTTCTATACTGAGAGCGATTCGACCAACCTTACCGACCAGCTCTACCGTGACTCTCGTAGCCTCGGAATGCTTTGCTACGTTGTTCAAGGATTCCTGGATCACTCGGAATAGGTTGATTTCCGTATCAAAGTCCAGCGGAAGCTCTTCCATTCCCGATGTCAAGAAGTCGGCACGAATGGAGTGCTTCGCAGAGAATTCTTCGCAAAACTGCCTCACGGTGCTGACCAAGCCAAGCCTGTCAAGGCCGACTGGTCTCAAGCGGTATGAGATGCCGCGGACTGCCTTGATGACTTCCCGAACTTTCCCCGATGCTTGTTCTATGGTGGCCGACAACCCCGGTCTTGCGTCGGGGAGGGCGGGAAGGGTCGATTCCAACATGAGTCTCAAGGCCGCCAGATCTTGGGCCACTTGGTCATGGAGATCAAGCGATGTTTGCTCGCGGTCCCTTTCCACAGCCTGAATCATCACATGGGTAAGGTGTCGAACTCTCTGCTCAGACTCCTTGCGCTCTGTGATGTCGAGACTTATCCCTAACAACCGTAGCGGCCTTCCTTGTTGATCTTTCTCAACGATCTTCCCTCTCGTCACGATCCATTTCCATTGACCGGACCTAGCACGAACCCTGTGTTCATGTTCGAGCATGGAAGATGATCCTTGAAAGTACCGTTTGATGGCTTCAGCAAGCCCCGCCCTATCCTCTGGATGGACCAGTTCCTCCCACCATTTCTTCGATGGTTCAGTCTCGCCCCCACCGTAGCCTAAGAATTCCAGAAATCTACTGTCCCAAATCTGGCATCGGTTTCTGAAATCCCAGTCCCATGGGAATAGATCGGCTCCGCTAAACGCCATTTCCAGACGCTGCCGGCTCTGCCAAAGCGCTTGCTCGATGCCTTCACGCCTGCGGATTTCTCGCTTCAACGCCTCCTGGTGTTCTTGCTTCAGAAGCAACTGCTTCTTCTCTTCGGTGAGGTCCTCTACAAGAGCCAGGAGGTATCTATCCGGGCCCAATCTGACTGAACGAAGAGTCGTCCGCCCCCAAATTTCGTGTCCCCCAATTTGGAGGGCAGCTTTCTTTGACAAAACCTGTCGAGAGGCAAAGACCTTGTTAACAGCAGCATCGAGATCCTTTGCCGTAGGGGCTCCTGAAAAAAGATCGCAAAAACCTTTGCCCACAGCTTTATCGTAAGTCGGAGCGATCCTTCCCCATGCTCGGTTTGCGAAGACCACGTGTTTCGATCCGCTGACTAGCAAAGCTGGGACTGGCAGAGCCTCCATTAGCCGTCCAAACAGGGTCTTTCTGATCCCTTTGGTGTAATAGCTGCCCGAGGAAGTCACGTCGCTGGAAAAGAGGTTTGTAAGGTCGAGGGTCTGAGTGCTCTCGAAGGAATTGACTTCAGGGGACTTCTCGTAGGCAAGTTCTTGGAAAACTTCGCCATCCTCGGGGATAGTTCGCTTCTTGGTGCTCTCAAGGAGTGCTTCTTCAAGTTGGCGCACTCGGAGAACTGCTTCTTCAAGCTCCTTCAGAAGTTCATCCCCCGAATCTGGGCCCCGGCCCACGGTCTTTTCCCTCCATGCCTGATGGTGAAAACAGAGGGCTCTTGAAAAATGATGTCTGAAAACTTAAGCTTATCGTAACGGCCTCAATGGCGCTTGTCAATAACCAATTCAAATCGCGAGCTAATCCAGCCTCAGGACCAATGAATGTCCTTCGGCCCACCCCATAGATGAAATCTACAAACTTTTGAGGTCCAAATTAATACGTCATCTTCTCCAAAGGCCGGCGTTCGGGGACGTACTCGTGGGGAATTTTGTCTTGATTCCACGCCTCGGAAACGTAAAGATTGCAGTAGCAGCTCCCGTATTCTTCCACATCCGGCTCTCTGTAGATGCAGGGGCAAATTATGTCCCGGTCCTTTTCCCGATTGTTGGCTGCCAGTCTGCAAGGGCACGCCATGTATCCATACCGGCTCTTGTTGACGAGCAGCGCCTCGATCAGCTCAAATACCTTATCCTTGTCCTTGTTGAAATAATATCCTTTCGGCTCCTGAACCTTCCTGAGAGCTTCGTAGAGTTTTTCCACGTCCGTCATATTTCGAGCTCCTACAACCGGCAATACTTCGTAAGCCGCTCTTCGACCTTCTTCCAGTCAATGATTTTCGCAAAGTTGTCCACGTATTCGGCTCTGCGATTCTGGTATTTCAAGTAATACGCGTGCTCCCACACGTCGCACACCATAAGGGGCATGACACCCCAAGAGGTGAGGTTCTGATGCTTCTCTGCTTGCAGAACAATCAGTCGTTTGCTGAACGGCTCCCAGGCCAAGACACCCCACCCGGAAGCATGGACCGTTTTTGAGGCCTCTGCAAATTGCTTCCAGAAGGTCTCAAAAGTCCCGAAATCCCGGGCAATGAGCTCCCCCAGTTTTCCCTCCGGTTTCCCTCCGGCGTTGGGGCCGATAGTGCTGAAATAGATCCAGTGGAGCACCACTCCTGATCCGTTGAAGGCCAATTCGTCGCTCAGACAGCGAATACCCTTAAAGTCCTGATCCTTACGCATTTTCTCCAGCTTTTCGATCGCGTCGTTCAAGCCCTTTACATATCCGGCAAAATGCTTGTCGTGGTGGATCTGCACGGTTTCTTTGTCAATGACCGGCTCCAGAGCGTCGTACGCATAGGGTAATTTGGGGACCTGATGAACAAATCCTGCGCCAGTCTTCGATTCCTGGCTTGCAGCGGCCTCGTCGCTCAAGAACGAGGATAAGAAACCGAGAGTGGCCGCAGCCCCAGCTCCAATCATCATTTCTCTTCTGCTCAATTCTTCCCTCATCGGATTATTCCTTTCTTCTAGCAACATGTGATGGAATCGAGGGATCTCTTGGACGAATACCCCTCAAGGAATGATGCCGGTTGGCGTTTCAGCGGATGAGAAGCCTTCACGGCAGTCCGGCCGCCACCTTGACTGAGAGGGCCCTCATGCCTCACACCCACCATGACCAATGAGATCCCATTATACCCATTTGCGCCACGATAGGTAGCGCGGATTTAAAGCTCAAACGGCAAAGACGAACGGAGGCGTATTTGCTGAGGGTTGATGTCCACATCGTAAACCAAAATTTCCACACCTGCTTCGAGCGCTTTTCGCAGCAGGTCCCCGTATTTCGGATCGATGTGGTCCGCGGGCATGAAGAGCCGAGCGTCCGTGCGTTGGACAAGGAAGAATGTCACTGCCCTGTGACCGGCTTGCACCTGATTGACAAGCTCCAGCAGGTGCTTCTGACCTCGAAAGGTTACCGCGTCCGGAAAATAGGCGGTCCCATCCTCCACGAGCGTGCAGTTCTTCACTTCGACAAAGCACCGTTTGCCGTTGGATCGTTCCAGGAGCAGATCGATCCGTGAGTTGACACCGTACCTGACTTCTCGACGAATGGACGGGTAGCCCTGCAAAGAGGCGATGCGGTCCGTCAGGAGGGAGTGCTCCACCAGTCTGTTGGGGATTGAGGTATTCACCCCTACCAGGGAGGTCGGCATCCGTATCATTTCCCACGTATATCGAAGTCGCCTTTTCGGATTGTCGCTCTGTGAAAGATACGCGATGCGGCCCGGTTCACAGCATCCTTTCATGGAGCCTGAATTCGGACAGTGAGCGGTTACGGTCTCCCCGGAGTCCAGTTGGACATCTGCCAGGAACCGCTTGTATCGCTTAAGCAAGATGCCGGTCGTAAGCTTCGGCCACGAGAGCCCATCCACGGATGAAGAATGAAATGCCATGCACAATAACCAGGCTGCGGCGTGAGGCCCGCAGGAGAGAAAGGCGCCTTTCGCTAAAGTGTGTCGAACTTGTCCAGTGCCTGGCGTGCGGCCTGCTGCGCAGCCTCTCTCTTGTTCCTCCCCATTCCCACACCGACAATTTCATCTCCAACCGACACAGCGATCGAAAAGGTTTTGCTGTGATCTTCGCCCCATTCACCGATGACATGATACAGGGGTGTCGTGCCCATTTGTGCTTGGACTTTTTCCTGGAGCATGCTTTTGCAGTCGTCAAGTCCCTCTCCAGAAATACAGCGTTCAATCAGAGGGAGAAAATGCTGAATAATCAGGCACGCGACCTGATCGTACCCCCCGTCGAGATAAACCGCAGCAATTATCGCTTCGAGGGTGTCTGAAAGGATGGAATCGCGCTCCCGGCATCCTGAAAGCTCATCTCCTCGTCCCATGCGGATAAATCGCGCAAGTCCGAGATTCCGCGAGAGCTCCGCCAAAGCGGATCGGTTCACAAGGCTGGCTCGTTTCTTCTGGAGCTCACCTTCTTCGTCGTCCGGAAACTGCTCGTACAGGACATGCGCGATCACAAGTCCCAGGACCGCGTCACCGAGAAATTCGAGCCGCTCGTTGTGCTCCTCGCACGTGTCGCGGTTTTCATGCCAGTAGCTTCGCCGGGTAAGAGCGTTGACGAGGTATGATAGATCGTTAAATTGGTAGCCGAGGATTTCCTCGATCTGCCGGATCTCGGCTTGTGGAATCGTAATTATAGTCTCTTCAGAGCACATGTTAACGTGTCAGTATGGTCATGGGCCGTAAGGTCGTAAAAGAGTGGGGTAACAGATACATATCCTTCTCGCACGGCAACGACGTCCGTGTCGCTGTCCTTCTCGTCGGCTGTAGCCTCGCCAGTAAGCCAGTAATAGTAATTCCCGCGCGGGTCTTCCCTGCGGTCGAAGTTTTCCCGAAATTTCTGGAGACCCTGTCGTGTCACCTTATACCCCTTGATCTCGTCTGGAGGAAGGGCCGGGATGTTCACGTTCAGGGCTACCCCGCGGGGAAGCCCGTTCTGCAGGATCCAGGCCCCGAGCTTCTCCACGTGAGGGAGCGCCCACCCGAAGGGTGGGTTCTTCTTCTGCGCGATGGAAACGGCCATGGACGGCACACCCAAGATAGCGGCCTCCGTGGCAGCCGACACGGTGCCCGAGTAGAGAACGTTAATGCCGAGGTTCGCCCCATCGTTGATCCCCGAGAGCACCAGATCCGGGCGTCGGGGCAGAATGGAGTAAAGCCCGAGCTTAACCGAATCCGCCGGGGTTCCTCCTATCCCGTGTCCATAGAAAATCCCGTCTCTTGCATATTCGCGAGACCGGATGGGATCGTAAAGAGTGATGGCGTGACCGACTGCGCTTTGCTGCGCCTCGGGAGCGACTATGCTCACGAGGCCGAGCTTCTCTGCAGCGAGCTGGAGGTACCGCAAACCCTCCGCGTGAATCCCATCATCGTTCGTCAAGAGTATGAGAGGCGCTTCGTCATTCATGCCAGCTCTTCGCAGGCCTTCCTCATTCGCTTCAGTCCCTCCCGGATCGTGTCCTCGCTTGTGGCGAAAGAGAGGCGGATATGATCCGCCGATCCGAACGGTTCCCCGGGTACACAGGCCACATGATGCTTCTCCAGGAGGTATCGCGCGAAGTCCGTCGAGTCGGCAATACCGTGTTTACCGGAAAAGGCCGAAGTATTGACGAACGCATAGAATGCTCCATCGGGCGTGACCGCGGAAAGGCCGGGTATGTCCTTGATTCCGCCGATCATCAGGTCCCTGCGACGCTGGAAGATATCGCGCATCCGCCACACTTCATCCTGAGGTCCTACAAGCGCTTCGTGGGCCGCAGCCTGTCCCGTATTATTGGGATTCGATGTGGACTGGCTCTGGATATTTGTCGCTGCTTTTACCACATCCGGGAGCGTGCACGCCAGATACCCGATCCTTAAGCCGGTCATAGCATACGTCTTGGAAACGCCGTTAATGAGTATAGTCCTCTCTTTCATCCCTGGCAACCCGGAGAACGGAGTGAAGGTGTGCCCGTCGTACAGAAGCTTGTCGTAAATCTCGTCCGAAATGACGAGAAGATCGTGTCTCTCGGCTACAGAAGCCAGCTTGTTCAACAGGTCTAGCGGGAAGAGGACTCCGGTAGGATTGGACGGATAATTGAGAACCATCGCCTTGGTTTTCTTCGTTATGAGCGACTCCACTTCCTCAGGGTCCGGGATGAAACGGCTTTCTTCCCTGGCCTGAGCCACTACAGGAACTGCACCCGTCAGCGAAATCATCTCCGGATATGATACCCAGTACGGAGCGAAGATCAGCACTTCGTCCCCGGGGTCGAGGACTGCCTGGAACACGTTATACAGGCTGTGCTTTGCTCCACAGGAAACCAGGATTTCATCGGCCTTGTATTCGAGGTCATAATCATCTGCCAATCGCTGCACAATGGCCTTCTTCAGCTCCGGCATGCCACCGGCAGGCGTATAGAAAGTCTCCCCGCGATCGAGCGATCTCTTGGCCGCTTCACGAATGTGGTGAGGTGTCGGAAAATCGGGTTCGCCCGCCCCGAACCCTACGACGTCTACACCTTGGCTCTTGAGCTCCTTTTCCTTCGCGGCGATCGCGAGCGTTGCCGAAGGCTTGAGCTGGCTGGCTCTTTGGGACAGAGCTTGCTTCATGGGTACTCCTTCACACTAAGTTCTACATCAAGACCGTGGTTGCTTATGGCCGGGAATTTCTTCTTCAGTACCTTGAGCACGTACTCGGGAACCAGGTCTTCCGGAGACCCTCCGGCCAGCACCGTAGCCTTGATAATTCTTGAGCTTACATAGAGATAGCGATGGGCAGTCATGAGAAAAAATGTTTCAATATTGCGATTCAGCTTGCGATTCATGAGAGCGAGCTGGAACTCATACTCGAAATCGGAGACCGCCCGGAGCCCCCGAATGATTGCTGTAGCCCCCTTCTTGGCAGCATACCGCACGAGAAGGCCCTCAAAAGAATCCGACTCGATCCGTGGATCTCCGTCCACGCTGTTCCGGATCATGTCGAGGCGTTCTTCCAAGGTGAACAACACTTCTTTCTCGGGATTCAATCCAAGGGCTACGACAACCCGATCAAACGTTCCTAGCGCCCTCCTGACGATTTCCAGGTGTCCGTTATGAAATGGGTCGAAAGTTCCAGGATAAACAGCGATTCGTTCCCTCATATACTTCTCCCGGTGTTCTCGAGATAGGAGCGTGCCGAGTGGAAAGGGAAGCGTGTCACCGTCTCCCAAGGCGCAGCCTTTGGAATGCCTCATGGTGGCAGGCTCGCAACCCGAGTCGTCACCCCCGCTCCTATTGCAGGATCATTTTCTCCGTTGCTGTCGAGGCCTCCCTCAATGGGACGTCCTACAGCCTGCTCGCTGTTGTCGCGAGCTTCCGATACATCGAAATGCTGGTACCTCCGTACCGTCTTTCGAACTGTTTTTCCAGCCCCGACGCGACGATTGGCTCCGGGGAGCGTGCCCTTTGCTCCACAATGAGGAGCCCATCGTCGTCAACAAGGTCCTGGGCATCCGTAGCGGCAAATAGTCTCGACACCTCGTTGCGTTCATAAGGGGGGTCCAGGAACACCAGATCGAATTTTGTGTTTTCCCCAATTAGCTTTTTCACCGCTTGAGCGGCGGTGCATGCCAATATGGTCACTTGATCCGTCGCACCCAATATCTTTGCGGTCTGAGCAAGCATCTGCGCTACCGCTCGGTCCCTGTCCACGAACAGGACGAAATCCGCTCCTCGGCTCAGGGCTTCAAACCCAAAAGCCCCGGTACCGGCAAACAACTCCAGTACGCGTGCGCCTTGAACAGCAGAACCCACGGAACTGAACACTGCTTCGCGAACTCGATCCATAGTGGGTCGTACACGATTGCTACGAAGCAAAGGTAGGCGATGTCCCTTGAAACGGCCCGCAATGATTCTCATGTTCCAAACCGGAATATATACCTCTTTTTGTTCCGCGATTCAACTCGGAAGTGTCACTTTTTCCCACTCACAGCTTGACGGAAGAAAAGTGGTCGCAATGCCCCAATAATAGGTGCACCAGCCTCCCGAATCTGTAGGGCCGGTTCGGTAACCACCCGTACTGGCTGATCTAGCGGGTTCGTAGCCTGAGCACGTTGCCGATCGCGTGATTTCGTAGCGCCGGCATCTTGCCGGTGATTCTTAAACCTCGCGAAGATGCCGGCGCTACGGGAAACGGCTCATTACGATGTTGATTCGCGGTTGAGTCTTTCGGCATGTTCGTAGGGGTCGGATCTCTAAGCACGCCACCGCGTCCTTCCCACATGAGGAGGCTCTGCAACAGTCTCTAGACTCTTTCCGAATATATCTCTCCCTCGTAAGCATTCGCGTTAAGTTAGAAGTGGAACGGCCAATTCTTCGTCATTCCGGCGAAGGCCGGAATCCAGTCTTTCCAACATGTTATGGACTCCTGCTTACGCCGGGGTTCCGGGGTCCTCGTTAAGTCAACTGACTGAAATCACGTGATGCCTTCCACCAAGTTAACGCCCATGCCCTCGTAGGGTGTTCTTTTTCGGCCCCACAGGCATTACCATAGTGGACGGTCTCGCGAGACACTCTTGGCTAAAGGTGTGAAAACGTATGAAGCTCGTCCTCGTTCGTCCTCCCTTTTACGCTCTCTTCGGGGTCACTACCCCCAAGATGAAGACATACCCGCTCAATCTCCTTTACCTGGCTACATTTGTCCGTGATACCGGCCGACATGAAGCCGTGATAGTAGATGGCGACACGGTTCCCCTACCCAAAGAGTGGTTTCCCGAGACCCCGGATGATGATCCAGAGCTGGTCATGAATGCGCGGGTTCCCACGATGAAGGCAATCATGGAAGATGCAAGCCACCCCCTGTGGCGCGAGCTTGAGAGTCGTATCCTTGCCCAAAAACCCGACCTCGTAGGTATTACGTGCACTTCGGGCAACATGGATACCGCGCGGCTGATTGCCCAACGGCTACACGGCCACGGGATTCCGGTCGCGCTCGGGGGAAGCCATCCGACTGTGCTCCCTGAACAGAGTATCCGGTATACCGGCGCCCAAATGGTTGTTGTAGGCGAAGGCGAAAGAGCGTTGGTGGGACTTCTGGACACCTTGGCCGGTGGCGGCGACCTCTCCGCTGTGCCTTCTCTGGCCTGGAGGCACGGGAGCGAAGTCGTCCTCAACCGACGAGATGCCCCAGTCAAAAACCTGGACACCTTGCCCATCCCCGACCGATCTCTCATAGATCGTTCCGCGTACTATGGCGAGGTGATGATGACCGGTCGAGGGTGTCCTTTCAGCTGTGCCTATTGTGCGTCAAGGACAATTTGGGGCCGTACCGTGCGCTTCCGATCGGTGCCGGCGCTCCTGGATGAGCTCTCAATCCTCCACGAGGCTGCCCAGTCTCCCAAGCCGAGACCGGGTCGGTGGGTCATGAAAGTCCTCGATGATACGTTCACCGTGAGCAGAAAGAGGACATTGACCTTGCTAGGAGAGATTATCAAACGAGGATTCAACCGCTTCGAATTCACGGGAGGAGTACGCGCAGACACTCTTGATGAGGAGCTGGTGGAAATGATGAGCCGTGCGAATTTCCGCAGGGTTACACTGGGAGTAGAGAGCGGAAGTCCCCGCATCCTTGCCATGATTCACAAGGGAGAAACCAACGACCACGTCAAACGCGCCATACGACTCCTCCGGGCAGCCGGCATCCGATCCCATGCTTTCTTCATGATCGGCCTTCCGGAAGAAACCGCTGAGGACATAGAGCTTTCCAAAAGGCTCATTCTTGAAGCCCAACCGGACCATGTAGAGATCAACATGGTCACTCCCTACCCCGGTACGGAGATCTTTCCGAAACTGATTCGCGAGGATCCGAACCAGATCGATCGATGGTACCGCTGGTTTCACCAGGGATTGGCCACCCATTCCGCGGCGCTGGGATATGACCTCGACCACGCGTACAAAGAATTTCTCGAGTTTGCACGAGACTACCACGAGCACGTTCGAGGACGAGAAAAGGATGCAGGTGTGGAGATGAGCCTGGAATCCGGGGCAGATTGAAACCAGTAACCCATGGGAACCGGACGCGTATCGTGCGATTGTTCCGTTGGTTCTGTAGTGCCGTTCAGGTGCTAATTTTTCCAGCCCCTATCTCGCAACCATTGTGCGCGCTTGTCTCACGTCCTCGGGGGTATTGACGTTCATGAGAAATCTGCACTCAGGGTCGAATTGTTTGAGCTCGTCCTCGCAAACGGCTCGAACTTTTAGGTATTTGAAAATATTGATTATCTTTAGGTCGTGTTCCTGCATGAGACGTTCAATGTACGGCAAGCACGAGCGCGAATAAATTGCGTGCAACGGCTCCCAATGCCCCCCGATCTTCGGCGCGATGATGTCCTCCTCTGTTATCAGACCGGTCATGTACCTGAGCACGCGTTCGTCAATGAACGGCATGTCGCACGCGGCGAGGAAGGCATAATCCCCCCTACATGACTGGAGACCGGTGTACAAGCCTCCGAGCGAGCCATGTCCCGGGATGATGTCGCGAAAAGACGGTATCAGAAGAAACTCAAACACGGAAGGGGTATTCGTGATCAGGATGACCTCGGGAAAGACATGCTTCATAGCCCTGGCTACGCGTTCTACGATCCTGACTCCCCCCAGCTCGAGGAGGGCCTTATTGACCCCTCCCATCCTCCGGGATGCTCCTCCTGCCAGCAACACTCCCGATACGGACGGGGATTTGCCCCGCACGGAGCAGCGGTGATTTTTGACCATAGCAGTTTATCACACGGACCGGCGCAAGCTTTCGTGCCTGACATACGGGGGCCGAGGCACGCGAGGCCTTCGGTCTCGGGAAAGACTCCCTAGCAAGCGCCGGGGTCCGGGAAGTTCGATAAGCCTGTACTTTCGGCTTGCGCCGGAACGACGGCATGCGCTCTCACGGTCGCGAGCGTCAGAGTATCACGTTTGCAGGAACGGTGAAGCGCATTCTTGAGGATCGCTCGAAATCAATCCTAGGAATAAATTGCTCCCTTTGCGTCTATTGGATTTTCGTCTTCTCCGTCTCTGTCGGGGTGTCCCGGATCAGCATGAGCGTTCTCCTGGACAGGCGTTCATAGTTGCGTGTCAGCTCAGTCAGTTGCTTTGTGTAGATGTTGAGAGTGGTCTGATAATTGTTAAACAGATCCCTGCATGCACGATCGGTCACCACGCGAGTCAGGGAGTTGACAACTAGTGATCTCAACAAGACCAGCTTCCTGTACACAGTGAGCTGTTGCAGGACATTGTCGTCTATTGCCTCTAATGACGAGAACTTGCTCCTGTCGCAGATGTTCATCAGTCGCATTGCCAAGAGGTCATATTTCGCGAGAGTTTGCTTGATAAGCCAAATTTTCTCGTTGATCTCTGCAAGCAAGCGACTGAATCTCTGGTACTCCGGAAGCTCGGTGACCGGTTTGGGGAAGACCCTGAATTCAATCTTGTCCACCCATTCCTTCTCGTCGAATCCGATGTACCCGCCGGTCCTAACGCGGTACAGCAACCTGGGATTGAGGTCCCTGTCCCTGACGAGCTCTTCCTCCGTCATGGTTCGCCGTTCAAGGCTTTTCAAAGTGACGAGGAACAGGCCGTCTTTCCCTGCTTCCTCATCGTCTCCCGGAGTGGCTCCCCAAGCAGGCGGGAAGGCTGTGAGCATAAGCAGGAACATGCAGGAGAGTGCGAATCCGATTCTGGTCTTCATAGCCATAACCTCCTTCCATCAACTCCCGGGGGATGGGCGCCACATACGATTTGAAGCAGCTCTTCTCCGGGAATCACCCGCTGTGTCCCGGCGTCGGGAGAAGCGGAGAACACGATTGTGCACGTGTCAACTTTGAATCTTTCACTGCCGGGTCAGATCGTCCCACGGAACCCGGATCACGTCCCCTCTCGCCCTGAGCATCCGAACAATGCCTGCGTTTCCGTTGATGGCAGCCAATGCAGAGGGGGAATATCCCCATTCAGTGACAACATTGGCGGACGCACCATTGTTCAGGAGCATGCTCACGATATGGCTGTGACCTCCGTAGGCTGCAGCCATCAACGCTGTCCATCGGTCGGAGCGCTCGAAGTTCACTCCAGCCCCTGCGGCCAACAACAGGCGCACCGTCTCCGGATCGCCAAAGCTACATGCTCCCATGAGAGCGGTATGACCTAACGGATACCTCGAACCCAATTCGGTTGTGACATAGGGGAACCCCCTCCGTCTCTCGTTGACCTTTGCTCCACGATCCAGCAGCATTTTCACCACTGCTCTGTGTCCAC
>CAYZET010000027.1:0-23963 GCA_964477215.1 uncultured Syntrophaceae bacterium | reverse complement strand
TCCCATCCTAAAACAGCTTTCGAGGTCTTCCTGCCCGGGAACATACATGACGTTCAGCCCTGGCTCCAGAACCTCGATTCCGCTAGCCTTCATTTCCTTGCCGATTGCCTCAACGGCTTCTCCGCTCCATCCATAAGACCCGAATGCTATCCCTTTCTTTTTCAGGGGATGAAGGCCTTTCAGGTAAGACAAGAGCAGAGCAACGGAAGGAAAAATGCCCTCGTTTATCGTTGGAGAGCCAATCGCGAGGACTTTGGCTGTGAGAATATCCTTTATGACATCGCTATAGTGAGTCTTCTTGAGATCAATGAGCTTGTTTTCAACTCCACGGCTGCTGATTCCCTGGGAGATCGAGCGGGCCATGGCTTCCGTACTGCCCCACATCGTGTCGTAAATGATGAGGACTTTGTCCTGAGCCACGCCCGTGCTCCAGTCCACGTACGAGCTCACAATCCGGTCAACATGGCTGCGCCAGATAAGGCCGTGGCTGGGGGCGATCATGTCAATGGTGAGCCCCATCTTTTCCACCTTCTTGAGGAGAGGTGGGATCAGCGGTGCAAGAGGCATCAAGATGTTCGCGAAATATTTTGTGGCTTCTTCCATGACAAGGTCGATGCTGCCGTCTTCGTCGTCGAAACGATGATAGCTTGCATAGTGCTGTCCGAATCCATCGTTAGACAGCAGGATAGCGTCCTCCTTCAGGTAGGTGAACATGCTGTCAGGCCAGTGCAGCATATAAGCTTCCAGGAACTGGAGAGTTTTGCTCCCAATTGAAAGCTCGCTTCCCGTCTTGACTACTTGGAGCTCCCAATCGTGTCGATAATGCCGCTGCAGTCCCTTGCTCCCATGTTCGGTCGTGATAATCTGGGCATGAGGAAGGAGATTCTTGAGCAGGGGGAGTGCACCGGAATGGTCCATCTCCACATGATTGACGACGAGGTAATCGATTTTTCCCAATTCTTGAATCGACTCGATCCTCGAGACCATCTCATCGAAAAAAGCGGCCTTGACTGTGTCGACCAAGGCCGTTTTTTCATCCTTTACCAAATAGGCGTTGTAGGTAGTTCCGCGATTGGTCGTATAGCCATGGAAGTCCCGAACGTTCCAATCAATTGCTCCCACCCAGAAAACTCCGTCTTTCAATGGTAGAGCCGCGTACATTTCGTCCTCCTGGCTGCAGCAATGCGATGCCCTGCCGCACCTCCTCATTCTATTCGCATGAACCTCTTTTCGTCCACCCCACAGTATGGACACTTTTTCGGAGCCGCGTTCGCAACCGTGTACCCGCACACCGGACAAACATAGTAGGCGTCTGCGTTGGGATTGAGGCTCTCCTTCTCTAGAGCTTTCTTAAAGAGTTGATGGTGGACCATCTCAATGGACATGGCATATTCAAGGCTATGGCGTGCCTCGATGTTGTTTTCCTCCACAGCGTCTTTCACCATCGCAGGGTACATTGTCTTGAACTCAAAAGACTCACCCTCGCAGGCCGCTTCAATGTTCTTCTCCGTCCCGTCGACATCTCCCAGGGCGTTCAAGTGAGAGAGAGCGTGGACCACTTCCGCTTGGGCTGCAGCTCGGAAAAGTCTTGCCGCTCCAGGATAGCCTTCAGCATCGGCTTTTTGCGCAAATGCGGTGTAACGAACACTTGCCTGACATTCTCCCGCGAAAGCCTTCCTCAAATTCTCCTCTGTCTTACTCATGTCTGCTCCTTTCTGGTGCTGCTGTCCCGCGAAGATCGCGGCAGCGTACAACGTGAAATCCGAAATCAGGGCTGAAAACCCTGTCATGGGAGCGCGTCCCTCCTGTCGCTGGAGCGGGGCACTCACCGGGCATCTGGCCATCGCAGATATCGTGCTACGGATTCGACAAAGCGTCGCGTTCCTCAGATCCTCCCTCGGTTATGAAGAAGTTGCTCAGTTGAAAGCACTTCTCGATGCAGGCCCTCTCGCAGCGACGACAAGCGACTCCGTTACACAGGGATTGATCCAGGACGATTGTCGGCGGGTCGGTATCCTCACGGATTTGTAGTGCGCGCTCGGAGCACGACTGTATGCATTCCAGACACGCCACGCAGCCTTCGAATTGCCTTTCTATTTGAAGTCCCAGGTCAGGGATTGTTACGAGCCCCAGTGAGCCCAGATCGTCGATGTCTCGTTTGACCGTTCGTATCACTACCGGATTTCCCTCAACCGGAATCAACTCCGGGAACCCGTACTTTCTTAAGAACGTCTGGTACTGGGCATATGGCATCCCTTCGGTCCAATAGGACAGCTCCAGAATATAGACTTTCTCGAAAACCTTGGATGAGGCAAACATGCAATGGGTCTGACGGAGGTTCTTTGCCATGTTGACCATGACGTCCAGATTCACCGGATCCAGAACCAAGTCGCGTGCCATGGCCAAGGAGGTATTACCTACCTGATAGATGTTTTTCACCCTTGGCGGGATCATTCCAAGTTGCTGAGCCTTCAACGGATCCACGTAGGTGCCGGAAGCCCCGGACATGTACGCGGTCTGCACATCTTCCAGACCTATCTGTGCCTCCTGACACAGCGTGATGTGGCCTGCTCGGACCGATCCTATTGCCTTCCCGGCCTCCCTGAGGTCGTTCTCGGTAAAGAAGATCCCCTCCCACAGGTGCAGCCCCGAGTCAATGGTATGGATGCGAGGAAGCTTGATGAGGTTTGTCGCTATTCCCTGATTGAGAATGGCAACGGTTCCCGTTCCGGTGATCCCCACCGGCTTGATCTGGCCTTCCTCGACGACGTGACCGGTCCTGAGCTCGAGAAGCGGTCCTGGAGCGGGGAGCATTTCTGAATCGAGCACTATCACCCGATGGTACCCGTCCTCTTCGCACAGGTCACAAATTGCGCCCGGCATGGCCAGCATCCCGCAACTGATTTGCTGACCTTCAAGAGCCGGCCCTGCAGCGGTGGATCCCGTTATGACCTCGCCGTGGTGATGGAGGGCCATCTCAGCATTGGTCCCGTAGTCCGTAGTCAGCGAGGTCTCGTCCCTCTCCAACATCCGAGTCTGAATCATCATGGCCAGCGCATCCGCGCCGATCTCGTGGCGCACCGCCGGGGGAATGATTACCTCTGCTCCAGCGGGCAGGATTAAGCCTCGCAGATCTTCGGCTTTGATCACCGCGCCATCGCGTTTGGGCGCCACCACACCCAGTAGCTCGAGCTTTCTCTTTCCTGCGAACGCGAGATCCCGAATTTCGATCCCCTGAAAAAGCGATAACTGAATCGGATTCCCGCAGACAGCGACCCGCACAATGTCATTGACCGGAACGCGTAGGCGGCTAATGACCTTGTTGATGGCTTCCATCACGATTTGTCCTGCCGTATCCACGCCCATTTCAAGAGCAAAATGGAGATGATCTATCACATTTGCTCCGGGCAATGGATGGCGGGTTGTAATCGCGGTGGAAACGATTTCTCGTGTCTGAAGATTGAGAGCTTGTCCTCTAAAGCCGCTCGTCCCTAGATCCAAAGCAATTGCCAGTTGCGCCATGCATGCACTCCTTGCCGAATAGCTGTTGCCCTTTGTCCGGAAGCTCGGACGACTATGCCCTATTCACGAGCCTCCTCCAGTCGGCCGTGTCCGAGCATTCCCCCAACGCTCAGGCCAGCCAAACGATTATGAGGCCTATCGACGAGATCGCGGTCCGAACTCCTTATCAGGGAAAAGGCCGTCGACAATGCCACCAAACCTGGGCCGTCTCCGGAAACGTCTCTGTATCGAAGACACGATGGTGGGCCAGACGAGGAGTGTCTGTTCGTTCAGCGCATTGGTCGGCATATTGACATTCACTTCATTCATGGCTAAGTTCAATTCCAAATTTCAATTGATCAAACGTAATTCTTTCCTCGAGCGAATCCTATGAAAGCTTGCACACGTTGCGGTATTTGGCACACGGACGCGGAAGAACGAAGTGGTCGTTTCATGTCATGCTCGGAAGTAAAACAGTACTGGTCTGATTTGAAACGCCAACACCTTGAACAAACCGGTCATCTCGCTATGATCAAGATTACCCAGGACCACCGGCTCATTTGCATACGCTGTGGACAAGTCCTCAATCACATGCCGTGAAGCCGAGGAGCACCGTTCCCGTGCCTCTTTCATCCTTGGCTTCATAGTATTTCTCCTTGAGGAATATGTCACCCGAGGTGGAGGGGTAACACAACACGACGTCGCCAAATTCACAAAGGGCTGGGATATGGTCTGAGACAGAGAGGGCCGGAAGCTCAAAGCAGCATTTCTTATCTACGAGGTCTTGTGGGAATTCGCAGCAATCTTTGTAAATGACGAAGTTCTTGTGCAGAAACCAAACATTCTTCTTCCCTTTGAGGTCTGCGATCTTGTTCTCGTCTAGAACTTCTTCTCCCACAATCTCATCTCCCTTTTTCAGGACTATATGGCTTTGGCATCCCCAGTCGAAATCCATCCCTGTAATGGCGACAAAGACAAGGGGGCACCGCAGCACCTCCCGCACACCACTATTGTAGCACATGCCCAGTCCCATAAAGGCTTTCTTCTCTGCTGCTGTCTCCACATCCAAGAGAAGCAGCTTATCCTCTTCATTAAGGCGAAACACCGCGTGAATTCCCTTAACCCCTTTAAGACACTCCATAATTCTTTCAGCTAGGTCCACTGTTCGCTCCAGACCGCGAGACCGCAGTTCATGTCTGACAGCCAATCAGTCCATGTTCCATTTCGTTCGTATCCATACCTATGCCAATTATCGAGACCACACTTTCGGCGGCAGCAGGAACCGGATCGAGCCGCACTTCTCCCGAGGCCAATTCGAGCTTGATCCACTCGTCCGGTGTGCGAAAGACCCCTTTGGCACGAACGACTTCCCCGAAATTCTGGTTCTTGAGCTTCTCGAAGAAGGATTGCAGGCATTGTCTGTCGAACGTCGCCTCGTATTTCTTTCCGAAAGACGAGAATTGCGCTGCAAAATCGTTTCGGTGATCGTGATCGTGCTCTTCTTCATGTTCTTCGTCCAGTGAAGCTCCTTCTCCCGCTCTCTCGACCAAGCCAAGCATTCGTTTCACAATCCCGGCGTCCACCCGCCCAAAGGAAGTGGGGTATATCTCGGCATCAGGGTTGATTTCCTTGACCGATTGACGAAGAAGTTGGACCATGTGAGGTTTTATGCGATCGATCTTGTTGAGAATCACCAGGCGACTGCGCCGCAACTGATTTTCCATGAAGTGCCGCTGTCTTTTGATAAAATTGAGGAATTCCGAGCTGTCCAGTATATGTATCAGGCTGAAGTCAGAATACAGCCTTCGCACATCTTCTCCCTCAAGGATTTGGAGGATCTGGGAAATCAGAGCAACCCCCGTAGGCTCGACGATGACGCGATCTGGCTGAAAGCGCTCATGGATCTCCATGAATTGTCGTCGGAAATCAGAGGCCAAGGTGCAGCAGATGCAGCCGGAAGGGAGCTCCACCACATCCGCAATAAGCCCCTTTTGATCCGCCAGAATCAGGCCGTCGACACCTACCTCCCCAAATTCGTTGACTAGTACGACAAGTTTCTCGCCTGCAGGTGGATATTCCATAATGTGTTTGATGAAGGTGGTTTTCCCGGCACCCAAAAAGCCGTAAACAACATTAACGATCATGCATTCATCCTTTCCACGTTCTGAGAAATGCGATTGCCTGGTTTTCCGTCGTGCAAGATGAGGAATTGCCGCCTGGAAAAGAAATGGGGACGGGCAGGTCCCCCCGCCCGTCACCCCGGAGTCCCGCGAAAAGGCTACCAGACATGAGGCAGCGGAGTCTATCGCTCGATCCGACGTGCGCCGGTCCCCCCGGTCATGGCATAGTCCCGCGCGGGCTAAAGTGTACTATAATCTGAGCGATAGCTCAAGGGCCTCAAAACGGCAGCGCACCTCCAACCATAAGGTAAAAGGCAGGCACCCAGAGGCCCAGAACCACCCAGACGAGCAGTGATACTCCCAGCAGTTTCGTCGGAAACATGCCGTACGCATTGAGCCAAACCATGAATGTCAGAGCAGCATATCCTGCGCATGCGAACGCCCAATAGTTGCTCTTGGCTATCAACTGCTTTCCGCCCTCGAGGACCGGCCCGCCGGTGAAGAAGAGAATCATGTAGATGACTGACACTATTGCGGTGTTGAGACTCACGTTCCCGACCGATCTCAGATCCTCAAGACCGGCCAACAGCGCGTATGCTACCGCGCAATAGAAGAGTCCGTGCACGAAGAGAAGACCGGCAACGAACGGGTCCTTGAACACCGCTACCTGGAGTATGGCACCTATAACCGTGACGGTGCCGACGAATCCGCAGATAGCGCCGGTACCCTTGGCCTCCCCTTTGCCCAGGAAAAGAATGCCCACTGATGTCCACATCGCGCTTATGGCGATCAAGATCGCTAGAGTCATCTCCTGACCTCCGAACAGCAGAAGGACAATTCTCCCCGAATTTCGCGAATCCTCGTCCCTCATTAAAAAGAAAGCGCCGTCTTATCCCCTCTCTTGAAGCGGGACCATGCCCACTCATCTCATCCCCCGGTGCGTCTATTCTTGATCCTCCAGTCGGCGCAACAAACTTATGCATATCCGTCTCGACGCTGTACTCCGGCTTGACTTACGGCTGCGAAATGATGGCTTCATCTCAAAACTCAGTGTGAATCCATGGCGCCGCAACGGATACGAAAAGGACGGCATGCTATCTCGCGTCGCCCAATTTGGGCTCGGTCTCGGAAGGATTCAGTATCCTCTGCCGTGGGTCGAAGGGGGAGCCGCTCGCGCAGCCACCCCCCTCGTGTTATAGGCTAAAGTCCGTAGGCTGCGGGGTTGAATCCCTTAACTTTGGCGTACTTCTTGAGACACATGTCGATGAAGTCCTCTTCCTTTGCAGGAAGTTTCTCCATATCTTTCATGTATCCCATCAGGGATTCGCGCTCGAATTGGGTCAGCCTGAGCTTGGGGTCGCCCAACATCAGCTCGCCACACTTAATTGCAGCAGCTTTCCCCCGAGCGTACAGGCTTTCGTTGTTGTCGACGACTGCTTTTCCAATCAGCCAGGCATTGTCAGGTGACAGCATGAATCCGTGGGGACCACGATACTTGTCGGAGTTCACGAGGCAAGCCTGGAACTCTTTCTGGTACCCCAGGTCTATCGATGCATTCATGGCTGCCGCGTCATAGCCGAGGATTTCTGCAAAGACGGCTGTCGTGGTAGCACCGAACATGTCGTGATACTCTACAGCCTCATTCGACCACAAGTCGCAGACGGCTGCGATCACGTTGCCGCACAGGTCTGAGTGAGCGCATGCGCTGGTCTTGCCTTCTGTTGAGATGGGCACACCGGTTATTGCCTTGATGATGGGGTCTTCATAGGCACAGTCTTTCGTCGGTCCTGTGGCTCCGCATTCATACGCCACGAGGGTGCGGCTCACGCAGATGGCCCTTGACAACGCTGCCAAGGTGTGCGGAACATCCTTTGAGATGAAGCCACCTGCCATGAACATGGCGGTATTGGCTTCGGAGCAGTTGGTGTCTCCGCCTGGGATGCAGTTGTACTTCTTGCAGATGTCTACGATCTGCGTCCACATCCACTCCATGTCCCGACCACCCAGGACCGCTTGGCCGAATAAGAGCCCTGCGATATCGTTTCGGATGATAGCGTGGTCGAAGATCTCCTTGCCCCCCATTGATTCGATGGAAACGACGTCCGCGTACTTCGCGCATTCCTCGAAGGTCTCGAGCACCTCTTTCGTATAATCGGAATCTCTCATGTGGTGCATGTCGGGTTTGCGCAGGTCCGCGGGGGTGGAGCGATAAGAGGCTTTGAGGCCATACTTCTTGAGATACTCGTCCATTTGTTTCGCCGTCTGCGCAGCGATCTCTCCTCCCCACTTGGGGTTGTGAGTCATCTGGAAGACGTGCTCATTTTCGATCTGCAGAGTGGGATGGCCGACGATGACGCATCTCTCGAGCGCATCTCCGTTGGCCCGTTCGTACTCACGCAGCAGCGTCTTCATGGTCTTTTCGCTGCCCGGCCTTGGATGGGGAACCACTTCTGGTACGACGTGACCTCCGCCAAGCACTATCCCACGTTTGGTCGTAACGGGTTTCAGGGCGGTGCCGAATATCATGTCTTCTGCGCTCTTGTACGCCATTTGGCTTGTCAGCTTCATGGTTGTGATCCTCCTCGCTGCACGGATTGACGTTAGCTAGGCCAAAGACTTCACTTAGCCGTTCCACTTGCTCCTCATGTCGCTCCAACTGTCTCCCGCCAAGGCGTCCTCTGCCATACCGGGGGCTTGGTTGGCCTCTTTGCCCCAGATTCCGAGATCGAAGCTGGTAACATATTCTTCGCTCACAGCCCCGCCGCCGCACACAAAGGGAATGGTGAGGCCAAGCCTCTTGAGCTGTGCGGCAATTTTCGGAAAGGCAGTCATGGTGGTAGTCATGAGGGCCGTGCCCGTTACCATAACGGGATTGTGGAGTCGACACGCTTCTACGACCTTGTCCACGGGAACGTCCGCGCCGAGGTTTATTACTTCGAAACCATTTGCGTTAAGCAAAGCATTGACGATAACTTGGCCGATGTCATGGATGTCACCCTCGGCTGTGTGAGTCACAACCTTGCCCTTCTTGTCCATGGCCTTGCCCATCTTCTCTTCGCACAGGGCAATCCCTGCGTTCATAGCGTCAGAGGCCAAGATGACCTGGGGCAGGAAGTAGACCCCTTCATCCCACAATCGGCTGACCTCGTTCATTCCCGGGATCAACCCCTCATTGATAACGTCCATGGGTGACTTGCTTGCGAGAGCAGCTTTTGTGGCAGCCTCACAATCGGCTGACTCTCCAGCCACGACGGCATCTGCCACCTTTTGTAATGCCGCATCTTTGGAGACTTTCCGGGCCTCCTGACGCGCAACCTCAATATTGAGGTCGTACCGGGTGAAGATGTTCGAAAAATCCTCCAGAATTTTCATCGTTGCCCCCTTTGAGGTTTTGGAGTTGAAGCAAAAACCCTCGTGCAGCACGGACAACTCGATCTGTGCGACGCCCATTAGGCGGCGCCTAGTACGCGTGCTCCTGTGCCGCCTCTACCATCGCCAGCAGGTTTTCTGTTGGCGTTCCGGGCGCGATTGCGCACCCGGGCGCGAGGATGTCCAAACCCAACTCAATCTGTTCCCTCGCTGCTTCCTTCACAACGTCCGGAGTCTTCATAAACAGAGTAGTAGCCGCATCGACTCCGCCAATGATAATGGTTGTTGGTCCTCCTTTGCTCCGGGCCAAAGCCACGTCGGATTTGGGCTCGAGGCTCAGTGCCTCTACCCCGGTTTGCGCCATGTACTCCACGATCTTGTCCACGTTGCCACAGATGTGCAGAATCACGGGAGCGCTCAGCGCCTCTACCTGCCTCCTCTGGTACTCAAGCTCCAGGTTACGGTACGTGTGCGGCGCTATGAGATCGGGGGAGGCCTGCATGTCTTCCACGCAAATGAGATCCGCTCCTGCCTCGATCAGAGCCTTTCCCAGGGCTGTCCCCGCTTTTTCCGCGACATCGAGGAACGGGTGGAGCTTGTCGGGCTCTTTGAAACTGGCCTTGAGAATGGGTACCGCGTCGAGCATCGCTCCCGCAATTGTGAAGGGACCTATGATACCCCCTATAATGGCTGCTTCATCTCCGACCTGCTCCTTGAGAATCCGCACTGCCTTGATCAACTGGGGTATACGCCCTCGTTCCAGGAAATCGTCAGGCAGTACAGGGGTGTCGGTCAGTTTGTATGCCGGCGGGTGATCAATGCCGGGTATGTTTTCTTTTCCGCCGGACTTGACTTTGCAGCCTAGGGCTTCAGCCTCGAAAGTCTGACAGAACGGAACTCTCACCGCGTCGAATCCCAAGACGCTGTGGGCTGCCAAAGCCAGTTTTGCCATGTCCTCGGCACGCTCGTGAGCCTCAGGCCAGTAGGCTCCTACTTTTTCCATCTGATCGTATGTAGGAGTGCCGTTTGCACAAAAACACGGCATTCGGTCCGGTTTCTGATGGTTGAACACCTTCATTACTCTTTCTTTACCCGTCATTTTCCTTCCTCGCCTTTCCGTTTGTTTTGTTTTCGCTGATGAATTTCACCACCCCCTTACCCAGCACGGGCATTGAGCGCACCATCCTCGCCCCACCTTGATCGGAGCAAGAAGGGGATCGCAAGACCGCCGTACTGGCACTCGCATCACCTCCCATCCCAAATGGTTACAGCGGTCCACTTAATTGGGTGCTTACGAGTCTCGAGGATGCGCACGCTTGGCGGCTGTTCGGACCATCCAATTTCCACGCGTGCAAATATTTTGAGGAATCTCGATCAGTCGCTAATCTCTTCTCCCCTCCCGCGCTAACTTCCGCGATCTGTCGCGTGGCATCGGGCCCCAACAGCACAGACGTACGCTCGCACGTCTTCATCCCTGGCCGCAGCCAAATTGATCCCTTCGGTGTAGCGCACACCACACACCGCACGAGCCGGCTTCGAGGGATAAGCCCCGCCTTGCGCGATTCCTTGTCCTGATCTTGACGGAGAAAACACCGTCACACCAACTCACTTGGTGTCAGACATACTTCTTGCTGATGCTATATTCTGTTCTCAAGTCTCAAGCAGCGCGATAGTTCTCATTGAGCATCACGTCACGAGAAACAGGAAGAGTAAAGTATGGAAGTACCGACATACGCATGGAGACAAGCTTGCATCATCACGCCCTGCGCGACAGAGGGTACAGTGCATTTCGCCAGAGAACACACGGCTGCCGACAATCTCGGTTCCCTTCTCTGTTTTCCACACTGTTGTTGCGTCTCCTCAGTCCCTTGGCAATGGCAACACACGACGGCACTTGACAATCACGGTCATCGTTATCCCGCTAGCTTTCCGGCAATGATCTCCGCCTTCGCGGGATAAGGACCTACCACAGCCTGTTCAACACCATCGGGCGCCGACCCATTATCCCACGCCACCTCGGATGAGCGTACGCGTCCGTCGAGATGATAGCCCACTTCCTAAATTCTTAGCAACTATCGTGCCACTCTCGGCTCAAAAGGATATTTTCCGGCGAGGGCTCTCGGACAGGCCCAGCTTTGCCCAAAGGGTCATCCATCAGCTCATTGCTGTCAGGCAGGAGAAAGTGTAGACTCATTTGTCGGACATTCATGTCTTATCGGACAGTGATGTCCGACAATTCACACTCAGACAGGACCGCTACTTGAAGTTCAGCCTGTGTAAACCATATTGTTTCATTTTCCGAAGGACCGTGCGCGCATCGATCTGCGCGTCGGCTGCGGTCCGACCTACTGCACCCCTATTCTTGGCAAGAAGGCTCGTCAGATACTGCTTCTCTACCCGAGCAATGGCGCGGTCTCTCACCACCTTCAGGGGCAGATCCGTGCTGATTTCAGAAAACTGGCCTTGCTCGGACAGGGGCTGCTGAATGGGCGCGGAGGAAAGGGTGATGTCGTCAATGACGTTGTCCTGGCTCAGTATCACAGCGAGCTCTAACACATTCTCGAGCTCACGGACATTACCCCGCCAAGAGTGTCTAATGACCTTACCAATTGCATTTAGAGAAAGCTTGCGACTAGCACAAATTGCTATTCAGGCGATTTTCTCCAAAAAGTGCTCGATCAACAGAGGGAGATCTTCCGCTCTATCGCGAAGAGGAGGGAGGTGTATCGCCACCACATTGAGTCTGAAATAGAGATCGAGGCGGAAACGTTTGGCCTGCAACTCTTCAGTAAGATCCTTGTTCGTCGCTGCTATGATTCTCAAGTCCAACGAGATCTGGCGATTGCCACCTAAACGCTCGATCCTCTTTTCTTGCAGGGTGCGAAGGAGTTTCGCCTGCAATGGATATGAAATATCGCCGATTTCGTCTAGGAACAGCGTTCCTCCATGAGCCTGCTCCATTCTGCCGAGCTTTCGTCGTACCGCTCCAGTAAAGGCGCCCTGCTCGTAACCGAACAGCTCGCTTTCGAGAAGCGTTTCAGGAACAGCAGCGCAGTTGATTGCCACGAAGGGCCCGTTTTTTCGATGGCTCTCATAATGAATTGCCCGGGCTACCAAATCCTTGCCTGTGCCAGTTTCTCCTGTGACGAGCACCGGAGAGTCAGCCTGGGCCAATGATTCTATGAGGGAAAAGACCTGCTGCATCTTCGGGTGCTTGCCGACGATGTTCCGAAACTGGTACCGTTCCAACAGGCCGGCTTTCAGGGCTACGATCTCGCTCTTGAGGCGCCTTTCTTCGAGGGTGCGGGCCACAATGTGGAGGAGCTTTTCCGGTATGACCGGTTTTTCGACAAAGTCACTGGCGCCTAATTTCAGAGCCTCCACCGCGGATCTAACGGAGCCGTACGCGGTTATGATCACCGCGAGTATGTCCGAGCTGATCTCTTTGGCATGCTTGAGCAAATGGAGTCCGTCATTTCCGGGGAGCACCTTGTCTATGAGCAAGAGATCGTACTCCTTTTCCGCGATCTGTGTGAGGGCATCTTCGGCGGTTGTCACGTGGTCGGTCACGTACCCCTCTGCTTCGAGTATACGCGTCAAGTACTTGGCGGAGCTCATTTCGTCTTCTACCACGAGCAAGCGATATTGCATACTACACTCACCTCAACGGAAGATACATTCTGACTCTCAAGCCACCGTGGACTCGATTCTCCAGCGAAATTCCCCCGCCGTGAGCTCGGACAATGTGGTCGACTAGTGCCAGACCGAGGCCGAGCCCGCCTTCCTTTTTCGAATAGAAGGGCTTCATGATCTTATCGATATCTTCCGGGGGAACACCTGGTCCATCGTCTTCGAACACAATCTCGGCAAATTCCTGGGGATCCGGGCTGTGTCTGATCTTCAGCTTCCGAGTGCACACGTTGAGCTGGCCGTCGCTGTGCATGGCTTCCAGAGCATTCTTGATTATGTTATGGAACGTCTGGTTCATGAGAAAAAGATCTATTTTCGCGGGACCGAGATCAGGATCAAAGCACGTCCGCACTTCCACGTCTGCCAGCTCAAACCAGTTCTTGAAAGAGTACACGGTGCTTGCGAGAACGTCGTTGATGTTTTCGGGAGTGAGCTTCAACTCGGGTATTCGAGTATAGTGAATGAATTCATTGATCATCCGATTAACTGTTTCCACGCGCTCCGTAACGGTCTCTATGAGATCATGCTTTTCAGTCTCGCTGAGACCTGGCTTTTTCAGGAGATGCAGCCCGTACACGAGATTGCTGAGCGGATTCCTGATCTGATGGGCGACCCCTGAAGCCAGCTCGGCCAGCAACGTCATGTTCCTGGAGCGCTCTATCTCATCGAGGAATCGGTCCTTGGTGAAGGACCGTGTAAGCCTGGTTGTCGACAACTGTTCACCCATATGGTCCATAAGGAATTGTTGCTCTCTCTCCATTTCCAACTTTTGCTGGGAGACGAGCTTGACTTGCCGTTCCAAGTCGGTCATGAGGGATATGTGCTCCAAGAATAGGCCGATCATGTTCAGGATCGTCATGAGGAGCCTCGTGCCGGAAGGTCTGTCGTGGTTCTCTTGAAGTCCCAGGAATCCCAGGGCAAGGAAGTTTCCCTCGGAGCCAAGAGAAAACTCCAGCACTGACTCGATCCTATCGTAAGCCAAATGGGCTTTGAGATCATGGGGGAAGTCCGGGTGATTTCCTACGGTCCGCACGCTGAACCACCCGGGGTTCGGTGGGGTCTCCAACAGACGAATCTTACTTTGGAAATATTCGCGAAACCAGGGTACATCTCGCCGTCCCTGTCTCGACCTCGGTGAGTAGAGTGCAACACACTGGCCTGTCTCATGAAAATAGATCACCCCCAGCTTTGCTCGCAGGACCGGCAAGGCGGTCTCGAGCACTTTGGTCAAGACTGTCCCGACGTTGTACGATGGACGCATCGCAAGAGAAATGCTGCTCAGGCAGTACAATTCCTTGCTTAGCGAAGCCACGAGGGCTCGCAAGGTTTCAGCAACTTTTTTTTCCTCATTCAGAGAGCTTTCCAATCGAGCGAAATTGCGGTTCATAAGCAATACGGTGAGCTCTCTGGAAAATTCCCTTAATTCTCTTCTGATATACACGTCCTTATCTTTGGTCAAGAAGTTGATTCCCGGGAACTCAATTACAAGTATTCCGGACCACCGGTGGGGGAGATTAAGCTGGTAATGAAACTGGGATCTCAGGACATAAATGGGTTGGACCTTACGTTTGACCGAGTGACGCCGGTAATGCCGGTGCGAATCGTCCACGGAGAGATGCCAGCCGTGCTGATTGCGGCTCAGCGTTGCGTTGATCACGGTGCTCTCGCCTTCCTTGATATCAATCGTGAAAACCTTTGCCCCGATGTCTTCCCCCAGCCTTTGGAGCGAGATGGTGACGAATCGCTCCAACCGCCGATTGGCCTCTCTACAGAGTTGATCGAACATCTCCTGCGAAAGGTAAGACGCTGTCCCTTCAACTTCGGTCAAGAAAGAGTTTTCGTAGTCCATGGCATGCGGCTAGAATACACACGTGATGATAAGAAATATGGGAGTCGGGCCATATAACACCCTGTGGCTATGATGGTAAAGGCAATCCCCAAGCATGTCAAGGCGCTCGGTCCATCAGGTGACCGCTCGCTCTGTTGAGGAGCTGCGCCCGAGATATCGGTGGCTTAAGCCGCGTAACCCTGTTGTGGATTCCCAAATCGGAATCCGGGGGGACGGTGGATTCGATTACGGTGAATGCTGGAGTCCAAGCTTTGAAGGCTTGCCGACCTCCGACTTTCGTCAGGTGGACGTGTGAAGCCCCCCCCGCTCCCTCGAAGCAAACATCACGGAGTGAGGTTTCCGGCAAAGAGGAAAGGTAGGGATCTCCCGGAATGTCGGCAATTCTATATTAGCGTCAAAAATCGATTCCTTCGTTTGCACCAATACCGCTATCAAAATAATGCTTGATCTTTCTCATCTCCAACACGCTATCGGCACGTTCCATTACCTCCGCCTTTGCATTTCTCCCGGTGAGAACAAGCTCAACGTCTTGCGGCTTAGAATCGATGAGCTTCAAAAGATCCTGTACGTCAATGAGCCCCAGATGGATTGCGACATTGACCTCGTCCAGAATGATGAGATCGTACTCGCCCATCAGCATCGCGTTTTCGGCTTCATCTAGAGCCCGCTCGGCCATGACCACGTCCAGGGGATCTCTGCCACGGCGATGAATGAACCCCTCTCTCCCCATAGGTCTTATGGTCATCATCGGTTCGAAGACTTTTGCCGCGAAGTGCTCTCCGGAAGTGTCGGGAGCCTTGAGGAATTGCACCATGAAGACTCTCAGTCCACGACTGATGGCCAACCAAGCCATTCCTAGAGCCGTAGTGGTCTTGCCCTTTCCTTCTCCGGTGATGATCCGGATCTTGCCGGGTCCACTCATGAGATCCTCCCTTGGCACGAATCCGCCATACGTGACAGCCTCCATCCGTCGTCACCTCTGTTTTCCGATGCGGTATTGGTGGCTGAACCCCGGATCGTAAAGGAGCGAGGCTGGAATCTCCCGGGAAAGGGCCTTTCCCACAACGATCATCGCAGTTTTCTTTATGCCCGTCGACTCAACTTTCCCTGCGATATCTTCCAGGACTCCCCGAACTACGAGCTCATCGGGCCAGGACGCGTGATAGACCACAGCTACCGGACATTGTGATCCGTAATGCTTTGAAAGCGTGTCTGCCACATCTCCTATTTTGTGTGCGGACAAGAATATGCAGAGCGTAGCCTGGGTTCGACCTAGCGCGTCGAGGGATTGCTCATCGGGTACTGGAGTGCGACCTGAGGTCCTTGTAAGAATGATCGTCTGGGCCACCTCGGGCGCGGTAAGCTCCGCGCGCAGAGCGGCCGCGGAGGCCTGAAATGAGCTCACTCCCGGAACCACCTCGTACCCGATGCCCAACTTGTCCAGCTCGTTCATTTGCTCGCGAATGGCGCCGTAAATGGATGGATCGCCCGAGTGGAGCCTGATCACATCTATGTCTCTGTCATGTGCCTCACGATAAATTGCACAAATATCGTCAAGATCCATGCCTGCAGAATCATGCTTTTCGGCCTCTTCAGGCAGTAGAGAGAGAACAGCAGGGCTTATCAGAGACCCCGCATATATGCAGATCTTGCAGTTCTGCAGCAGCCGCTGGGCTTTAACGGTCATGAGCTCAGGATCTCCTGGGCCGGCGCCGACGAAGTATACGTTCATCAAATCCTCTCTACCTTGTTTTATGAACCAGGAGAATCGAGAGGTAGCCTCTCTTCTCCGGATCATCGGTTCTGAGCCTGCTCAGATCGGTTTCTATCAGCTCATTCTCCATTCCTACATGAGACACGAATGCGCTGCGGTCGATAGAATCCGACTCTTCCAGGAGGTCCAGAATTTGCGGCAACCGTTTGCCTATTTTCATGAGGACTACCGTCCCTCCACCTTGGAGAGCCGTCCTGACGGAGTCAAGGTCATCCGCGGTCGGAACGATGGTGACCGTCTCCTTCCCTTCGCCGACAGGAAACTCAGCCACGGCAGCCGCGGCACTGAAAGCCGTGATACCGGGCACAGTGACGACTCTCACGTCCGGAATGAGGTCACGAAGCGCCCTGAGCAGATAGATATAGGTAGAATACAGAAAGGTATCGCCGAGTGTGAGGAAACACGCGTCCATCCCGGTCTGCAGAACCTGAGCGACGGCGCGGGCGGATTCTTCCCACCTCGCGAGCAGCTCGGAGCGATCGGTTGTCATGGGAAAGAGTATCTCGTGAATTGCGGCCGAAGGGCTCACATACCTTTGCGCAATACTCAATGCCACGCTTTCGGCACTTGTGCGCGCTTTGGGGACAAACACATGAGCGGATCGACCGAGGATCGCGGCCCCTTTAACCGTGATCAAGTCGGGATCGCCCGGTCCCACTCCTATGCCATATAAGGTTCCGGTTTTCATGGCAAGAAACTTCTCTCCAAGAAAGGTAATCAGCACCTACGTGTTCGCTGCAGGGTCCGTGGTGTTCATCTGGTATGCGTTCCCGTGTGTTTCACGATGACGCTTTCGGGTATGAGCTCCAGCAGCCTCATCCGTGCCTCTCCCAGCGTGAGCGGAAGGCCGTTGATGGGAACGCCGTCGGCTTGCTTCATCTTATGAAGCAGCGCAGCCACGTAGGGGAGTCTCAGACACGCTCGGTCAATCATTTCATGCTCGCAGAAGATCTCATCCGCGGGCCCCTGCTTCAGCACTTTGCCATTTCGGAGCACGTAAATTCTATCTGCAAAGAGGGGGAGGAGGTCTACTGAATGAGTGGCCAAGACCACGGTGATACCCTTCTCCCGATTGAGCCTGTGGAGAAGACCCATCATCTGTGCTTCTCCCGCAGGGTCGAGCCCCGCTGTTGGCTCATCCAGGATCAGGATGGACGGACGCATGGCCAGGACCCCGGCAACGCAGACCCGCTTCTGTTGACCGTAACTGAGGTGGTGGATAGCCCTCATGCGAAGCGGTCCCGCATTCACCAGTTCCAAGGACTCGGTCACACGAGCCTTGACCTGCTCCTCGCTAAGACCGAGGTTTCGAGGCCCATACGCCACGTCCTCTTCGACTGTGGGAGCGAAGAGCTGATCGACCGGGTTCTGCAGAACGAGGCCGACTCGCTGGTACAATTGGGCTTGAGAAAGGCTCTTGATGTTCTTGCCATCGATGTACACTTGGCCCTCTTGAGGTTTCAGAACGCCTACCAGGACTTTGATGAGAGTAGTCTTGCCCGATCCGTTGGAAGCGAGCATTGCGACGAACTCCCCTGATTTCGCATGAAAATCTACCCCCTCAAGTGCACGACTCCCCTCCGGGTAGGTGAATGTCAGGCCGCGTGCCTCTATGGCTGGTTCATTCATGATGCGATCCACCATTGTGCCATCACGTACGCCGTCGTAATCGCTGCAAATGCTGCCAATATGGTAACCCAGTCGGACCTGCGCATTTCAGGCAAGGGCGCAAAGGGGTATCGACCTTGGTACCCCCTCAACGTCATAGCCTCGTACGTCCTCATCGCCTGATCCATGGAACGGCCGACAACAGTTCCAGCCAAGGCTGAGACAGAGGAAAACGATCTGGTCACGCTTGAATAACCCAGCCGCACCCTTTGAGCGACGATGAGGTCGGAGGTCTGGTCCAACAGGGCAAATATATACCGGTAAATCAAGAGTGCGATCTCCACCCATACTTCCGGGACTCGAAACCACCTCAGGGCGTGGAATATCTGGTGAGCCGGCGAAACGGAGCTCAGCAGAAGCATTACGCTCACGGCACCGAACACACGCGATCCCAGGACCGATCCGATTCTCAAACCCTCTGATGAGGCGACAAAGACGTGGCCGAGAACGCTCAGACTGACAAGGGGAGCTCCTTTGGTGGTGAAGGTTTTCAAGACCACCAACACGAGCACTATTCCCATCGGGGCCAACAGCCTGATGCCGATTAGCTTGATCGGTATGCGCAAGCAAACCATCGTTGCCATGCACACCACTGCCACCGAGAGCGGCAGAAGAGGCCTGTCTGAAAGGATGACCGCGCAGATCAGCATAAGCGCGACCGTCAGCTTGGCGCGAGGATCGACCCTCGTCAGCACGTTGTCCCGACGAGCAAAAATATCGGAAAATGTGTCAAACATCCGGAGGCCTCACGGTAGTCTCTGCGCGCGGTGGAAACAGTTTTCGGAAGTTATATCCCATCACAAATCCGCCCAGCACTCCAGCGAGCAGGAAGACAAATAGAAGCAAATCTCCCTGATCAGTATTGATGAACGGCTCCCAGGGCTCATGGCCGGCCGCCTTGGCGAACTTTTCGACCACGGACTCGTCTACTCCCGGCCACTTGCCCCCTTCTTCAGCCAAGGATGCCGAGCCGATCATCACCATGAAGCTGAACAGTACGGGGACCGCCACAACCATTCTTTTCATGCCACACCTCCCCTGGCAAGCATTCCCAGGTACTCGGGGCGTCTTGTCCGCACGAATCGATACGCTCCCGCGGCAATGAATCCCTCCAATATGCCCAGAGGGACTTGGGTAGGGACAAAGGCCACCACAATGGTCCAGAACATGGTCCACAGGGAAGAGTCGCCGTGAATAGCCAAGGCCAGGACAAGGGAAGTCACCGCATAGGTTGCCCAGTCGGAGAGGATTCCTGCAGCGAATGCGGCCACCATGAGGGGTAGTCCGACCCGTCTGCAAAAAACAAAAGCGCCGTATCCCACAAAAGCCCCAGCCACCCCCATGGACATGATATCCGCGCCCAACGTGGTCAGCCCGCCATGGGCAAGGAATAGCGCTTGAAGCGTCAACGCCACACTGGCTACGAGCACCGTCAAAGAGGGACCGATCAAGATCGCTGCCATGCCTGTTCCACAAGGATGCGAGCACGTTCCCGCCGTTGGAACGGGGATTGGCATACAGGAAATCACAAAGACCGCGGCGCCAACCAATCCCACCATTGCCTTAAGATGGGGCTCATCCTTGCTCCGCAACCTCAGATCCCGGATTCCCCACCAGACAAAAGGAATAGCCAGCGCAAACCATAATCCAGCCCACGGCAAGGGCAGTATGCCCTCAGAGAGATGCATGGCATACGCTGGCTCCGCACCAACAACCATCAGAGCCATCGACGCTGGTGCCATGATCCACAAAAGGTGTTTTCGCCTCATTTCTGTGCTCCTTCCCCGCCAAGTGTCACAGCCTCGGCTTCACGATACCGATGAGCGACCGGCACGATGCCGGCCCTACGTTTGCGACCGGCAAGATGCCGTCGCCGCTTCACGCGTACGCAATACCGTCAGACAGAGGATGCTAATGATTGTGGGTGCCACTCAGATACCGCTCCGCTTCTTCCGGCTTCATTTGCACAAACTCGAATTGACCAGGCGGAACCGGATACTTCTTCCTTGGGGGCAACTTGAGCTCCCTCACGTCGCAACACTCGCTGGAGTCCGCTATCCGCCTCTCCACTAGGTCGACCAGAACCTCGTCGAACCCCAGATTCTTGCCGAGAACAACCTTCACTTCCGGGTACTGTGCGGCTATCTCTTTCATCATCTCCGGTATGTCCAGGACGAGGTGCAGTCCGTCGTGCAGAAAGTACGGGATGACCATCACTTGAGTAGCGCCCTGCTGGACGCACTTCTCAAAAGTTTCGGGGAAATGGGGACCTAACCTCGACATGTAACAAAATTCCACGATGTCGTAACCGTACTTGTCTCTGAGTCCGTCTGCCACCTTTTGCATATGTCTCCCCGCGTCCGGGACCCGACTCCCGTGGCCGAGGAGGATGACGGCGGTCCTGGCGTCGCAATTCTTCATTTTCTAAGCCTCCTTACTTTGCAGTAGATCTTCTCGTTCTCTTTACCTATGAAACCTCGGTAGAGACACCCATTGCATTGCCATTCATCCTCGTTCATGCTTGCCGAGAGCAAAGAGAAACGAAGTGTTTGACTGCGTCTCCACGGGACGCGAAATGCGCGTGAATATAACTTGCCAGTATTGAGCCGCACTGAAATCCTTCAGGCTCCGGAGAATCCGATCTCATTCGCTTGACCAAATAGATTGGCTGGCACTCAGCCTCCGGTACAGATGGACCAATCAATTCGGAATAGTGAAACTCATGCCCTCTCAGCTTGTCGCCTGCCTTTCCGAAAAGAGAATCCTCGACCAGCGTTACCTCCGCATATCCGAGCGATTTGAGGCGACCGAGCATTCTCGTCCATCGAGGCAGGAGTCCCACCATCTCAAATCGTTTGCCGTCGAGAGACTCTATCCCCATCGACAGGTACATCAGTCCTCCACACTCGGCATAAATAGGTTTCCCTGCAGCCGCGAAGTCTCTGACGGCCTGGCGCATACCCCTGTTTTCCGAAAGGGTTTGCGCGTATTCTTCGGGATATCCGCCTCCGAGATAGACTCCGTCAAGCCCATCAGGAAGAGTGCTGTCCGAGAGTGGCGAGAAACGTATCAGCCTGCATCCCGAAGCTTCCAGGGCGTCCAGGTTGTCCTGATAATAAAAATGGAACGCCGCGTCATGGGCCACCCCCAGCGTCACCGGTCGAGGAGATGTCCACCGTTCTGCCTCGCTGGAGATACGCTCGAGAGGAGGGGCGGTCCGCGCAATCCCAAGGATCTCGTCCACGGAGCCGTGACTCTCCATGGCTTCCGCCAGTTGCCCGAGCAGGGTGTCCGGCAAGTTGCGGTTATCGGCGGTCACCAGTCCGAGATGGCGGCTCGGCAAAGCAGGTAGTGCGCCTCGAGGGACAGAGGCAACCACTGGCGGCATGCCGAAAGCTTTGAGAGATTCCCCCAACCAGAATCCATGTCTCTCTGAGCCACACTGATTGGCTACAACTCCTGCAACGCGAACATTCGGGTCGAATTGGGAATATCCCCTCACCAGAGCGGAAATGCTCCGGGCCATCCCGTGGACGTTGACAACCAGGAGAACCGGCGAGCTCAACCAAGAAGCCATTTCCGCAGTGCTTCCGCTGGAATGAACCGGGTCGCTCCCGTCAAAAAGCCCCATGACTCCTTCGATGATTGCAATGTCTGCCGTAGCGGCCTTGCTCAGAAAGAGCCCTCGCACATAATCCTTGCCGGTCATCCAGCCGTCCAGGTTGTAACAGGGTCTCCCAGCAGCTATGGACAGATAGGTGGGGTCCAGATAATCAGGCCCGACTTTGAAGGCTTGTACTGTAAGCCCTCGTCGCTTCAGGGCACTAACGAGCGCCAGCGTTATCGATGTCTTTCCTACTCCGCTGTTGGTTCCGGCCACCACGATTCTGGGACACGATCGGCCCATCATTCCTCCGAGACCGGGGCGCTTCTACAGGCCCATGAGCCTGTATATTTTCGGTATGTCCAATCCGTCGCGCACCACATCTGCCAGCCTGTCCAGTGCGGGCTCGATGTCGTAGCACGCCAGGACCTTCCCCGCGGGAGGAAGCCCACGACGCTGGCGCAGCTTGTCTATGAACCAGCGGCGGAATTCGTCAGCATCAAAAATACCGTGCATGTACGTGCCCCAAATCCGTCGTTGGGGCGATCTTGCCCCAATGCTTCGTCCGTCCGGGTGCTCGAGCAGAGGCTCCACCCCATCGGGCTCACTCTGGCCGTGATGAATCTCGTAGCCGCGAACCGTGAGCCCGGATTCTATGTGGACAGCGCTCGCAAGCGTGAGCGTCTTCTCTCGGGCCAAAACTGTGGTCATCTTCAACATGCCCAGTCCCTCGAGAGTTCTGCCTGCGGACTCTATTTCATGCGGGTCAGCGATCCTTGAACCAATCATCTGAAAACCGCCGCAAAGCCCCACTAGTTCTGTCTCATCTGCGTCTGCAAGCTCTCTGATCTTTTCCGCGATGCCGCTACCTACCAGATATTCCATATCTCCTATGACGTTCTTGCTGCCGGGGATAATCACAGCGTCCGGCCGATTCAAATCTCGCGCTCGCCGAACTATCTTGAGGCGGACGTCAGGTTCTGCGCGGAACGCGTCGAAATCAGTGAAGTTAGAAATGTGAGGGAGATCGATCACCGCAATCTCGACGCTATCGTGGAGGCAGGGACGGACCTCATCGAAGACACCGCACTTGAAGCTTACCGAATCTTCTTCGGGAAGTCCCAGGTTAGTGAGGTAGGGCACTATTCCGAAAACGGCACGTCCGGTATGACGCAGAGTATATTCGTTCGCATCATCGAGAAGATCTTTCTTGCCGCGAAACTGGTTCACCACGAATCCTGCTATAAGCTTTCGTTCCCATTCAGCCAGGACCTCCATCGTCCCCACGAAAGAGGCAAACACCCCTCCCCGGTCGATGTCCCCGACGAGAAGCACTGGAGCCTTGGCGTAACGGGCCATCTGCATGTTGACGATATCATGATGCTTAAGGTTGACTTCTCCCGGACTTCCCGCGCCTTCGAGCACCATGACATCAGCTTCTCGGGCCAGAGAATCGTAAGCCTGCTTTGCGGCCTCAAACGCCTGTGGCTTGTAGCGAACGTAGTCGAGGACCTCCATGTTTCCCACGGGCTTGCCGAGCACTATTACCTGGCTCCCTGTGTCGCTGTTCGGCTTCAGGAGAATTGGGTTCATGCGCACATCAGGATCCAGTCGACACGCCTGGGCCTGAACCACCTGTGCCCGCCCCATTTCACCACCGTCCCGCGTCACGAATGAATTTAGAGACATGTTCTGTGACTTGAATGGGGCCACCCGGTATCCATCCTGCAGTAAAATGCGGCCCATAGCAGCGGTCAACACACTCTTCCCTGCATTGGAGCTGGTCCCCTGAAACATGATTGCGGGCGTCGTTTTTCTCTTGACGGTCCTGGTCGAGACACCCAGTCTCAGCCTCAATGCCTCGCACAGACGGGCGTTCTCATCCGCCGTGCGGACAGCAACGCGGATGAATCGGGTATCCAAGCCCTCGAAATTGTCACAGACCCGGATAGCGATCCCGTCCTTCAGCACCCTTTTTGCCAGTGTGGGAGCGTCCACATCACTCCGGTCGATGCGCACGAACAAGAAGTTCGCCTCACCAGGATACACGGTCAACCCCGGAATCGATTTCAACTCTTCCGTCAACCGCAATCGCTGCTCTCGCACGAATGCCCGGCTTCGCTCCACGTATTCCGTGTCCTTGAGAGCCGCCTCTCCCACACTCTGGGAGATGGTGTTCACGGACCAGAATGGCTGAAGCCTGCGAATCGAATCCACCACCCCGCTGTCGGCCACTGCGCATCCCAATCGAAGACCGGGGATCGCGTATATTTTCGTCAATGAGAGGAGCACGATCACATTGGATGGTCGTCGAGACACGAGGCTGTCCATGTCCTCCACGAAGTCTCTGAATGCCTCATCCACCACAAAAATCGTGGAGGGATGCTT
>CAYZET010000026.1:0-23978 GCA_964477215.1 uncultured Syntrophaceae bacterium | reverse complement strand
TCTCTGGCCGAATCGCAGAGGGTGACGACGTAATCGAAGTCACGAACTGGTAATTCACCGATGTGTTTGGATTCTTGCTTAGAAATGTCTATGCCCGCCTCTGCCATCACGTGAACCGCACGAGGATTCAACCCGTGCGTTTCGGCGCCAGCAGAAAACACTTCCACCGTGTCTCCTTTGAGGCGCCGCGTCCACCCTTCTGCCATCTGACTACGGCACGAATTTCCCGAGCAGAGAAAGAGAACGCGAACCCGAGGTTTGTCATTCATTGACACCAGCTCCTCTCGAAGAAGAAGCCCGCTTTCTTACCACTGTCAGGAAGACCTTTCCCCCTGTCTCACGCAGCGAAACCGAGCGTCCCATGAATCAAAACACAACAGTACCTAACAATTGTTATGAGTTTGTTAGCAAACAGTTACATTCTCTACAATGAGGAGCTTAAAGGGTTCGGGGTTCGAGGCGGTCGACATGACTGCTCCACACTGCAGAAGTGAATGGTGACTCCGGCTCAGATGGGTCCAAGAGTCGGCTCAGCACCGTCCGCTCCGTGTTCCTTCAAAGAATTCTGGACGGCCTCAGCCACGGTCTGGATCAATGCCAGAATTTCCACAGGTTTCTCCAACACTACGTCCACTCCCAACTGGCGAAGATCTCTTGCCGTGTGCGAGATGCTGGCTCCCAGGCCGGTCAGTAGTATGAAGGAAATCTTGGGGATTCCCTGCTCGCGGCAATAATCCTGAACCGCTTCAGCCACGCTCCAGCCATCCATTCCTGGCATGCCGAGATCGCATACAACGGCATCAATCGGATGAGATTTCACTATCTCCAATCCCTCCTGGCCGGAGCTGGCGGTGAACACCGTTTGGCCGTATCGTTGCAGTCCCTTTTCCAGAATGCGGAGCAGAGGCTCCATGTCGTCTATCAGGAGGATTCGGAATCCCGGCCTTGTTTCTGACGGCGTCCCGGAGATGGGCCTATCAGCTTCCTTACACTCCGTGCGGCGCCCAGAATTGCCAGCCCTTGGCTCGGGATCTCTGATTCCTTTCATCCAATGGGTCTACTCTTTCTTCAGGGCGTGCACTTGGCGCCACCTACCCACAGGGGTCTTCCCGTCCCAATGAGAGATCGGCCAAGATGGCAATCCTTCTGTTTCAGTCTACGAAAGGGTTTGTTCGCTCGATCTCCTGTGGCGTTCGACAAATATCTGCATGTAATTATTGTAACAGCCGAATCATCTGGGTCAAGGCCTCAACCGGCTCGAATCTGATAGGCGCATGGCGAGCGCATATTGCGGATGTTCACCTTGTCACAGCGTGTTTCTTGATGTAACGTGTGTCCGTATGGAAGCGTTTGAGTCTAAGAAGAGACGGCGGCCGGCCAGAAGACCGGCTCCCCGAAGAAAAGTAATAAGAGCCCCACATCAGGCTCCGGAAACAAAAGCACCTCCACGGCTCCACAAAGAGGCCCGGACACTCCTTCAGAATATCGGAAGACCCGCAGCCGAACCGTTTAGGCCGGATCCGTTCCAGGTGGATGCCGTCAAGCTGGTGCTACGCACGGATGTGGTGGTGAGCGCTCCAACAGGTTCCGGGAAAACGTGGATAGCGCTCGAAGCCACTCGTAAGGCCCTCGCACGCAGACAACGCGTGTGGTACGCAACTCCGCTGAAAGCCCTTTCCAACGCCAAGTACGCTGAGTTTGGGGACGCGTTGGGAGGTGAGCTCGTTGGCATTCTCACCGGGGATCGCAAGGAGAACCCTGACGCTCCTGTCATTGTAGGGACCACGGAGATTCTGCGGAATCAGCTATATGACAGCATGCAAGAAGGCAGAGATCTGGATGTGGACCTTGTCATCCTTGATGAAGCTCACTACCTGGGGGACCCTGATAGAGGTGTTGTCTGGGAAGAAGTGTTGATCTATCTGCCTAGCCGAGTGCGGCTTCTCCTTCTTTCTGCAACAATTCCCAATGCCCGGGAGATCGCCAGATGGCTGGCGCACATTCGGGGGACAGCGTGCGAAGTGGTAGAGAGCCGCGTCCGTCCTGTGCCTCTTCATGTCCTGTTTCTAACGCCCGACGGCCACGTTACTCCGTTCTTGCGGGGGGCACGGCTACATTCTGAAGTGGCCGAAATCGCTCGAGCGGGCAGGCACCGAAAAAGACCCACCCACGAAGGGGAAATTGATATTCCCACTATCGTGGATGCTCTCAGGCAGTTCGATCTCCTGCCAGCCATTGTGTTTCTGAAATCACGAGCCGAATGTGACAGGGCTCTCCGAGCCCTCGAGCCATCTCCCAAGCTCCCCGACGAAGATGGCTTCGTTCACGCGGTCGAAAAACAGATCGGAGGTCAGGCAGAACTGGAGAACCACAAGCAGCTTTCCAAGCTCTTGCACTGTCGTGCCGGATCTCATCACGCGGGTCAACTACCCGGCTGGCGGTTGCTCATCGAGCGCATGATGGTTCTCGGGTACATCGAGGTCATATTTTCCACAAGCACTGTCGCGGCAGGGGTGAACTTTCCTGCACGGACCGTGGTCCTCTTGCAGAGTGACCGGTTCAATGGGCGAAGCTTTGTTGACATGACAGCAACAGATCTCCACCAGATGTCAGGAAGGGCCGGGCGCCGCGGCATGGACAACGTGGGGTTCATGCTCGTCATTCCCGGAAAACACCTCGACATTCCTCTCGTCAAAGAGCTCGTGCTTTCGGAACCGGAGCCGCTCAAGTCGAGAATCACGGTGAATTTCTCCATGGTCCTCAACTTGCTTCTCTCCCACGATCTCGAAGGAATCGAACAGCTTCTGAGACTCTCATTCGGTGCCTTCCATGAGAGTCCGAAACGGGCTGAAAAGGCCCACACGAAACTTCTGAGGGATTTCTATAACCACCTGAATCTGCTTGGTGAGCTTGGATACATTGAGGACGAATGCACTCCCACCGAGGACGGAAAGTGGGCCGCTCAATTGAGGCTCGACCATCCCCTGCTCATCGCGGAATTGATACGCTCAGGAGAATACTCGGGACGCAACCCGCGGGACCTTGCAGCGCTTATTGCTCCCTTTGCCACGGATAAAGAAAAGGAAGTGCTGATCAGCAGACCCCTTTGGGAAGAAACCCGCCACTTGTGGAACAGATTCAGACGAATGATGGGCAAACTGAAGCCGGTGGTCCGTTTCATGATTTCTCGGGGCTTTGACCCGCCGCCGATCATGTTTTGGCCTGCTGCGGCAGTCTACATGTGGGCTGACGGAGTCGAATGGGAAGAGTTAGCCAACCATGTTGGTGCAGATGAAGGGGATCTGGCCATGCTCATGCTGAGAACCGCCGATCATCTTCGGCAAGTTCGCTCGCTGCAGGACCACATGCCGGAGTTAGCCGACACTGCCGATGAGGCCATGACCTTGCTGCTGAGGTCTCCCCTCGTGTAATTCAGCCCGCACTTTCGAGAGGAACGGCCCCCCTACTGCTCGGCAACGATCTTGTACGCCATTGCATCTTTCACCAATATCACGTTCGGACCAAGAGCCAGGTAGCGCCCGATTCGAGGGTCCCCTTTGAGCAGTGAGAAATACTGAGGGCTCAGGAATCTAATTGTCGTAGTAGGCAGGGAAGGTTGGTAGCCCCTGTCGATCCAGGTTCGTCCTTGGATATGGAAAACTTTGTCTTCAATGATTCTGGCCTTGTCCGACAAAACGTCCGATGGGACGCTGGATGTCTTATATTTCCACAGCAGCCTTCCTGAAGCTCTGCTTTCAATTCCAGCCCCATATGGAATAGCTGTCAAAGGCGTCAGGTCGGGAACCAGAAAGCCGAACTGATCGGCGAGCGCTGTTATCTTCGCGGTCAGTTCTGGCGAAGGTCCCTTGAGCTGAATCTGGTCGCACAGGTGAGCTATGCGGCGCATGGCCCAGATACGGGGAATATGAGCGTGCTGGGGTTGATCGTCCGGCAAAATCACACTCTTGATGACCTGTGCACTCCGTCCACTTACCCTGCCTTTCACCCTCAGCTCTCCCTCGGTATCCCGGGAAACATTGTATGTTCCCAGAACGACCAAGCTTTCTTGTCCGAAAAGGTCAGGAATCGGTGTTGGGAGGACCTCTTCCGGGGAAATGTGAGAGCACCGTACAGAAATGTCAGCGACACTCGGCGGAGAGATCTGACTGAGAAATCGACGTACTGCTTCAGTGGTGTCCTCCACCTCCGGCAGATGGAGCGAGCTTCCCCTGGTGGCCGCCGCCAGTCTATCCAACAGAGAAATATCGGCCTGCTTTCCCACAGCGAGAGCAAATATTCGTGCCCTGGCCTTGTTGTGGCTCTCCACATCCGCCACAATCACCTGGGGTTTGTTGACGCCGACGGTGCTCTTGCCATCACTCACAAGGATGATGATAGCTGTTCGCTCCCTGGAACGAAAATGTTCAAGCGCTGCTCTGAGCCCGTTGTAAAGATCGGTACCACCTTCGCTTTTTTGTGAGTTGATGAACCTGACCGCTGAAGCCACGTTCTGACGAGTAGCCGGGATCAGTTTCTGGGCGAATAAATCGGTCTGAGTACGCATGGTTACGATGTTGAACCTGTCTGTCTCACCGAGGCTGGCCAGCGCGGAAATCACGGCTGCCTTAACCGATTCCAGGGCTTGCCCGCTCATGCTCCCTGAACAATCCAGAGCGATGACCACGTCTTTCTGGAGCTTGGGTCCAGCCTTCCGCAGGGGCGGCTCCACCAGCATCATGCACGCCCCCTCCTTGCCCGGCAACTTGTGGAAAAAAGCGCTCACATTCAGATCGGTGCCGGAAAACGTTGTCAAGAGGCGAAAGTCATCTTTGACTCGCTCACTCTGTGTTTCCAAAGTCACAAGACAACGGGTCGGGCCCTCTCGGAGCGTAGTCAAATAGTGGGTAGGAGAAAAGATGCTTCGGACAGGCTGTGACATCTTGAACCTGACCTTAACCTCCAGTTTAGGCACAGGCGCAAGCCCATATCTCTCGCCGTCGAGCGGAACCGTGATCAACAAATTGTCGTCTCGAGCGGGATTGGCCTGTGTAAACTCGATGCGGAAGGTCTTCTGGTCTCTGATTCCTATGGTCACGGGACGTATGAGGAGCACCGTCTTGCCTGCCAGTGACAAGAGGGCAGGATCCTGGATGGCTTCCGTACACCTCTTCAAAGTAGGAAAGAACTCATCCCACGGCACAACGGCCGCATCGACTGGGGTCCCGTCAATTTTTGCTAAGGGCTTCCGATAGAAATCTTCCCCTTCCACTGGCAGGATGTACAGAGCCTGGAGAGGAAATTCGTTGTCATTGAAGAATGTCTGCTCGACTCGCCACTCGATGAGGGAATCCGAAACGGTGACCAGTGTCCGAGAAAACGTCACGGTGGGGCGAGCTACAGGATACAAGCGATCCTTGAGCTCCGGTGGAAAAACGTGAAGTATTCCACCTGCTGTGACGCGTGAACAATAGAATCCAACCAAGAGGCACACGAGGACCAGGACAACCGTATAGCGGAAAGGTGCAAGGCCTGGAACGTTTCGGGACCTCTGCCATTTCATTCTCTTAACGGGCTCGGTCGCAGTTGAGCTTGTTACCATGGCATCCGAGACAACTCTCCCCGAGGTTGCGCGCTTGCCAATGGCTCTCTTGCCGCGATCTGTGGCCGAGAAATATGTCATGCAGGCTGGTCGCGCGATTTCTCAAGCTCCCGATCCCAATACGCGTTTGCCGTCATCATGAGCTCACGGTTGCCGCAAATATCGACGGCTACGGCGTCGGATGTGGGGGACGATACCTTCCCTTCCCGCACGAGCTCTTCACCAGCTCTTCTGATAGAGTCCATAACCTCCCGAACGCGTTCAGGATACTTGCGATTCAGCAAAAGGGAGAATACTGCCGGCCGTAACAATGCTCCGGCAAATTCGGTGTGAAAGTTTCGAGCTATACGCCTCACGTGAGCAAGCAAGGGATCGAAATTGTGCAAGCCCGGGTAACCGCATACCGATACCAGGAAGAGCCGACTCGGGAACTTCTTCCGTAATGGGTGTCGCATGCCTTCTTCGTCCTCCTCGAAATGAGGGTCCAGGAACACAACCAATCTATCGACAAAGACCTTTGCGAGGGATGTCATTCCATCGAGATATACGGGAGTAGCAAGTACCATCATGTCCGCCGCTTGAACCCTCTCCACCAATGCCGGCATGTCGTCTTGATGGATGCATTCCCCCGGGGTTGCGGCATAGCAGGTGAAGCATCCCTGACAGAGCTCGATATTGTGGCGGCCAAGGAGGACCACATCGACCTGGCCGCCGGCATGACGGACGCCCACGAGAAATGGAGTCAGGACCATCTGCGTATTGCCTGCTTCCATCCGTGGAGCAGCATTTATAACGATAACCTTCATGCGCTTTTCCTCATAAGGTTCCGAATCTGCCATGACGAGACTTGTCAGACAGCGATCACCACTTCAAGAAGAATTTTCCATCACCCCGCAGCACGTGCAAGATACTCTCGAGGGTGTCCGAGCTCTTGATCCGTATATGACCTCCCTCGGTCTGAACAGCATTCAACGTTTCCAGCTTCCTTAGGTACTTCTTCAACTGATCTGTATCGTTGAGGCGAAACATCTCTTTGAGTCGTGCCAAGTCGATGTCTGCTCCATTTTGCCAGTTGCGTGTCCGCTGCAAATAGAGCAAGCCGAAGATGAGACGAGAAAGAGTGTCCTGTAGCAGCGAGCCCTCGAGTATAGAGCAGCAATCCCGCAATTTGTGAACAAGATTCACGACCACTTTCAGGGAAAGCTCACTGTTGAACAATTGGGCAAATTCGTCCCGATCGATGGAAACCAGCTCGCAGTCCTCGTGCGCCACAGCATTCGAGGCTCTCTGAAATTCGCCGATTATTGCGGATTCCCCGAAGAAATCACCTTCTTTGAGGATTGCAAGCGTTTGTTCCACCCCGTGAACAGAGATGAATATGCGGACTGCCCCTCTCAGGATTATGAAGACGTCTCTTCCGGGATCCCCCTGGCGAAAAATGTGCTCCCCTCTCGGGAACGCGAGGGGCTTACCGCCAGGCGTCGCCCACTGTTCATCAGTGGCTGTGCTCTCAGCGAAAGGCCACGATGAAACTTCAAGGGGCTCTTCTTCCAGGCGAAGGAGGGAATCATGAGCCGAGATTCTCAGGTGAGGCTGCCACGATCTGCTCTTGCCTCTTACGCTCGCAACCGGCTCCTGGGACATGAGTTTTCGCAAGCGCCGACGATCGAGGAGTATTTCCCGATGAAACTGTTCCTTCATGTAAGCCGAGATCTCGAACAGGTCCATTTCCAGCATGGACGTCCGGATCACTGCTTTGATATCCCGTATCATTTCCTCCATCCAGGTGTATCTTTTTTCGGGATCGAAGGCCATGGCCTTCATGAGAATCGGCTTCAGTTGATCCGGGATCTTTGGGTCACTCCCCACCTTTTGATTTACGTCAATCTCGAGAATTGCCCGCACAGTATCGGCAATGGTCTCCCGGTGATCTACCAATCTTTGGCCGGTCAAGAGCTCATACATGAGCACGCCGACCCCATACACATCCACCCGGCGGTCAAGCGGCTTTCTCTGAAGTTGTTCCGGGGAAAAGTAAAGCAGCTTGCCCGCTACGGGCATCTCTTCCGAGTCTTGTTTGTCGAGGAAGATTTGGGCTATCCCAAAGTCGATAATTTTTACTTCTGCCTCGTAAGACACCATGACATTAAATGAATTTATGTCCTGATGAACGAGCATGAGATTCTCACCAGATTCTCCTCGCTTACGGTGGACATGGGCCAGTCCCCGCCCCAGCTCCATGACCACATGCAGCACGAAATCCAGTGTAGGCAGGCGGTTCGACTTGACAGCCTTGGAGACTACATGGGCAACGTTGCGACCTTCAATATACTCGAGAGAGATATAATACTCTCCCTCAATCACCCCCATGTCGAATATCTGTGCTACGTTGGAATGATTGAGCCGTGCGAGAGTCTTTGCCTCGTTGAGGAATCGTTTCACGAAGCTGGGCTTCGAGGTGTACTCAGGCAGGAGCTTCTTGATCACGACAGGCTTCTGGAATCCGTTTGCCCCTATCAATTTGGCCAGGAAAATGTCTGACATGCCCCCTTTTGAGATCTGGTCAATGAGGCAATAGCGACCAAATGCAACCGGCTCGAAGATCTTCTGTCGGATTCTCTTGGCCGGTGGCTCTTTGCCCTGGACGGTCATACTCTTGTCTTCAGCCTCAAAGTTCTCAACGGATCATCGCCGGTTTCAGGATCACGTAAGAATTGGCTCCAATCTTGATACGAGACTGCGAGGAAAGATCTGTTCACGCGGCAAGCTCACGAAGCCCGATGAGCCTATCGGCAAGGAAAAAACAGTTCTTCCCCTGATGGGAAAGGTGAATGAGTAGGGTCGGCAATATCCTTGCCTTCTGATTAACTTCTGGCTTCTTCAGGGGAAGCCTGGACAACTGGTGTGACCCGATGACGATGACACTCTTGTCCAGGAACTGCTCCGCTTGATCCTTGCCCAAGGGGTAGATCGCGGAGACGGACGAGGATGGGATCGCCACCCCCATTCCCCACCATGATACCATCAGCAGCCTTTCTGGGACGGATGCTTTACTGGCAGGTCTGTCCTGCGCGCCAACCTCTCCCTGGGAGGTCGCGGCGAGCAACTCTTCTTGAAACGTCGACAGTTGAGCAAGTCGGTCGGAAAGCAAGTGCTCCAAGGTGGTCAACCGCCTGGCGATTTCTTCCATCGACATATCTCCACCTTGCCTCAAGACAGCGAGAATTCGTGCCAGACGCTGGCTTACTTCCCGAAGCGAGCTCACCGAGGATCCGATATCATTGACGAGAGACCCCAGAGGGCGGCGTGGCGCCTGTTGAGGGCGCTGTTCTCGAACCTTTGCAGTCTGGCCAGCAGCAGTAGCCATAATCTCTCGATAACTGGTCGAAATACCGGCGAGCAGGGTCTCTCCTCCGGCACGCTTCCCCTGTGACGTATGGATGAGTCTCAAGGCTGTGAGACTATCCTGGAGCAGCTTGACCAGCACGGGGTGAGGGACTGAATCTGGCCCGCTGAACCTCCGCAATGCCCGTTGGTTCATTGCAAGAATCGTCCTCGCCTGACCATCAGTGGGAAAGAAGGTTTCCAATTCTTTGAATTTCCTCATGAGACCATGGATGGATTCAGTGCTGACCTCCCACTCCAGATCGAGGAGCAAAATATCCATCTGCTCGACCAGATCCTCAAATCCCGTGCCCACTGGCCGTCTTGCCGCCGCCGGACCGGCAGTTGCCGGCCTGGCCATCGGGACTGGCGGGACGGACCGCTGTGGCTTTGAGACGCGGCCTGAACCGCTCGGGGACGCGGACATGGGAGGCTTGACTTTCGGCCTGGGCTTGGCAACCTCTGCACGCGCTGGTGGGGCTTGTTCAAGAGGCACCGGAGCGGGCTCCTCGGCGAACGCATCGCCGAACAGCTCGTCAATCTTCTTGCCTACCGCCTCTTCGAGTTCCTCGGGTGTCTTGTGTACTATCTTTTGAGCCACCGTTATCTCCCGACTCCGTGTCAATCGCCCTATCCGGTCAGACTCATGCCTCGATCTTTCAGGAGTCGAGCGCTGACGTCTCTCACGGTCATCATGCAGATCTTTTTGAACGTCTCCCGTACCCCATCGCCTTTGAGCGCACTTCCCGGAAAATACGGAAACTTCTTCTCGGGGTTGAGATCGCGATCCATTTCTTCCACCGGCAGGAGCGCTACCTTGCTTCCAGCGAGGTCTCTCTTGTTGTACTGAAGAACAAGCGGAATATCTTCAACGGTCTTGCCCTGCTCCTGGAGATTCTCTGCTAGATTCTGAAAGCTTTCCAGATTATTGTTTCTGCGCGCCTCCAGTGAATCAGCTACAAAGACAATTCCATCCACACCTTTGAGCACTAGTTTTCTGGTGTCATTGTATCTAACTTGCCCAGGGACCGTGTAGAGGGAAATCTTTATCTTGAATTTGCCTATGCTTCCCAGGTCCATAGGCAAGAAATCAAAAAAGAGGGTACGGTCTCCTGCCGTGTCGATAGAAAGAAGCTCTCCTCTCACCTGGTGTCCGAGAGCCTTGTGAATCGTTATGAGATTTGTGGTTTTGCCACCTCTTCCAGGCCCATAGTATACAATCTTACAATGAATTTCGTCGGAACGAAAGCTGATGATGGCCATTGAAATTTCCTATCTCAGTCAGTCGCCTGGGTTACGTATTGAACCACTGCCTCAAATTCTCTGCAAACATGGCCTCTATTTGTTCGAGCCCCTTGCGCACCTCCAAACGGACCAAGCCCAGATGCGTATTATTGTTGAACACCGTGATCATCAAGTACTCTTCGCCCACATTGGAAAAATGGATATTCTCCTCTTTTCCTTTGTGAAAGAGCAGAGTGAATTCTTCCTCTCCGAACAGGCGGGCAATGGCCGTCGTCGCCCCATAATTGGCCGCGGTCAATGCTGCCAGCGAGGCAACTTTCTCCTGATCCATGGTTCCTTGAAAGCTAATAAGCTGGCCAGCTTTGTCGATAAGGAGAACAGTGTGGGCACCGCTCGCCGACAAGAGAGACTGCAGGATCTCATCTATTCGATCCAGAGTCAGCTTGGTGAGTATAAGATCAGCCATTTCATTCCCTTAGGAGGCTCGGTCGGAGCCTAGAGTGTCTCTTTCTGCCGTGGGATCGGGACTGTTTGCTCACATATGCCGCTCCCTTCCTTGGACGTCTTTTCGAGTGGGGCCCGCGCCTTCAAGTCCGTGTCCGATCATGTGCATCCGAATCGGCCGCGGTTCACTCCGGACCATGACGAGAATCGAGACGCCGCATACTCTCCATCAGGAGGAAGTCCCAGCTCTCTTGTATGGTCTCCCTCTCCGGTTTCCCGAGATCGCATTCGAAGACTCCCAGCGCCCATGAGACAATCGCGTAAAACGCTTCCTCGCCCGCGGAGGATACGTTACTCTCGGCGTGAACGATCTCACCCTCGCGGAAGTAAATCCAGCCTCTGTTTTGACCACTACTCACCACCATCCGACAGGTATTGCGGCCGATACAAATGAGCTGGATTACGTCATGGAGACTAGTGTTTGTGACCGTTCCGCTGAACCCGCTCGCCTTCACCTTGAGACCCGTTTCACGCTCCTGTCCTTACCCCGGACGCACATATCACCACCGCCGAATCATTTGGCCCTCAGGAACAGCACGCGAGATCGTGCCAGTCTGCGAGAATCCATGTCCGGCCCTCGTTGGAGCCCCATGCCTGCCTGCGAGACCTCAAGGCAAAGTGCGGTTCCAGCTTCAGGGGCGTCCACGATGCCGGGAAAGCCGTTGTTAGCACAAACCTGGGTTGCTTCCCAGAATGCACGCTCAAGAGAGCTCTCGTGGGACTCATACCGCAGCATATAAACAACTCCTTCGGCCAAGGTGTCCCTCGCCCGCTTGTCATCAACGTCCGGCGTATCTGGAACTCACTCTATTTGATTTCGGCACACTATACCAGCATCACGGAGAAAAAACAATAAGTTCCGAGAGATCAGCCAGTCGCACACGGGCGTTGCGGAGCTTGCGAGAAGTCACCTCACCTTTTGTCTTGGCTCAACTGCCGAGTCTCGTACTCAGGTACCCAAGAATACTTGCTACCAGCCAACGATCCGTGTAAACTGGCCCCATTCGTCTCTGTGGGCTATCCCAGCGAAATCCAGCGTTCGACGCAACGGATTTCAGTCGACGGGCGCGTAGAAGTTCCGATCCGGGAGGTGGACGGATGGCCGGCAAGAAATTCTTGTCACCTCTGCTACGAATAGTCCTATGTGCAGCCGGAATGCTCATACTTGGCTATTTCATCGCATCGACATTCCGGGACGGAACCTTTGGAGATCTCACGGATCTTCTCCGCCTCGTCGTTTTTCTCGGTTTCGCGTTTCTCCTGGTACGAGGAATTCTCGACATAGTGAGACACAAGAATGGCCTCGGGAGCGAATAGTCGTTTCCTCCGCGAAGATGATGGCAACAGGATTACCGCGACAGATTCTCGAACTGTTCAACAGGGGATCGGAGGCTTCTCGATGGAAGATATCAAACAGAAATACCGCACCGTCATGGATGATCATTTTCCCGAAGAGATGACGATTAGCTTTGGTGATCAGAAGCTTGTTTATCGAAAAAGATCCTGGAGGCTGCCCGATTCCTCGCGAAATCTTATCGAAAAGGGATTACGATACGGTGAAAACCCGGGACAGGAAGCAGCGCTGTACGAGTTGGTGGCAGGAAACCTCACCCTAGGAGAATGCGCCTTCATCTCGGCTGGGAACGGCCTTGTCAGCGCGTTAACCGAAACGGACATGATCCAGGCGGGTAAGCACCCGGGGAAGACCAATTTGACGGATGTGGACAACGCTCTTAATATACTTAAATTCTTAATGAAACACCCTGCATGCGCGATTATGAAGCACAACAACCCGTCAGGGGTGGCAGTGGACACCTCCCTCGATCACGCATATCAACGTGCCAACGACGCAGATCGCATAGCGGCCTTCGGAGGAGCGGCCGTATTCAACCGGCCACTCACCAGGATAACGGCAGAGCTCGTTTCCGCTCACTACCTCGAAGTGGTTGCAGCACCCGATTACGAGGAGGGTGCAATCGATATATTGGCCAAGAGAAAGAACCTCAGGATCCTCGCAATACCGCGGATCGATCGTCTGGAGGAATTTATTACCCTCCGATTTGTGGACTTCAAGTCTCTCATTGACGGTGGAATCATCGTCCAGCAATCCCCGGTGAATCGCGTTCGATCGGGAACCGACTTGACGTTGGCTGTGGCGTCGTACCAGGGGAAGGAATACGTAATTGAACGCGCCCCCACACCTCGCGAGATCGAGGACATGGTGTTCGGTTGGGCCGTCGAGCAGGGTGTAACGTCCAATTCAGTGATATATGTCAAGGACGGCTGTACGGTCGGCATAGGCACGGGCGAACAAGACAGAGTAGGTGTTGCAAAGATCGCTGTTGCAAAGGCGTACGAGAAGTATCGGGACTTGCTCTGTCATCGCAAGACTGGAATGTCCTATGACGAAATGAAGGACACAGAGATCCGGGAGGAGATCGAGGCAGAGGTGCAACAATCACACGCAGGCCTCATCGGATCGGTCATGGTCTCCGATGCGTTCTTCCCGTTCCGGGACGGAGTGGATGTCGGAATTCGCGAAGGCGTGTCGGCCATAGTGCACCCAGGCGGGTCCGACAGGGATTTCGAGTCCATTGTTGCGTGCAACGAAGCCCACCCGCAAGTTACCATGATGTTTACCCATCAGAGGGCATTCAGACACTGAGGGGAGCGGGCACAAACATGGACTATCCCTGCCTTTGCCCCACGAGGCGCACATCCTTCATGATGGGAGCCGCGTGCTGCCTCACAGTCCTGGTTTCATGGCTTGCACCGCCTGCACCTGCACGAGCTGTATCTTCCGAGGACCTGGATAGAACCCTCACGTCCTGCAATCTCGTCCTGAAGAATACCCTCGAAATGCCGGACCAGGGGATCCCTAAAGATCTTCTTCAGAGGTGCAAAGGCCTGGCGATCTTCCCGGGAGTGGTCGGAATCGGTGCTGTGATCGGGCTTAGCTATGGGAACGGCGTCGTATTGCGACGGGACGATCGGACCGGTGCGTGGACCAAGCCCACCTTCTTTACCGTCCGAGGAGGCAGTATCGGTGCCCAGGTCGGAGCCCAGTCGGTGGACTTGATTCTCTTGATAATGAGTGAAGAAGGCGTACAGCGACTGCTCGAGGAGCGATTCACTCTCGGAGCCGATATCGCTGTGTCTGCGGGACCGGTCGGCAGGGGAGCCACAGCGGGTACAAGTCTCAAGCTTGACGCGGGAATCCTCTCTTATTCCCGTTCAAGAGGCCTTTTCGCAGGAATATCGCTTGCTGGTGCCCGTGTCGAACCGGATGATGTCGCCAATGCAGAATACCATGGGAGGGACGTGACCGTTCAAGACGTCTTCTATGAGGATAAGGGCAATCTCTCCAAAGCCGGAGAGCAGCTCGTCCGGGATCTGAACACGGCAACTCATACCGGTACACGACCGACCAGGTAACATGACAGAAGCAAGCGCGACATTCCCCATTCCCACCCCTACCACGGGGATCTCGCCGCGAATATCCCGTAGCACCGGCGTCTCGCCGGTATTCTTGTCTTGAACTGATATGAGAGATGGACTGGTTTAGAGCCTGTCCCAATGAAGGGAGCTGAAACAACCACGCAACAGTACTTGGGAAAACGCGTACTAAGTGACGGAGGTTTCTTGCAGCAGGTTCAGAGCAAGATTTTCACACTGTGCTTGGCCGTCGCGATCCTCGTGACATCCATCGTACTCCCCGATCGCGTGTGTCAGGGCTATACGCAGACTTCGTCCCAGATTCGGATCGTCATCGTGAAAAGCCGACAAGTCTTGGATGTGTGCCAGGGTAACACAAGAATCAGGAGCTATCGGGTCTGCCTGGGCCTTGATCCCTACGGACCGAAGCGCATCACCGGCGATCGCAGGACTCCTGAGGGAGAGTACTTCATCTGTCTCAAGACAGCAGCGAGTAAGTTCCATCGGTTCCTCGGCATAAGCTACCCTGGCGTCGAAGATGCCCAGTCTGCGTTCGAATCGGGAATCATCTCCCGCGATACCCGGGACGACATCATCCGGCGGGTGACTACAGGACAAGCCCCTCCGTGGCACACAAAGTTAGGCGGTTGGGTCGGAATACACGGATATCCCACGGATGAATACCAACGAAGGTGGATCTCGCTCCTCTACCCAAAACCGCACAATTGGACCGATGGTTGCATAGCAATGTGGAATTTTGAGGTGGAAGAGCTCTTTTCCACCGTGGAGGTGGGGACACCCATCACCATAGAGCCATAGGAACGCGGATGGCCGAATGGCAAGTCAGGGAGGGCTTCCTGGGATGACATGGCGCTCCCCTGCCGGTCTCGGGCAGCGGTGTAAACCGCTTGGATACCAGGACCGGTCTGAGAGGCGCCCGTGCTACTGGATCCTCGGCTCGAATTCCCCGTAGCGCCGGCGCCTGGCCGGTATTCTTATTTTTCGGTGGGTGCCAATAATAGTGTCCGTTGCTCCCGTTCAACAGTGACGGGCGGGACGCCCGTCCCACTGGTTTACGATCCTCGCATGAATATCCCCGACACACGGCAATCGGGAGTAACTCTTGGCAACTGTATAAGCCGGCCTTTAGGGATGGGCAGCTTCAGAGCCTGTTTCAATGGAGGGCAGGTTTGAAAACCTGCCCCTACTGTGGGGTGGAGCGTTGATCGTTGCGGTAGAAGTACCGGAGCAGCAGATGTAGGGGCGGGGTTCAAACCCGCCCTTCCCTGAACAGGGCTGAAGCGAATACGGCACCGTATTTTGCTGAAAGTGCGCTGATTACCGGCGAGACGCCGGCGCCACGAAGACAGGAGTAGGGCTGATCGCGGCGACCATCGACCGGTCCGGCGAAATCCCGGGGACTATCATGGTCCGTTGTGACTGCCAGGTCGTGCATGTTTGTGAAATCGTCTACTAAGTCCGCCGCACTGCCAATCCAGTCTTGCGGGGGCATCAGCGGACGAAGAACGGGTCCCAAGGCATTCCGAAGAAACCGGATTCTTGCCACCGTAGGGATGTCGCCACCGTGTCACCGCTGGTTATAGCACCAGAAGCGCTGTCCTTCGGAGCCACGGTCGTCGACGGTCCGGTAGCACGACAGGTCGGTCCTCCTTGCGAGCGGCGCAGCGCTACTCGCGGGCGCTGCGCGTCGTGCCAACCTTGGTCAGATCCTGTTCATTTTGTTGCAGGTAGATTTCAGCCTGCTGGATCAGATTCTTCAGATCGGGGACGGAAAGGGTGTGTAAGTAATCTACTTCAGTCTGTATGTCCCTCAGGACATTTGCCAGCTTCGCCTGCCGTTCTTCGACCAAGACCAGCGTTGCGGCAACTTCACTCGACAGGCCAGACAAGCCAATGAGCCTCCTTCGACTCAGTAACCAGATGGCGAGTGGGAAGCCTATGGCAATTACGATGAGGACTGCGACCATGATCTTAACGTACCCGATAAGCTCCCTGGCCATTTGTTTGTTCTCGAGCGATCTGCTCTCGGCTTTCCTGATCGTTTCAGCCAGATCCGCCAACTGTTCACGAGTCATGTCGGGTGCCATGGCCCGCGACAATTTGCTCTTGCTCTCCTGATCTTCCTTTGCAACCTGCGCGATCTGCCATCCCTCGCCGCCCACTGCCAGCGCCAGATCGGTGAGAAGAGATCCCAGCACCAAATAGTAGAGCACGGCAGCCAAGGCTATGAGTGCGAAAACCGTATACAATGCAGAAGTCACGAGCGTACGCCGATTCAGATTCATGGACTCTCTTTTTACCATTGAGCGTCTCCTGGCGATGCGAATTATTGGATGAGTCCCATTCTTCGCCCTACTCGGGCGAGAATATCCACGACCTTCTCCAGATCTTCCCGGGTGTGAGTAGCCATAAGGCACATGCGGATCCTCTGTTGTCCCTGAGGTACGCCGGGAGCTACGACACAATTGGTGAACAATCCCTCGTCAAAAAGCATCTTCCAGAGCAAAGCGGCACGAATGTCGTCGCCCACAATGATCGGGACAATAGGGGTCTGAGTGGGACCGGTCTCGAATCCGAGGCTCTGAACACTTCCGAGAAGAAACTCGGTATTCTCCCATAATCGCTGGCGAATCTCCGGCTCCGTCTGAATGACTTCTAGAGCGGCAAGCACCGCTGCTAAAGCGGACGGAGGCATGGCTGCAGAAAATATAAGGGCTCGCGAATGATGTTTTATGTACGAGATGACTCTGGCATCTCCGGCGACAAACCCTCCCAGGGACGCAAAAGACTTGCTGAATGTCCCCATAACTAGGTCCACGTCGTCGGCCACACCGAAATGCTCCAAAGCCCCTCGACCGGTCTTGCCCAGAACCCCGATTCCGTGGGCGTCGTCTACCATGATTCGCGCTCCGAACTCCTTGCAGGTCCCAACGATCTCGGGGAGCGGAGCCAGGTCGCCTTCCATACTGTAGACACCATCCACGATCACCAAGATTCCGGCAGAATCTCCTGAGGCTTCGAGATTTCTTCTGAGCGACTCGATATCATTGTGCTTGAAGCGTCTCACTTTTCCGAACGCGAGTCGGACCCCATCAACAATGCTCGCGTGGACAAGCCGATCGATAACCACAGTGTCACTGCGACCGATCAGAGGGGCAATAACCCCCTGATTGGTCTGAAAACCTGTGGAAAAGACCTGTGCCGCTTCTTTACCCATGAACTCGGCGAGAGCGGCTTCCAGTTTTTCATGCAACTCAAGGGTTCCATTAAGAAATCTGGATCCGGAACAACTAGTGCCGTATTCCCGAAGGGCCTTCATGGCCGCTTCTCTCACCTTAGGGTGAGTGGTGAGTCCCAAATAATTGTTGGAACCAACCATGATTAAGTCCCGGCCGTTCACCGTCACGTGGGTGCCGTCGAGCTTCTCGATGGCCTTAAAGAATGGGTAGATGCCCATGGACAAGGCTTCTCTATCGCGACCGAATGAGTAGCATTTTTCAAAGAGATCTGTCATGCAGGATGTGTTCCTGTTCACCAACTGTCGGTCCGGAATCGGCAGCCACCGTAGTACGCTCACCAGCGAACCATCAGCGCAATTCTCGGCTGATTATGCCGCTTACTAAAATACCGCAGAAGTTTACTATATTGAGCGTGTTTCGTCAAGGTAGGAACGGATTCGACCGCTTCTGGAGCAGGCAGAACGGAAGAGAGCTCGATGTGCTCTCTTCCGCATCAGAAAGGATCAGGTCCTTTGACTAGTAGGCCTTGAGAAACTCAGCCATAATGTCTACAGACTCTCTCTGTACAACCTTGTCGAAAATCGCGTCCTTCACGTTCTTCGGCAAGAGCTCGATGCTCTTGGTCGTCGCGCTATCAAACTTCGCGGTAGGAAAGACCTTCAGTATCTTGTCTTTCTCCTCGTCATTGGCATATACCCGCAGCACCTTCAGGCCGGCCAGCATCTCTTCGCACAGATCGCCAAGGCCTGCTTTTTCCAGTTTCTTGAAACGGTCTTCATTAATCCAGATATTTATCGGATATTTTTCAGCCATGGTGGAACCTCCTGTTACATGGGCGGAATTTCAAACACCGGAATTCTCTTCTCGAGATACTCGTCGGTGACAAAGGGGGAGCCGAAGCCGTACTTATCGGCGCATTCCATGACCAGGTCGAACACCTCGGGACGGAAGATGAGTCTCGGAGGCTTCACGCCGTCCTGCACAATGCTCCGGATTACGGTTCCGCTGAACTTCTGCCACTCACTCTTGTGGTTGCACAGTCCTTCGGACGTGATCTCGCCGCAATGGGGGCAGTACAGCCAATTCATGGAATAGACAGGTGTGATGTCCAGCTCATCCTGCACGGTGGCGAGCAGATGGTGTGCATCGTACGCACCGTAGTAGGTACCGACGCCCGCGTGATCGCGGCCGTACATGTGGTGGGTCAAACCGAGGTTTGTACGAAGCGCTGCATGGAACACGGCCTCTCTGGGACCGGCATATCTCATATCCCAGAAGGTGAGAGAGGTCAGATGGTTGTGATCCCCAAAGTAACCGGACTTGCGCAACTCATCCTGGGTCAGAATGATCGCTTCGTCGATGTAATCACCCTTACGCTTTGCACCGATGATGGCGTTCACCAAGACTCCCACAAGAGGTTTTTCAATGGGTAGCTCAGCGTATGCCTGGAACCATGCGCCTTTCATGAGCCACTCGTGGCCAGTATGCGGCACGTTCCGAGTCTGATGCGCCACGATCCTCTCCCAACCCTTTTCCTTGAACCTCTTCCTCATCTCCAGCGGGGGAATGAAGTACGGATCGTAGGGCGGATTGATCTTGGGTTTGTTGACGAGGGAGATCTTGCCACCAACGAACTTGTCCTTGTATGAATATGTGCGCGCGCAGCCCGGATGCTTTTCTTCGGCCGTCCCGTAAACGTCGGCGCACATTGACTTTTTGTCGTAATCAAAAACCTCTTCCACATCAAGGACTGCCATGGGATTGCCACCGAAAGTCAACAGCACGGAGGAGCCGGCCTTTACCCCGTAGTCGGCAATTTCCTTTTCCGACAGATCAAACAGGATAGGAATGCTCCAGACGGTTCCGTTGGCCAACCTCATCTTCTTGCATACGGACTCGACGTCCGCTTTTCCCATGAATCCTTCCAAGGGACAGAAGAATCCGTACGCGATGCCGATCACCTCGTTCGCGATCTGGCTGTTCACCTCAATCTTGGGAAGACCTTCCATCTTGGCCTTGGCCTGACTAGGCTCAAGGATCCTTTCGACGATTTCTTTTTTGCCATGTCCGATTTCGGCCATACGCTTTCTCCTTTCTCGTTACCCCAATGCTTTGGTTACTTCAGCTTTGTCGGTCGGCCGAATTCATGTCTTGCAGGCTAGACTTTCGGCCAATAATCAATAATCGCCTCACCCACCGCTCGTAAAGCGGATCGCAATGACCACAGGTTCAGCCCCACTCGTAACGAGCACCCTAGGCGCTCCTGCATCGGATCCGCCGGTGGGCAAGTGTAAACCCCCGCAGGTGCGTGTGCACTGCGCGGGCAACAGGCCGCTGCCCAGAGACCCGGCTACCTACTCCAAGCAACCGCTTCGCGCGAACCACCTACATGGTGGCGTTCTTCGCCTTCACCTGGTGCCCTTCTAGGACAGGCAGACTGCCAAGCTTCGGAAGATGTTTAGGCTAATGAAATCGCTATCTTTTGTCAAGAACAAAACACGAAAAATGCACTACCCCCAGAAGAAAAAAACTGCGTCCCATCGCATGCCCGAGACCTTTCCCCCGGTAAGGGCAATCCGATTATCCGTCGCCCGACGAAGGGGCGTTCACACTGGCGGACACGATCTCCATAACGTGGCGCACCATCTCGTCCAGAAGGAGCAGTCGGTTTTCCCGTGTTATGGGTATCTCACGCCCCAATTCCTCCCAAACCGCTGTTGCCCACTCCTCCACCGCGTGAGCGAGCACGCTATCGTGTCGCACCATGATCGCAGTCGCGGAAAAGCGGATCCGCTCTTCCGCAGGCAAATATCGAGCGAGGTGGCGCATTTCCTCGGGCCATTCCAGGGGATCCGGCTCCCTCATGAAAATCTGCATGTGATGGTCCGAAAGCTCTGCCACAACCTCTTGCGGGAGCGACGATTCTCCCACCATCATGACCCTGCTGGGTATCAACGGCTTCTTTTTCTCGGACACGCTGAGAACCTCCGTCGTCCCCCTAGGCATCCTCTCTCCCATTCTCCGAAAAACGCTGGGCCCATCTTCTTGCCTGGAGGTCTTTGTAGAACATCCTCGCGTCGCATGGTTGCGCCACAGGTGCTCCGAAAAGTGCCCAGATTTCGGGTGGCCCAAGAGAGCCACCGCCACAAGGTCAAGCGGCCTTTGCACCCGTTCGTGAGGATTTGCTGCCGCCTGTAGAGAGTGGACTCTTCTACCACAGACAGGGGCTGGGTCCCACCGCCAGTCTCCCGATTACCTCCCTCGCCAGCCTCGCTCCTCTCAATGAAATGCCTGGAATCGCCCTGTCTCGCTGTCGCACCTTCGGGAGCAGTGCATTACCGGTTCGCAGTCAGCAAGTCCGGAATACCCCATCGCGCGCGTACCGGTCCCATCGGGGATTCTGCAAACCGTTTCGCCACGCGGACCCCAGCGAGCTCATTTGTAGAAAAATAAGCAAGAGGGTTGAACAACTGGTTGTCTACCCGAACCTCGAGGTGGAGGTGAGGCCCGGTGGATCTCCCTGTGTTGCCAACCGTACCGATCTTCTGGCCCCTTCGCACCTTCTGGTTCTTCTTTACCAGTATCGTGTCGAGATGAGCATAATAGGTGTATGCCCCCTCCCCATGATGGATCAATACCGTGTTTCCATACCGCCTGAACCGCTTACGACTCCCGGTGAACATGACCCTGCCGTCGGCGCACGCGCGGATCGATGAGCCAATGGGCGCGGCGATATCAAGCCCTTTGTGAAACTTGCCCCATCGATACCCGAATGGGGACGTAAGCTCGCCCCCCGGAACCGGAAAGCTGAGGCGAGGAACAGAGGGATGCCTTTTTCCTCGAATCGCGGTCGCAAACGTGACCCGACCTCTGTCTTGCCCTGGGCAATTGAGTGTTGGCTCGTTGCAGTGCCCTGCCAGATCATCTTCGCCCAGGAGAGCGCTGGCGGGGAGAAAAAGAGTGTCCCCGTCCTCGATCTTGTACGGCGCCTGTAGCCTGTTCACTTTGGCCACTTTCTCGAGCTTCAGGCCATAGACTTCGCAGATTCGATGAAGAGTTTCGCCTTTTCCGACGATATGAAAGGCTCCTTCTTCATCGGAAATACGATCAAGATTCTTCTGAGGGGTTCTTGCTGGCCTTTCCCAAGACGCCCGGGCGGGGTCCGTATCCTTCTTCACCAGACCGGCAGTCGATGAACAGGCTGCGAGCAGCGGCAACAAGAGGTAGGGCAACCAGTGTAAGTGACGACGCATACTCGCTCCCGGAAGAAGAGGAAAAATTGTGCCCGCTGTGTCGCAATTTTAGCTTGGTCTTTAGTCTATGTCAATGATTTTCATGTATAAGATAAATTTCCCACATATGATCTTAGATAAGCGTTATTTCTTACCGATATATTTGATGATAACTTCGTCACGGCGTGCTCGGCGGTTCTCTCTCGCCCCGAACGGTCAACTTCACGGCCCGCCGTCAATCCAACGCCGCCGGCTACCCCCGTTTCCTGAAGAGCATCTCGTAAGATAGCGGGTCGGGGAAGCCAATGAGGGAGCCAGGCCCGCTTGAATCTGACTCCCTGAGGTCGGTGCTGCTTCCCCGATGCCACACCATGGCATGGGCAGGCCCGGGGTGATCAGGCGATCACTTCACTGCAGCAGCGTTTGCTGCAGGCGCGGGTGCCTGTTGGGGGGTCTCTGGTGCGGCTACTGCCGCGGAGGCCTGAGGCGCTGCGGGAGCATTGTCTGCGATCTTTCCGGTCACAGGAGAAGCTGCCGCGGGGGTCGCACTTGCGGCGGGAGTTGCAGCGGCAGGTTGGTCAGACGGGCAGTTGACACAGGGCTTCGCTGCGTTCCCGGCAGCAGGTACGCTGGTTGGAGAGGCCTGGAGAGCTGCTGCTGCAGGAGCTGCCGTATTTTGGAGCGCCTGCTCGGCCTTCTTGCTCATTAGGCCCGAGAGCTGCTGCTTAACCGTGGAGAGCTCTTTGTTATAGTGCTCCATCTGTCTGTTAAGCACGTCTTTGGAATTACTGCGCAGTTTGTCCACCTGCCCTTCGACAGAGGAAATTTGGGCGTCGATCTGGACCTTCCTCTGGACCAGCGTGTCAATGGTGCTTTGGAGCGCCTTGACTTGCTGATCCAACGCAGAATTGCTGGCCTGCTTCGCCTGTTCTATCTGGCTCTCAATCCGCTGGGCCTGCTTCTCCAGGGCAGAAATCTGGGTGGATACATCGCTAGCATAGCTGGTCGCACTCAACGCGGCGACAACGATCGATACCATTATCGCCATGCCTGCTTTCTTCATCGCGTGACTCCTCTTTTGGTGATATGAGACCTGGGGTCTCCCTCTCTCGGGACCCTTCATACCACATGAATCCGAAAATGCAACACTTTTAGATAATGATGTTGCATGTTTTTGGTTATTTACTGATAAAATACTTTATTATTCAAGCCTTGTGCCCCTGTTCCTCTCCATTGGTCCCCATCCTCGCCGCGACGCCAATTCCGAACCGCATTTCGGACCGCTCCCCCTCGCTGACGCCTGCGTCAACTTCACGAGCGATTGTCGTTGACAAGGGGTGCACATTTCCTGTATCTCAATGATACCAAGGCCTTCCCAGTCGATTTTTCTGAACGGCAACGTACTTTTCCCGAGTCCCTGCACGAGGAGGTAACAGTAATGAAGCAAGCCCGATTAACCTTCATCCTTTCCCTGGTGTTCGCGTTGACCATGATTGTGGGGGCATTCCACGAAACGCCCGCAATCGCTCAGACCATAACCCTTACGTACGCTAATTTTCCGCCGGCACCGACGTTTCCCTGCGTCCAGATGGAGCGCTGGGCTAAGGAGGTGAATGCCCGCACGAATGGAAAGGTTGAGGTGAAGACATTCCCGGGGGGCACCCTGCTTGGCCCAAAGAACATGTTCGACGGGGTGGTCAAGGGTGTGGCGGACATCGGTTGCCTGGCGACTGCCTATCAGCCGGGCAGGTTCAAGTTGTTCGAAGCCATGGATCTGCCGCTGGGGTTTGATCGGGGGGCTGTGGCCAGTGTGGTGATGTGGGACTTGTATGCGAAGTACAAGCCGCGATCGTTCGACGACGTGAAGGTTCTGACCATGTTCACGTGTGCTCCTGCGAACATAATGTCCCAGAAGCCTGTTCGGAGCATGGAGGACCTCGCCGGCCTCAAGCTGAGAGCTGCCGGCACGGGCGTTGACATCATGAAGCGGCTGGGGGCAGCTCCTGAAGGAATGCCAATGTCTGCGGTTCCGGAGGCTCTCCAAAAGGGAGTGGTCCAGGGCCTCGTCAGCTCCTTGGAAGTCATGAAGGACATGAAATTTGCCGAATACTGCAAGTTCGCCACGATTACGGACTTGTGGGTGGTGCCCTTTGCTGTGGTGATGAACAAGAAAAAATGGGAGTCCCTTCCTGAAGACGTGAAGAAGGTCTTCGACGACTTGAGCAAGGAGCAGGCTCTCTGGACAGGAAAATATGTGGATCAGCACGCCACGGACGCAATCAAGTGGTGCAAGGACACGCAAGGTGTTGAGCTCATAAC
>CAYZET010000025.1:0-24194 GCA_964477215.1 uncultured Syntrophaceae bacterium | reverse complement strand
TCTTCGTCATTCCGGCGAAGGCCGGAATCCAGTCCTTCCAACATGTTATGGACTCCTGCTGGCGCCAGGGTTCCGGGGTCCTCGTTAAGTCAACTGACTGAAATCACGTGATGCCTTCCACCAAGTTAACGCCTATGCCCACAAAAGGGGAAGGATCTGTGCGCGAGCACCAAATTGAGGTACTCAGACGACGATACTCCCGCCTACTGGGGCCCAGGCAAGCCAGGAATAGGCAGAGGTGGAGGAAGGCCTGGTAGGGGGCGGCCAAGAAGAGGGGGCGCTCCTTTACCCGGCAGAGGCATTGCAGGAACACCTGCGTCGAGAGGCGGACAGGGCATCGGTGGTGGCGGCCCTGCGATGATCGGGGCAATCAGGCACGGAGGTGGCGGAAACAACAGGTTCGGCTCGCAGCAGGGAGGAATAGGTACTATAGGCGGCGGACAGATCTCAACTGGACAGCCCGAAGAGGCACTCGAGCACGGTGCACCCATCCACGCGAAAGCCAAGACTAGGGCCAATGCCAGTATTGAATCCGTTTTGCCCATAATCTGCCTATACCTCCTCATTCGTCTGATGAATCGCTTGTCACAGGGCACCCTTAGTACACGCTTTCCTACGTGCTGTTACGTAGCGCTTCAGCTCTGTTCACCTGGCCGCCTCTCTTAACCTTACGTGTCGAGCTGAAGCCGAGCGAGCACTGCTGCCTTGAGTGCTTCCAGGTGCGCTATTACCGGCCTGCAGGAAATGGATGGCTCATCCACACGCACCTGAAGGCCCGGGACCACTGAATAGGTTCGGTTCGGCCCCTCGTTTGGCACTTCCCATGATGCAGGTCTTGCCGGCTCCCTCGAAGAGGAACATCGGTTATGAAGCATCTCGGCCTTCTGGGCCATGAGGCTCTCCCTGTTGCGGCGGAGAAACTGAACCTGTGCGGCGAGGTATTCCTTCATAGCTTTCCGAATGCCACTAATCTGGAGCTCGATAGTCTTCCTCTCGCTGCTTTGGGGCGTGAAGTGTACCGCGAGCTCTCGTGACTTGATCTCGAGCTCCACGATCCGATCCTGGAAAAGCTTCAGAGCCGGAAGTCCCACAGTATCGGACGACGGGATGAAGCCTCTAAAATTCCCGCCCGATTTGTTGTCCAGAAACCCGAGAGCAAGCTCACACTGGTTTTCCGTCAGTCGCATCCTCTCAATGCGCGAGGCGATCTCCCGTACGGAGTCGTCCAAAGGCAGGCTGGAGCACGGAGAGCCATCCCGGGCCTCTCCTCCCGCGGTCGGCCCCAACGACCTCCGGTAGTCTACGTACTGGCTCACGTATTCGCCTATTGCTTTCTTGAGATCGTCCGGATTGTATCCGCTGGCGGTCACTTTCACCAGCGCCCCGGAGCCGGAGAGCGTAGGAACTACCGTTATCCTCTCATCCAGGCGCCAATCTTGTCCAGGCAGATCGCCAAAGGTCGCCGGCCGCTCCGGCCACGAAAGCACGGACCCCAGACCTGACGTCCAGTTTCCGACCGATGTGACGCCGAGAGATCGTGCCACAGCCCTTCGCAATTCCTCGCTCTGGAGAATGTGGAGCTCTCGGTCCAGTATCGCTGACCTTTCCGCTTCGCTCAATGAGCGGTCCAGGGTCAAGAGAACCGTGGTCTGGGCCGTATACGGAGCCCATGACAGGTAAAAAGCCCCTGACAGAAGCAACAGAGCCACGCACCCGAAAACCGTCCATCGTCTGCGCAGGGAGCTCTTCTGAATCCCGGCGCTGCTGGAAAGCTCCTCACACGGCTCTTCCGAATTCGGGGCAGCGTTCGGGTTCGTGGGCTCTATGGCCGTCGCATCCCCTGACATCTCTTTCTCCTCCACGTTCAGATCCCAACTCGACCCTGCGGACATTGTATCTTTGCTGCTCTCAGACCCCGGCCCGGGAGATTAAGTCGGTCGAGCCAATTCATGAATCCACCTCAACGGAATCCCCGCTTTCGTTTCTCTCGTGAAAAGAGAGGGCGGGCGCTATGGGACATTCGATGAACCTCGGTCATTTCGGTCTTGAGACCGGGCGAAACTCGTTGAGGGTGATGTTATCATAATTATCTTGTTATTGTCAATTTTAAAGCCGATTTCTGAAGGTTAATTCTAGATATGCAGACGACCCCATAGGGTGTCAAACTCTTAGAGGATTTTGCAGGAGCGTAGTTTGCCAAACAATTGGGAGGTCTTTCCTGGAGGAAAGTGACCATTACCCACACTTGACACAGTCACCACTGGTGAGCGGACGGGAAGGGAGCTCCCCCAGAAAGACGCTTCCGAACGCCATCAGCAGGGAATCGAAAGCACGCCCGCCAGCAGCGATGCGCCAATGCACGAGCATTTGAACATCCGCGACCTGGGTCACGGGGATCCGGAAGAAGAATCTCTTACGAGCCCAGCTCGATGGAGTCGCTCAGCGAGAATAGTTATGGCGAGGACTACCATGAATTGATCGTACACGTTGCTGTAATGGTAAAATGAGAACACACGATGGGGTATCGACCCGATCATGGCCGAGAACAAACCGAGAGAGACCGCATAGAGGAGCGGCGACGAAGATTTCGTAATCTTCCACAGCTTGATGATGAGAGCCAGGCAGAGGGTGTAGTAGAGAAGAAAGCCGAAGATCCCGCCCTCGGCCATGCGCAAGAGATATTCGTTGTGCACGGTGTACGCCCACTGGTGTCTAAATGTTACCGGCACGTACTGTTCAATGTTGAAGAAATAGTTGTTCAGCCCCACCCCGAGGATCCAGCGATCCTGGATCATGCTTATCGCAGTCCAGACAAGGGGGACGCGATCTTCCCCATAGGTGCCCCCTTTGAACCTGAAGTATATGAAAGGGCCTGCCAATGCGAGCACGAGAATCCCCGCAAGAATGGATTTCACAAGACCCATTGTGGAGATTCTGCCCCGAAAATAACTAACAAAGACGAACGTGCTAATTGCGATGAATGTAGCCAGCCAGGCGGCTCTTACCTTGGTTGCCAGCAGCCCCGGAACCGTGGAGATAATTCCGAAGAGAACCCAGAGTCGCAAGGAATCCTCTCGGACCACAAAATAGTAGGCCACTGCCAGGGGAAGGACGAACGTCATCAACACTGCCGCAGCGTCAGGACTGCCAAAGAATCCAATGGACCGAAATCCTTCCGGGCCGATCCACTTCGTGGTTTCCCCATGGAGCGTATAGTTCCATCCTGTCGCGTATTGGAAAGTCGCGTAGAGCGCGTGCGCTGACATACCCGCGAAGAGTGCGAAAACGATGAGCCGCAGCTCCTTCTCCGTGGACGTGTTGTTGACGAGGTACAGGTAGAGAAGAAAGCCTTTCGCGAGGTGGACCAATTCGTATAGGCTGTACCGAAACGCATGTGCCGCGAAGTAGCTGGTAAGGAGCGAGGCCCCCAGCCACAGGAGGAGGAGCGTACCCAATGGATGGCCAATCCTCAGGGGGCCTGTCTTTTTGGTCCACGCCACGGTTGACAACCAGTGGCCGTAGAGCAGCGCAAGGATAACATCCACCATGTCCACCGGCACCCCTGCCATGAACGGGGTCGTCTCGATGGGCACGGGGTCGTGAATAACGTGGAACGTCACCTGGAGAGGAATTGCGACGATGAGGGCAAAGATGAGAAAGGATTTCAAGCGATTCAGGAAGAGGCTGAGGACCAACAGCATGAATGTTCCCACGAAGAACGCGATCACCGGTTTGATTCCGGCCTTGGATGCCCAGGTGAATGCGAATCCCGCGACGATCGAGAGAACCGCGGCCACCGCGTAACTTATCGCCGGGGACCGGCGTACGTCCGGAATCTCTCCGGAGTGAGCTCCATACATCGATCCTGACGCTCTATCCATCGCATGACCTCATACCAACCTCTATGAATTACAATCCACACCGAAGCTCGACCGTATCCCCGGGCAACCTGGAGAGCACGAACGGCTTCTTGCCAGTTGCGGAACGGGGGATTTCCTCAACGACTTCCAGTGAGATCCGCATATCGCGTCCTCCCAGATAGGATCGGACCCTATCCTCAAGTGCCGTCAACGCGTGGGGAGCCACATCCTTCCATGGGACCACCTTTACCCGCAAGAGATCCAGATCCTCCTGGATGATCTGGGATTCTTTGATCTCTTCCAGGTGGTACACGACGTGATTGAGGCCGAGAGGTGAAATGCAGCGCATGTCCGGCGTTACTATGAAGTCGCCGTCTCGGCCGGAGATCTCCGACAGGACCGGATGATGCCTCCCGCAGGCACACGGCCCGGAACCTTCTTTGCAGAGATCCCCCGTCCTATACCGCAGGAACGGCATAACCATGTTGTGCAAGCAGGTACCCACAATCTCTCGATATTCGTCTTTCCAAGGAAGAAGCTCAACAATCCCCATCTCCATTTGGATGTGGTAATTCCTTGCCTCCGGGCATTGCATGGCTATGGCCACTGATTCTTCCTGTCCGTACCAGTCAGACAAAGGCGCTTGGAATGTCTCTTCTATCACTTCGCGCATGTGAGGATAGATATTCTCCGAGGACGTGACAATATATTTTGGAGGATCGAGCCGCACGGAATTTCTCCTCAGCCATCGGGCCAGGAGATGGAGACAGGAAGGCCACGCACTGATATATGCAGGCTTAAAAAGCTGTATCTCCCGGGCGACCAACTGGAGCTCTTTCTCATCTCCTCGCCAAAGGGTCAACCTCAACTCCCGACCGAACAGGTCGCGCTCGGCCAGCTTCTCGAGGTCGATGCCGTACGGGTCCCGAAATCGGGCCACTGTATCACCCTTTGTGTACCCGAGCCAACGGAGATGCCTCAGTGCCAAAGCTCGGTTAAAGGGCGTAGTGGTCTCATCGTAGAAGAAATCGAGGGGGGATCCGGTGCTCCCCGCCGTGTGCACCGGATCTCTTCTGTACCACGGAATGTTGGTAGCGATGAGATGCTCCTTCTCCTGCCTCACGATCTGCCGGGTAAGAAACGGGAGTTTTCTGAGATCTTCCACGGTCTTGATATCGTCCGGGGAGAGCCCACGCTCTTTGAATATTCGTCGATAATAGGGAACATTTGCATAGCAATGGCTCACCAGTACGCGCAGGCGTTCTTCTTGGTACGCCACGAGACGGTTCATATCCCATTGCTCGCTTTCTTTGAGGAGCGCCACCCCTTCCGTGAACGCCTTTCCGTACTTGATATTATCCGGAACACTTTCGTAAACGCGGCGAAGCCTTCTCCACAGACGGTCAGGGGCTGACTTGAGCAATTCTTTGACAGCGAGTCTCATCGGATTCTTTCGACGCAGAGCAAGATTTTACGTCGGCAGGAAACGACGCGGCACGTCAAATTCACTATATACTGCCACTCATCCAATATGTGTGGCAGTCATCAGAGTTGAGGGCTATGGTGGAACGCATTAAGAATTGCACAAGCAGCACTGCCTCTCGCAGAGGGATAGCTGCCTTTAGCACCCTCTGACGTTCCACTACAAATTGCAGCCAATTACTATGCACCCCCCGAAGCGCTACCGTATTTTACCAGATGGGCATTCTTTCTGCCACACGTATGAGGAGCCAGGCAATGTTATTGGCTTTCCAGTTAGACCAGAACGCTGGATGCCGCACAACGGGAAATGTGCGGCAGTATTCAGCACCTCCCCAAGGGGAAGCCATGTGTTCGCGGCTAACGGCAGAAGCCCTTCATACAGCGTTCTTTGCTGCCACGCATTGAATGTGAGTGGCACACTGCGGCCTTCTGGCGACTTCGGCTGGTGTTAGAAAAGTATCCCGAACAACAGACCGAACGCCACCCGGGACCGATAGTACCGGGAGTCTGCAACGTCCGCAGTGCCGGCCTGGGCGACAAAATTGTCGGATTGCTCGACGCGAGCGTCGATATTGCCTGTACCCTGCATTTCCAGGAAACTCCCCAATCCCCATACACCAAGCCTCGTTGTAGGGGTGAGAGCTCCGGCAACTTCTCCTGAAAACTCGAGGAAGCGTGTGTTGTTCCCGTCCAGGACATACTCTGTCACGGTAGACTCAATCACTCCGCCCGGAATGGGAGAGCGGCAGATAATGCCCATTGGGTTCTCGTACCTGCTGGCTCCCCATGCTGAGCCAATGATTCGCCAACGGTATTCGGGATCCCAGAGGTTGCACGATTTCTTGCAGCTCCTGCCGCGAAATCCAATGAACGGATCCCAAAGATCGCTGCCCGGGTCGCCGACCAACTGGCCGACACCACCCGGTCATATGCGGGCGCAGGTAATCGCGTTTCCAGGCGCCAATCCTCCGGCAATCCCGATGGCAGATGCCTGAGTGGAATTGCGGGGATCGGTCATACGGTAATCGAAGTTTTCACTGCGAAACCCCACTTCAAACCCCAAAGTGCTGGTCACCCAAAGCACCCCTCCTCCTTCTATCATCCACCATACGATGTTTTGGGCTTTCCACGTCCACGGGGAGACCAGATTTTGCGCGTTATCAGGCTCCGGAAGAACAGCACGACCGGTGGCATTCATTTTCACGGTCGCGTTTCTCGGAATGCTCCCGCCAACCTCGCCATACAGGGTGATGTTCGGCAGAGGGTCAAATTCGAGCCGCACAAAACCTGCCCAAAAATTCGTCGTGTCTAGCGTGAGAGACATACGCTCGAACGCGAATTGTGGATTCAGAGGATCCGGTGCAATGAATGGAAAATCCACGTTCTCGGTTATCCACATAGGGCCCGCCTTGCCATCAAGCCTCATCCGCAACGACGGGGCACATAAGGCGAACTGCGGCCCAGGACCGCATAACCCGGCCATCGGCGCTGCCCCATATACCGGTGGACACCCCTGAGGGGGACACTTCGCTATCGGACGCTGTAAGGCCAGGGGCATCGGCGCGTTGTATGCCGCTACCGTTACCGGGAGTAACAACAAGCCGATCAAACATGCCACCATTCTGAATGGTCTCATAATTGATCCTCACGAAATGAATTGGGAGCGGCTGCGCCGCGGGGTATAGCTTGATATTTTTATATCATATCTTAAATACTTATGTCAATTTAATAATGTAGAAATGGGGCTTTTAAAGCAGAGTTCTCTAAACAGCATCGTTTTTCTCATTCGCTGCTTGTCCCCACCCCTGCGTTGTCATCCGTCCCCCTCAACCAGTATTATGACCGCACGAGGCTGCCGATGAACGCACGATGGGCAATGAAAAGGGCTGGAAAGTGGGGGCTCGAATGGGGAATGGCCTTGTCCGGCTTGGCGCTGGCGTACCGCCGATCTATGTATTTCAGAGCCGGCCACAGGATTCTCACCTATCATTGCGTCAGGCCGAAGGCTGACAGCTCGGACACGGTCAGCACGGCGCACTTCCGTGCTCACATGGCCTATCTTGCCGATTACTATCAGGTGGTAGACCTCGCTGAGCTAGTGAAAGGAATTGCTGGTGAGAGGCCCCTGGAGACTGGTTCGGTCGCGGTCACGCTGGATGACGGGTACAAGGAGTCTTTCACCTATGCGGCCGAAATCATGCAGCGGTACAACGTTCCGGCAACCTTGTTCGTGGTGACCCGCCCCCTCGATACGGGAGAAGAAGTGCGAGGAAGATCGTTCCTTTCATGGGATGACGTGAGAGCCATGGATAGGGCAGGGTTTGCCATCGGTTCGCACACGGTGAATCATCCGAGCCTTGGTGCCATTCCCATTGAAGAGGCACGAAAAGAGCTCGCGACATCGAAAAGGCGAATTGAGGTGGAGCTGGGAAAACCGCCTGTCGCGTTGTCCTATCCATACGGAACTCTGCGGGACATCTCCCCTCGCGTCGTGGAAATTGCACGCGAAGTTGGATACACCTGCGCAGTGACCGCCATGAATGGGCTGAACCACCGGGGAGCAGACGTATATCGGCTGAGAAGAACCGCGCTCTCGGCTGGAGATGGGCTAATGGGGTTCAAGTTGATTATGGGCGGTTGTCTCGATCCCTGGCTTTTTGTGGACAGATGGGCGTACAGGCTCCAGAAGGGCGGGTACGCCAAGGGTTTTTGATCGTGCGCGGCACGCATTGTTCGATGAACGGCCGGGGAAGGGCTCTTTCTTGGAAGAAGTCGATCCCACCTTACCTGCTCGATACAGTCCGACCGAGGTCGGTGTTGATCCCGATCGACCATCCGGTGAAGAGCAATATGCGCCTGATATTCTGGTCGACCCAGATGTCGGCCCGCGCTATAGTGCTCATTGGCACGTACACCAGGTCATTGCGGTTCAGCACGAAGTCGGAGGACGAGCTCATCTTCGTGAGATCCGTGGTTCGGGCTAGGAAGCGACCCTCCGGCCCCTTGGACACCACGAGCACGGTTCTGGGCTCAGCAGTCTCCGTCATACCTCCGGCCAGTGCGAGAGCATGCTGCACGGTCGTGGGTCCTCTCACGTTGAATACCCCGGGTCTGCGGACTTCGCCATCGACAAAGATCAGGTTACCGATAACTTCCTTGAGAATGACGGACACTTTAACGTCCGGTATGATTGAGGCGTATTTCTCGTTTACCAGCTTGGTGAGCTCTGGGACAGTAGCACCCTCTGCCTTGATGTCCGGGATCAGGGGCAATGCCATGTGCCCGTCCGGTGCTATGGACACCAATCGGGCCTGCCCGTGGGGCGCAGTGGAAATGGCTCGCTGAATCTCATCGAGTTTCGCGTTAAATTCTCTCACAGAGACGGAAATCTCAGGGTCTTTTAGGAGATCGCTGTAGGTTTTCTGCAGCATGGCCGACACCTGATCGGTGGTCATCCCTGCCACGGAAACGGCTTTTTTTCTCGGAATGCTGATCTTACCATCCGGCCGAACGCGGACAGACCTGTTGAGCTCGGGGTGCTGGGCAAACTCTACGTCTACGAGGTCACGCACCGCGAGCTTGTACGGCTTCGATGAGACACCCGGGACGGTAAGATAGAGGAACTCCAGGACATCACCCGCTGCCAGCTTGTACAGGTGGGTTGGGAAATGTGCAGTGGGCTTGCACACAGGCAGATGAGGTGTTTCGTTTACCACCCCTCTCTGCCGGGGGATGACACAGCCGCTCGCCACAAACACCACAACCACGAGGGCCAGAGCAGTGCGTACGGAAACTGTCGATCGTCCGGAGATGTTAAACATTATCATGACCAGTCTTCCTGTGCGATCGGCGCTCCCTGAGGACCTGTGCGCCTGCACCGAGCATCGCCGCTATGCGAGCACATTTGAGCTAGAATAACCCTTCCAGTGACAGTAGGAGTCCTTCTCGCTGAAATTCTAGGGACCTTCCGGCCAGGAATTCCTGATTGTGGTAAAAGACCTCGTAGTTGAATCCCAGTCTTGATTCCAGGCTCAGAGCTCCGCTCCTGAGAATGCCGACAGAGAATCCCGCGGCGATGTCGAAATAGTTTAACCAGTTAGGCGTCATGCTGAAAGTCATGCGGGAAAAGCCTCCCACAGTGAAGAGGCCCGCTACCGGACCGACCCCCACGGGAGCCCGATAGAGCAGATGTGCCCCCAAGCATGGGACTATCTCATTGAGCGCCAACGTATCTTCAAATGCTGAGCCGGCGTTTCCGAGGCGCATTCGAAGGCCGACGTGTCTCAGGTCTCCGTTGAGCCCCCCAAACCAGCGCGGTCCTGCCAGAAAATCCAAGTCATAGCCTAAACCGAACATTCCGGTCTTCAGCTCGGATAGAATCGCGGTCCCTGCAGCGTAAGTCTCGTTTCGAGTCTGCAGTGTTCGTGACAGGGTCCGCCCGCCCTCGTAGGTTTCCGGGAATCGACCGTATACTCGAACAACGTGGTGCTCGAGCGGCCGTACCCGTGCCTCCATCTCGAACGTGAGGTTGCTGATGGGTAGACCAAGGTCATGGATCAGATCGTTGAGAGTTCCGCTTCCGCCCGATTCCTGGGCAAATCCCATCCGACCTTCAATTCGCGAATAGCCTCCCTGAAGCGAAAGAGTAGCAAACGGCGCGTACTCCAATGGCTCGCTCAAGACCGGGCTTGACCATGCGATGAGAACGGCCGTAGCAAGGCAGATCGCGACAGTGAAACCATGCCCGCGCCCCCGGGTCCGGAGGGAAATTCTGTGCGGCCGTGGCCGTGTGTTACCCTGTATGGACATGTCAATGATCTCCCAGAGCCCGATTCCTAATGGTGTGGGAACGCGGCCGTTTCAGTTCGGACATGCTTATGCAGGCTCCCAGCGCCCGTGCTTCTCTACGGTTTTCCCGGGGCTCGTACGGCAGAACCCCAGCGCGACTCGTCATCGTACCTCGCGGCTCGAAGCTATGCAGTTCCTTCGGACCGGACGAGCGTGCTCTCCCCGAGACGGCAACGTGACCGCAATTGAGTGGCTGGGCCGATGACATGATATCCTCCGGGAAATGGTGAGAGGACTCGCTCTCGAAGAGCCTGGTCGCATGCGAAGTATGGCATAATTTTGATGTAAATGTCAATAGCTATCATGATTTCTTAATGTTAGATATTAGCTTTGGAGGCCATTTCTTCGCAATCCGCCTCTGCTCTCAGATCCCTAAACGATCTTCCCCAACGCAAGACGTGCATCGCGCACGGAACGGTGCTCGCTATCCTGTGGTCGCGCAAACCGTTCGTGCCCCCATGGCCGCCTAAGTAAAGGATTTCATAAGTACGGTTACGTATTTGGGAAATTGCTCCCTCTAGGGAAGAGCTGAAGCAAGTACGCGGTCATATTTGTGAAACGGTGTACTAAGCCTCGATCGGAGTCCCGCCGTTCAGGCCACGGAAACATGGCCGAACAGAGAATTCCTTTGTGCTGAGATCGCCACCGGATCGCTGAAGACCTTTGCCCCGGAGACCCGGCTCTCCGGTAGAAGGAGGTGAGCCGGGTGACGAGGCGCCAGTCTCGGCAGCTTTCCCTTTTGTTTTTCCATCCGGTCTCGTCGATCGGGAGAAGCGACTATGCCGGCAGGGTTTGTCTTGCTTTCGTACGGGTGGGCGCCATCGATTTACTCACAATCGAACGATAGGCCTGAATCACAGGGTATTGCGGTAAGGGCCATTCGTCAACGAATGGAGGAGAGAGGCTGCCGGCCTATCCCTCCCGTGTCAAGCACGACGCTCCGACTAGGGAGAGTGCGTTGTTTTCCTCGCCAATCATGCCGGCTCTTGCGTCTCGGAACATCTTCTCGACTGGAAACTCCTTGCTGAGGCCATATGCGCCAAGTATTTGCATGGCTTCACTGGCAACTTTGAACGCTGTTTCTGTGCAATACACTTTAGAGGATTGAGCGTGCATTGCCGAGCCGGGCGGATTGGCAGCGTTGTACTGCGCCAATGAGCGCGAGAATGCTCGCGCCGATTCGATCATGGACATCATTTTAAACAGTTTCAGCTTGATACTCTGATGTTCGATGATGGGCTTGCCGCCTTGGACCCGCACTTTGGCGTAGGCAAGCGCCTCATCGAAGGCCGCCTGCGCTAGGCCCACATTAATAGCGCTCAAGAGCTCGCCGGCCGGTGTCAGTATCCACTGTTGCGTCTGGAATCCCACGTGGGGATCGGCGATAATCATCATGTTCTCCGGTATTCTCACCTCGTCGAAGATGATTGCACCCTGGGGATAGGATCGTAATCCCAGCTTGTCCAGAGGCTTCCCGCGGGATATGCCGGGCAAGTCCAGCGGAAGAAAGGCGATTCCTGTGCCCTGCATTCCTCTGGACGAATCGACATTAAGAATCAAGAGCGCGTGGGTGGCGATAGGGCCGTTGCTGATGAATGCCGACTTTTGGCCGTTAATAATGTACTCCGATCCCTTTTTGACCGCTTTCACGTTGGGAGCTAACTTTGGGTCCTCCATTCCAGGCTCCGCTGCGAGGACCCAATCCGAGCCATGGTCCGGTTCGGTGAAAGCGAAACATCCGACCATCTTTGCTTCCGTGTCGTCGCAGTAAGCCTTTACGAAACTGTGCATTTCCGTGTCGCCGAATGCCGCGGTCAGGAGAAAGGGAACGAGTGAGCAAGCTAAGCTCTCGCATAGTCCAGCATCGCCATATCCCAACTGCTCGACGATCAGCGTCCAGGAAAGGGGGTCCACCTCCAGTCCGCCTAAGGCCTTGGGAATAATCAGCTTGTGAAATCCCATTTGATGGTACTTTCGGTATACGTGCCACAACTCGGAGTCCCTTTTGATCACGTCTAGGGGATCGAGCTTGTCCAGTGTGCGTCCGGCCGGACGCATGACTTCATGAGCGAATCTCCGGGCCGTTTCAACCATGGCTTTTTGCTCGTCGTTCAGCACCACATCTAATCCTGAGAGTGCCATTTTAACCCTCCTTTGATGTCTTTCTCCGGCGTGCACAGAATCCCGTCGGCGTTTCTGGTTCCCCGACTTGTGCACCGACAGTCCGCATCCCCCTCGCGGGATACCGGAGAGAAGGTACCCGACCCTCTCAACAAGTGCCTATTCCATTTGAACTATTTGTTATCTGAAATGAACAATCCGTCAGACGGGTCTTGTGCACAAGGACGGGGCAGAAGAGAAGCGTATGTCGTGTCACAATTATTCCTGCCTTTTTTGGAACTTCGACGGAGTTTGACCGAAGAAGCTCAAGAAAGCTCGGGAAAACGATGGAAGGCTGTTGTATCCAACGGTGAGCGCTGCTTCGGTCACGTTCTTGCCCTCCTCCTCGAGCAGACGTTTGGCCTCCATGAGTCGCAGTTTCCGGAGATAACCGAATACCGTCGTGCCATAAACGTCCCGAAACCCCCTGTTTAAGGCGCTGTGGTTTGTTCCGAGGGTGCGTGCAAGCTCTAGGAGCGTCGGAGGAGATTCGAGATCCCGGCTCAGGATCTCTTTGGCAAAGCGGAGCCGGTCAACATCACCCGCGCGCAATGGACGCGGTGTGTCAGGGCTGGCATCCGGCGACTGGATCTGAGCCAGCTTGTGTGCAATGAGCTCGATGGCCTTGCTTTCGATGTACAGTCGTTGCATTGCGCCTGAATATGGGCTGTCTATTATCTGCTGGACACACGCGATCATGGGCTGGGACAATGCGCGGCCATGTGCAAACCCCTTGGTATCACACCCTTCCAGTATGTCACGGAGGTCTGTAGGACCCTCTTCAAAACTACCGCCCAGGAATCCGTTCAGGACGGACGGCAGGACATGAATGCTCAGATGGAACTGGCGCTTCTCTGCAGGCATATGCATCTTTCCCTCCAATTCGGGATAGAAGAATACCATGCTCACGCGGTCGCACTGTGCAACTCGCCACTCTGAAGCGCTTCTGCAAGGGGCCCGGAGGTCCCAGAATCCGGCGGCCGCGATGTAGAAATAGAATCTGAGCAGCGGGCTTGTCGATTCGAAACGTGTCTCTCTCGTTTCATTCATCAGGAAATCGGCAATATGGAGGGACATGCCCGGTCTGACAGACAATGACTTTCTGAAGCCCTTTGCGAAAACGTCACGTTTCATGACGATCTCTGCTCCTTTCCTTTCGGTGCCCGTGCCGGAGGAGGCGATTTATCATCACTCGAGAAGTTGCAAACTTTATGCCTGAACCTGGTCTTCGCGTGATCACGTGATTGAATCGTCCTCCGAGATTCCGCGATGAGGCAAAAAGGGACATGAGGCCACAGAGGAATTCCCCTTCATACCGCCCTTCCCTGTGCCCTCAGCGTCTCCGGGGTAAATCTTTCGTTGTCGGTGAACGGTTACCTCCGATTCACAGTCTGCGACGCGGTCCCACAACCGTGCGTTTGGATACGTAGTGCACAAAGGCCGTGAGTTCGCCGATCCTGACGAGAGATGCGGATGTCGGCCACGCACGGGCTTGATCCCTCTTGAGATGAGAAGATCGATCGCAATGGTGAGAGCTCTGCATACGTGCCAGAGGAGGATTCCGAAACGAGCCACCAAGATGTTTCTCAATTCCTGTTCTCACGTGGTAGAATGAAGTACCGTGGCTGAAGTCGATTGAAAGCAAAGTTGCGGCAGGGAGGACTTTATAGCGGAGCGCATTTGGACAGGTCCAAACCCATTTCGCAAACTCGACCGCAGACGACCGCGCGAAGGCATGGGCCGCGCTCCGCTATCGTGTTGGCCATAAGGCAGGAGCTCCGCAAGCAGTGTTCGGAAATCTTGACCTGTTTCATGACCACAGGTCGAGCGAGGCTTATTGGCTTTCGACTGCGATGACTACCACGCTCATTCAATGCGTGGCAGTATGGAGTGCTACACAGCACTGTGGGCTATAGGGGGGACGTGATGGAGCACCCTTCTTCTCTCACCAAATCCCCCAACGGCCTGAACGGACAAGAGATCCGGGAGACTCTGCGGGAATTTCTCGGCAGTGGCCGAATTAGTTGGCTTCATACGCCACCAAATCTGACTTTGAGGGTGTCAGCGTATTGTTGCACCAAAGCGGGGGGAGCTCTTGCTCGTCGTGAACGTTGTCTCGACAAGGCGTGCCCCCTGTCAAAAGGAAGCGCATTCCACAGGAAAAGATTCAGGACAAGGGATTGGTCTGTTTTCCCGGAGAGGTGCTGGCGCACGATCGACTGGGGGTTCACATGAAGGACGGAGCTCAAGGTCCCAAAGAATTACTGGCTGAATTGGAGAGCCTGCGCAGAAGGGTGGCGGAGCTGGAGGCACGCGTCTCTTCTCCACGTGACCACAGCCCTTCGCGCCACGATGAGCCCGATCGGCCCACGCGCCGAGGCGTTGAGAAGCTCGAACGCCTGGCTTCGGAAAGCCCTGAGACGTATCGCCGAATAGTCGAGACCGCGAATGAGGGCATATGGGCAATGGACTCTCAATCGCGGATCACTTTCGTCAATCGTCGCATGGCCGAATTGCTCGGATACGAAGAAGAGGAGATGCTAGGACGGCAGATGAGCTCGTTCATGTTCGAGGAGGATTCGGAAGATCATCCGACCAAAATGGAGGTACGTCGCCAGGGAGCGAACCAACGTTACGAGAGACGTTTCCGGCGCAAGGACGGCGGTGCGCTCTGGATCATTGTTTCCGCAACCGCGTTCAAAGACTCGGATGGACAGTTCGCCGGATCGTTCGCCATGTTCACTGACATTACTGACCGTAAGAAGGTCGAGGATGCACTGAGGGAGAGAGAATCTCTTGTGAGATCCATTAGCGACAACTTGCCTTCCGGCATGGTCTACCAAATTGTGCGTAATAGTGATGGTACCCGGAAATTCACCTATCTGAGTCAGGCGGTGAGAACCTTGTATGGCTGCTCGCCTGAAGATGCCATGAACGACGCAAGCCTGATTTATGGGAGAATCTGCGAAGAAGATAGAGCGCGAGTGTTCTCGGAGGAGGAGGAAGCACACAGGACATTTTCCACTTTCACGACCGAAGCTCGCATGATAAATCCTTCTGGTGATATCCGATGGTCTTATTTCGCGTCAAGCCCAAGGAGACTGCAAAACGGAACCACCTGCTGGAGTGGTGTCGAAATAGACATCACGGAGCGTAAGAACATGGAAACCGCTTTGCGACACGAAGAGGAACGCTACCGAATTCTGGCGGAAAATTCGTTGACCAGCATTTGTGTTCACCAGGATGGCAATCTGGTGTATGTGAACGAGCGGGGGGCTCGTTCTTTGGGATACCGCGTGGAAGATTTGATGGGAAAATCGATTTGGGATTTTGTTGCGCCGGAAGATCGAGAAATGACAGCGGCCTTTGCAGAGGCAAGGTTGAGAGGAGAAGAAGTGCCTCTGCACTATGAATGCCGAGCTCTGACTGCCGACGGCGGAACACGATGGGTGGAGCTCCTCGCCAAGGTCATCGAACACGAGGGGCGCCCGGCTATCCTCGCCAATTTCCTAGACATCACCGACCGAAAACAGGCGCAGCAAGAATTGGTGGAGGCCAAGAATGCTGCTGAGCAAGCCAACCGGGCCAAGAGTGAATTTCTCGCGAACATGAGTCACGAGTTACGCACCCCCTTGAATGCGATCATAGGCTTTTCAGAAATCCTCGAAGATCAGATCTTCGGTCCTCTCAACGAGGCGCAGAAGACGTATGTCGGCCATATTCTTGAGAGCGGACGTCATCTTCTTCAACTAGTGGGGCAAATCCTGGATTTGTCTAAGATTGAGTCAGGGGGCATGGGTCTGGAGCTATCTCAGGTAAAAGTCGGCTATCTGCTGCAAAGCAGTCTCGCCATCATGAGGGAACGGGCTTCGAGCCAGCATCTGAAACTCGAATTGAAACTGGACCCTGAGATTGAAGGCATGACCATCGTGGCCGACGAGTTGAAGATCAGACAGGTTCTGCTCAATCTCCTCTCAAATGCAGTCAAGTTTACCCCGGAATCGGGCAGAATTGGGCTGGAGGCCCAGCGGGTTGAGGGAGAGTTGATCATCAGCGTTTGCGATACTGGCCTGGGAATCGATGCTGCCGACACATCCCGCATCTTCAAGGCCTTTGAGCAGGTCGATTCTACCCTTGCCAGGCGACACCAGGGAACCGGCCTTGGATTGGCGTTGGCCCGGAAACTGGTCGAAATGCATGGCGGCAGGATCTGGGTCGAGAGTGAAGGACCGGAAATGGGCAGCACATTTAGGTTTGCTATTCCGTTAATGGCTCGTGCTTGACGTACTGGTCCGGGTCAACAATCATGGAGGTGATTCAGTTTTTTGGTGCCGAGAGCGGGCCCTTCGAAGATTCTTCTGCAAGAAGCTGGACATTTCGTTGAGCGGTTGCTATACGGATCTTTTTGGACGTTGTCCTCATAGGATCGGGAAAAAAGAGAAAAACATGCCATCATACGAATTCGAAGGAAAAAGGCCTTCAGTGGATCGCAATGCCTTCGTCCATCCCCTCGCGGTATTGATTGGGGACGTTGCCATAGAGAGCGGATGTTACGTAGGAGCCGGCGCCGTGCTTCGCGGCGATATTGGCTCCGTGCGTATCGGGGAGGGTTCGAACGTCCAGGAGAACTGTGTAGTCCATACCTTTCCGGATAAGGAGACATACCTTCACCCCAATTGCCACATCGGGCACGGCTGTATCTTGCACGGGTGCGAGATTTGTTCCAACGTGCTGGTGGGGATGGGCTCCATTGTGGCCGACGGAGTCAAGATCAATTCCAACTGCCTGATCGGTGCGGGAAGCTTCGTACCTTTCAACACCGAAATCCCTCAGAACAGTGTCGTTATGGGCTCTCCTGCCAAGGTTGTCAAAGAGATCTCTTGCGAGCAACTGGAGCATCTTGTCGAAGCAAGAGCCATTTACCAGGATCTGGCCAGACGATATCTGAAGGCGTTCAGAGAGATCCCTTAGCTGAGCGAGGAGCCCCGTCTGACGCCCGTATTGGGCAACTCATCATACGGCGAAGTGTCAAGATCAATTTGGCTGTTCCGGGATCGTGAAAAAGAAGGTCGAGCCAACACCGGGCTCAGACTCAACCCAGATCCGTCCCCCGTGACGCTCCACGATCTTCCTGCAGTTTGCCAGCCCAATACCGGTGCCAGGACGATCCGAAACAACTTGAATCCGTTGAAAGATCCGAAAGATCCTCTCGAAGTACGGGGGCTCGATCCCAATACCATTGTCCTTCACAAAAAACTGGACCTCCCCCTCTCTTTGAGCGCACCCAACGTGAATCCTTAGCGGTTCCTCACCCCTGAACTTAATGGCGTTGCTGATGAGGTTTTGGAAGAGGAGAGTCATTTGGGATGCGTCTGCCGTACGTTTGGGGAGGACATCGCAGGTAACCACCGCACCGCTCTCCCGTATTGCAGAATGGAGATGGGACAGGGCATTCTTCAGAATGGCATTGAAGTCGGCCGGCCTATGTGGACGGGTTTCGTTTCCGATCCGCGAGTAAGCCAACAAGCTTTGGATGAGGGAATCCATCCGCAAGGTGGTGTCGACTGCCCGGCTCAGAAACTTGTGGGCCTCCGCATCGAATTTTTCCTTACAGCGTCGTTCCAGCAGCTTCAAGTAGGCCCCAACAGCAACAAGTGGCTCGCGTAGATCGTGCGCGGCCACGTACGCAAACTGTTCAAGATCCTGGTTGCTGCGTTCCAGTGCCTCGGTCCGTTCGCGCAGCACCTCTTCTGCCTCTATGCGGGCAATCGCACTCCCAACCTCGGCAGCTATCGTCTCAAGCGCGTAACGAATTTCGGGAGATATTTCGTGAGATTCACGTGAAGCCACGTGCAACGAGGCTATGACCCTCCCTTCGTGGAGCACAGGCAGCACCGCCACCCCTCGAACTCCTTCCCTGGCTCTTGCGGTAACCACGTCTCCGCCCAGTTCTCGATACCTGTGATAATCGGGTTTCCCCTCCATAATCAACCGAGCCTGTGGTGAATCCGATGGCAGGTGGGACACCGCTGTAACGAACTCATCCGAGATCCCCTTGACTACTGCAAGATCCAAGCTGGAGTCCTCGTTGACGAGGTAAATTCCGGCGCAATCCATCGCGGACACATCCAGCGCGGTATCCACGCACAGTTCCAGGGCCTTCTTGAGGTCTGACAAGGCACTGAGCTGGATGCTGAGGTCTCTTTGCGCAATTGCCAGTTTTTCTGCTCTCTTCCTGACTGAAATGTCTGTGAACATTATGATCGCGCCCTGTTGGGACTCTTCCGTCCCCACACGGGGTATGCCGGTTGCCAGCAGTGTCATGGGAACACCGGCCGAAGATCTGTAGACACACTCCACTTCCGTTTGCGGCTCTCCCCCCAACAGCCTTTGAATCCGATCGTGAAGATCTTGCTTGGGTTCCAAGTCCGGTATTGCCAGGGCACTCCGCCCCAGAAAGCCAGATTCCTGATCCTCCCGTATTCCTCCCATTCTCTTGGCTACCGGGTTCACATATTCAATGGTCCCGTCGCGGGCGAGGCAGACGATCCCGGCAGGCATTTGTTCAAGCAGCCTTCGATTGAACTCTTCGCTCCGCCGCAGAGCTTCCTCCGATCGCTTGGCTTCAGTGATGTCATAGAGTATACAGTGAGTTTGCTTGAACTTTCCGTGCTCGTCTCGGCTTATCTTCCCGTCGAGGGACACCGTGATTCGAGCTCCATCCTTTCTCATCACCTCGAGCTCAACTCGGTGAATCTCGCCACTGGCCTTGAAACAGGAAAATGCGGTCTTGAAAAGCTCTTGATAGGCGGGGGACAGGAAATCGCCGAACCACTTGCCAATAACGTCTTCGCGGGAATAGCCAAAGGTGTCCAGCCAGGCTTGGTTGACTTCCAAGAAGAAGCCGTCTTCATCCAGGGATTGATATCCCAAGGGAGCGTTTTCATAAAGCAACCGAAATCTCTCTTCGCTCTCTCTCAGGAGTTGCTCGGTGCCTTTGAGTCTGGCCTCCGACTCTTCCAGCTCCGCCACTCTCCGACGAAGCCTCTCTAGCTCGTTGATGATAGGCTCCTTGGTCCGGTCCTGGTTTCCCATGGCTGTCCCCCCTTGCAGCATAGAGTGCGAGGTGGATAAGCAGGACGTCCCATGATTAATAATACCATAGTATAGGGAGAGAGTAACTATTTCGTCCAAAGAGCTCTTTTGACCTTTCACTGACACGAGGGAGTCAAGGCCCAGCAACGGAGCCTTACGTCGATGCGGTTGACCATGAAACGATCTGGGACTGGAAGGGCTTCAAAGAAGTGCTCTTGGGACGTCTTCCATGTCTCACATGCCTCCCCGATTCCTATTCGACTAGCGAAGTCTTCGATAGATATAGCTTAATTATTCAACCTGTTTTTCGGCCCAGGCCAGAACAGTCTGGGCTAACGCGATGGCCCTCCTGTATTCATCATTCGTAACCGGTTCAACAGGACTAGGGTACCGGTGCGAGGCATAATCGGATAGCGTGACCGCTTCTTTAACTTCGTCTGAAAAGGAAAGGCCCATCCGCATCAATCCTGTCAACAATTCGGCGATATCATGGGTATATCGAAAGCGAGCACCATGGTAGACGTAGACAGCCTTGATCGCCTTCTCAGCAGCCTGTTGAGCATGAAAACACAGATCTTCAAACAGCGCTCCTTCGGGAAGTGGTGCACGGGCAAGAGCCAGATCCGCCCTGGCACGCCTGAGCCAGTCTTCACTCGATCCGGGAACAGGATCTTTCTCAGACATGGTAGAGCTCTCTTCCTTCCTCTAGAGCCGGGGCGATAACCAGCGATGGGTTGGTACCGAAATTCTCCACATCGCTTTCTGTGACTACAACAACATCTTTTGGCGTACCAAGGTCGAACAAAGACCGGTATATGCGTTGTGCTGCGCTTCGGCGGTGTGTTCCATCCGGCACGACCACCAGAATATCTAGATCGCTGTGAGGCCCAAGAGCTCCGCGGGCAGCAGAACCGAACAAGACGATGCGAAGCGGTTGGACAACATCGACAATGCGACGAACGAGATCATCCAACAACTCCTTAGTCACGGCGATCTCTGTTGCAGCGGCGTCTTTCACTTTGTCCCCCTTTTCGGCACGAAATTCCTTCATGGCTTTCTCAGCCAAGCTTTCCAAGGTCTCCTTCGAGACCGCGGCATACTATCGCAATAGTTTTCGTAGTCGATTTCCTCTAACAGCGCCCTTGCGAGCTGATCCTCGAGATCGTCCGGAAGCTCCGATACCTTTTCAGATCCTTGTGTTAAGAAAAACCTTTCAGATGCGAGGGACTCAGAGGTCAAAGAGCTTGTCGGCAAAGGACTCGATGGTCTCCCGCAGAGCCAGCTTCTCTTTCCAGGAAGCCGGTATTCCGGACTCCCCGTAAAACGCGCCCGCAATCTGGCCATAAACCGCGCCGGTGGTGTCCGCATCGTCCCCGAGGTTTGCTGCGAGGAGGCACCCTTCCTGGAAGGATTTGGTCCGATGGAATGCCCAGAGAGCTGCTTCCAAGGACTTCACCACGTAACCGCTTCCCTTGATCACGGGTGGTTCTCGGTGCTTGAACGAACCTGCCGCGATTTCGTCGATTTCCTTTACGAGAGGATTGGCCTCCCAGTAGCCGGCGACCGGACAGTACCGTTCCGAGAGAACCTCCTCTTTGCTGGCGCCGTTGACCAATCCAACCAGGATGCCCCCGAAGTAGCGGCAGGCATCCACGCATGTCGATGCCCCGTGAGTTGTACGCGAGCTATCGCCTGCCATCTCCACTGCCCTTTGCGGCTCCCGTGCATAGAACAGAGGCACAGGGGCCAAACGCATCATACTGCCGTTTCCGGCAGACCGCTCATCTGTAGGGCCGCAATACGGCTCCTGCGTCCGTCCAAAGTCCAGGAGGGCTTTGCGAACCGTGTTGCCAATATCGAAGCACTCGCCGGTGGAGCTTAAGTGTCCTTGCCGGTACCAGCGAACGTACCTTTCCATCTGGTCAATGGGGTCGAAGCCCCGCTTCTCAATCAGGCTCTCAGCCAGACAGAGGGCCATGGAAGTGTCGTCCGTCCACTGGCCGGGCTTCAATCTAAAGGGCCCACCGCCGACCATGTCTTTGATGGGCTCGAAGGTTCCTGGTCGTGCAAATTCTAGGGTGGTCCCCACAGCGTCCCCAACAGCCAATCCCAACAGACAGCCTCTATAACGATCTCTCATTTCCATGACGCATGCTCCTTGGAGATATTAATACCACGGTTTCTCGTCGGCGCCCAACAGCGCAACAGCTTGCGACAGGGAAATAGCTCCTGAAATCCCTGCAATCCTCTTTGGACAGAAGACCGTTTTCTTTTCCGTGGACAGGTTCCGGACGGTGGTATACTTGATTGGAGACGAAAACAAGAGCGAGGATTACGGCTGCATGGGGAGTCCGGATTCGGAGGAAGGATTGGCACAGCCAATCGTGTGAGGTGATTGCCAAATCGCTTTCTCAGTTCGGAGAGGCCTCCGACGAATGGTCTAGTACCTGGCCTGCATCGAAATGATGGGGGATTGCCGTTTCCTCTTGGGAGCGCGGTAGGAACGATCATGGCAGGACATGAAGCTTTTCACCCGCGACCCGAGATCGGCGACCGTCTGACTCGGTTTCGCGTGTATTGTAATCTGGTCTGGCGCGGTGCTTGTCATCGCGTGCGCCACATTTTGGGCTTGCCTGCTCGCATGCGCGCGCTCACGATTACGGTTACCAGACGATGCAATTCCCGCTGCACTATGTGCAACATATGGAGACTGAGACACAACAGAGATGAGCTGACGCTCGAGGAGATAACCAGGTTCTTGTCATCTCCGAGCTTAAGCGACCTTGTGGAGCTGGATCTGACGGGAGGGGAACCGTTCTTGCGTCCTGACTTGGCAGTGCTGATCGAGAATGTCTCTGCTCTCAAACAGAAAAATTTGGGAAGTCTGAAAACCATAGCTCTTGCAACCAACGGATTGCTCCCGAGGCAGACCTCGGAAAAGGTCAAGAGGATCCTTCTTGCGATTGATGGCAGATTCGATCTTGCCATGGTGTGCTCCCTTGACGGAATCGGCGAGCATCATGACCGGGTGAGAGGCGTTTCAGGGGCCTATGCCAAGGTGCGAGAAACCATCGACAGACTTGGTGAGCTAGCTTCGAGAAATCCCCATTTTCAATTGGGCATAAAGACCACCATATTACCGGGAAACTGGGAAGATCTCCCCGACCTGATGCGATTTGCCAAGGAGCGCGGCCTCTTTCACGTGGTGTCACCTGTGCTGTTCACCGCGGAACGGTTCCGAAACCTGGAATTGCAGCCGCAACTGGAGCTTCTCACAAAGTATCGCTTCGATTTGATCAATTTGTACTCCAGTGAAGAGCTGGCAGACTGTTACTATTCACACGTCGTGGTCGACACGTTAGAACATGGCGGACGGAGGATCGCGTGCTCCGCGGGTACAGACCACTATTTCGTCAAGGGAGACGGCAAGATTTTCCCGTGCCCCCTTGTTGCCGTCCCGTTGGGCGACATCAGGGTAACCCTGCCCGAGGATCTCTTATCCTCTCCAAGGGCAAGAAAAGCATCGCGTTTAGCCGGCCGTCTCGATCAATGCATGTGGTGCTTGGAACCGGGATGCGTACGATTCAGCCAGAGCTCCGAAGGATTTTCTTTCCTGAAGTTCCTCGGACTTCGGGGAACAAAGCGTTTTCGAAAGGCATACTATGGCGAAGGTCTGTTCTAATACTTCTGAGGAGGAATGACCGTGTCTCAATTAGGACCGGGCACGACGCCCACAGTCCTCGGAGTTACCAGCTCACCGCGTTTGAAGAATTCCACGGCCATTTTCGAGTCCTTGTCCGGTATCATGCTGCACGGAGTCCTCGACAAAATACATGAGATATCGGGTGCCCGCGGCGAAACCATCCATTTGAGTCAGTTGAACATTCACCCCTGCCGGGGATGCTTTTCGGACATGGAGACAAGGTGTCATTTTCTGTGCGACTGCTACGACGACGATTTCAAGATGGTTGCTGGAAAAATGATGGCCGCGCACGGGATAATCTTTGCAAGCCCCACGTACATGTTCGGCATGTCAAGTGTGCTCAAGAGATTCTTCGAGCGCTGGATTAGCTTCAAAGCCCCTCCTATCGATCAGGGCGCTGCGGACAAGTCGCTGGATGAATGCTTCGATCTCCTCCACAAGCTGGACAATGGAACGCTTAAGGCCTCAAATCCCCTAGAAGGCAAAGTGGGGGCGGTCGTAATTGCAGGAAGCGAGTTGGGGCAGGACAGCGCAATCAGAGAAATCATGCTGGCACTTAACCTGTATGGCTTCGTGCTTCCTCCTCACGCTTTCCTCTATCACACCGGCCACAGCATGCAATCACTCGAAGACGTGAGGAGAAGCTTCTACGAAAACAAATGGCTTTCGGCTGCAACGGAGACTTTGGCCCACAATTTTGTGCAGATGATTCGACTGACACGGGGTTCAACTTGGCATCAAATTCCGCGAACATTGGTTCAAGAATGACCTCGCGTGTTGAACAGCCCCGGTGCTTTCCACCTGAGTACCTCGGGCAAGGTGGCCGAACCGGCACATGCGCAAGATCAGGCGGGGAGGCAGGGGGCTTCGGACCGGATAGTCCGGAAACTGGCTCGCTTGGATCGTCCTCCCCAGTATAAGAAGAATCGTCGAATCTAAACGGTAAACGGTAAGATAGCAATTTCCCCGTTTAGCACGCACCGTGGTTCAGCCTACCGGCCCACTCAGAGCTCTAGGGCACATCATAGTCGACGGGGCACACTGCC
>CAYZET010000024.1:17018-24196 GCA_964477215.1 uncultured Syntrophaceae bacterium | reverse complement strand
TCATCTCAGCGAATCCATCGATCAGGTGCTCACGAACCGTTTTTTCGGCCCAGTTATCCTGATGGTCATTCTTTACTTCGTTTACGTGTTTACCTTTCAGGGGAGCGAGGGGCTGGTCGAATATGTGGAATCATTCTTTCACTGGTTAGGAGGCATCGCATCCGGCGTAATTCCCGAAGGATTGCTCAGGTCCCTGGTGGTCAGTGGAATCATAGAAGGGGTAGGGGGAGTTCTCGGGTTCACTCCGCTCATCGCTTTCATGTTTCTGGCCATTGCCGTTCTCGAAGACACAGGATACATGGCACGAATCGCGTTTATGCTCGACCGGGTGCTGCGAGGATTCGGCCTCCACGGATCGTCCATGCTCGCGTTGATGGTTTCGGGCGGGCTGGCCGGGGGGTGCGCTGTTCCCGGCATCATGGCCACGCGTACCATGAAGGAACCGAAGGAGAGGCTTGTCACCATTCTTGTCGCCCCCTTGATGAATTGCGGTGCCAAACTGCCTGTGTACGCGCTGCTTCTTGGAGCCTTTTTCCCGGGAAACAAGGCGGCCATGATGTTTCTCCTAACCTTAATTTCCTGGGGGATGGCCTTGACTGCCGGAAAGCTGATTCGATCCACGGTGCTCTCAGGACCGTCGGCCCCCTTCGTCTTGGAGCTTCCGCCTTACAGGGTGCCGACCGTACGGGGTCTCCTGATTCACACGTGGGAACGAACGTGGATGTACGTGAAGAAGGCCGGCACGGTTATCCTGGGAATATCGATACTTCTCTGGGCGGTTATGAGCTTTCCCTCCCTTCCGGCCGAAGAGAGCCAGAAATTCGATCGGATGGAGGAGGAAGCGACCATATCCTTTCTTGCCAAGCCGGAAGTTGCTCCGTTTTTCGCCAACCGAGACGATGTAGCCTCATTCCGGGACCTGAAAAGAGAATGGAGCCCAGAAGGGCTGCAAGACCTACGAAAAAACCACCCGAAACGTGCCGATCTTGCCGAGGCCATGCGAAAAGAGCAGACCTCGACTGGAAAGGGTACTGTCTCAAGCACGGAGATCTTAGCTGCTTCCGAAGCGTACGCTACCTATGAGGCAAGATTCGATGAGATCGAAAGGGAACGGCAGAAAGAGCAACTAAAGTACACGCTGGGAGGGCGTATTGGCGTGGCGCTCGAGTGGGTGTTCAAACCCATGGGATTCGACTGGCGTGTCAATGTGGCTCTGCTCGGAGGCTTCGCTGCCAAAGAAGTCATCGTGTCGACGCTCGGCACCGCGTACAGCCTCGGGCAAGTGGACGAGGAGGGAATCAGTCTTGGCGAGCGCCTGAAACGCGAGCCTGGGTGGAATCCCCTCAAGGCCTTCACCCTGATCCTTTTCGTGATGCTCTATGCTCCTTGCATGGTCACGCTCGTCGTCATCAGGAAAGAAACCGGTTCCTGGGGGTGGACGCTCTTTGCCACCGTCTATACCGTTACGTTGGCTTACGTGGTGGCATTCGTGGTGCATACTGGGGGAGCATTTATGGGATTCGGTGTCTAGCCCGGTGTTGCAGCGAAGGATTTGCAGCCGTTGCGGAAGGAAGAGCGGGATTTCTTGAAGAAGAATGATTGGGGGATCTCTGTTCGAGGACGAAATCCTATGTGTACCATGGTGTGCCCAGCCAATTGAATTCACGATTTCATCCGCCTACGCAGGGCTCGCCAATGATGAAGATGAACCAAGGAAATTGAAATGTGGCAAGAGATTGTAGTGGGCCTGATTGTCGTCGCTGCGGCTATTCTCATTGGCCGGCGCTTCTGGAAGATCTTTGCCGGAAATAATGGATCTCAGGTGACCTGTTCGTGTGGATGCACTCAATGCGACAAGGCAGGTGGTCACACGACGGATTGCCCAGAGACGAGCGTGAACGACGTGCGGTAAGGGGAGAAGGAATTTGACCCCTCAGATGGGCTTGACCAGGACTTTCTTGGCATCCTTCCGGTCGACGAGCACGTGGTAGCCTTTGACATTAAGTTGCAGGTTCCCGGAGCTGTCACGGTTCTCGATCTCTACTATGAGGCCGGGGCCGAGGCCCTGCTCTTCGAGAAGCTTTCGGAGCTCAGGAGCCCCTTTGACGGTATCTATCAGCACTTGCGCACCTGGAGGAGAATCGGCCAGAGTGAGCCCTTCTTCCAGAGCGGCCTTCTGAGCTTCGGCCCTGGTCTGCATGAGGGACTTCGCGTCATCGAGGCACTGAATGCAGTTTTCACATCCTTTTGTGAGACTTTCCAGCCATCGAGTCTGGTCCACCGGACACATTTCGACGAATTCAACGAAACGCACGAATTTTTCAATTACCTCCGGATCCAGATGATGCTCTATACGGCATGCATTGTCTTCCGCAGCGGAGGGCTCTACCCGCAGTACCCTGACGAAGAAGCGCTTGAGGACTTCGTGTTTGCGCACGATCTCTCGGGCCTTGTCAATGCCCTTTTCAGTCAGAGTGATGAATTGGTGAGGATCGTATTGAATTAAGCCTCTGGAGCCCAGGCTTTTCAACGCAGAAGTCACCGAGGACATCTTCACGTCAAGACGTTTCGCGATGTCGCGAACTCGTGCAATTCTGGATTCTTGCTCCAGGTGATAGATAACTTCGAGATAGTCCTCCATTGCTGACGAAAGCTTCGGTGAGTCCGAAGGAGGCATGCTATTCCCCCGTGACGTGATCAATTCCGAGTATGTGCCAACCCGTCACAATTGTCAATCTCGGCCAGGGGGAATGTCGTAAGACCTCTGGAACACTTCACAAATTCTTCAAAGCCTGGCTGGGGGATTGGTGGTCGGCGAAAGTGGTATCCTGTGGGATCAAGAAACGGTCTTCGCTCGAGGAATTCGACCGCACGAATCCTGCAACCCATTCAACACGTGGTGTTCACCTGAGCCGGAATTCAGTGCTCCTTCGCTTCCTCACCCACTCCAGCAAGCCTCTCAGCGCCACATAGAACACCGGCGTGAGGAAGAGCCCGAACAGGGTCACCCCAAGCATTCCGCTAAACACCGCCGTGCCCACAGCCTGTCTCATTTCATAGCCCGGACCTGCAGCCACCACCAGAGGTACTACTCCTAGAATAAAGGCCAGAGCCGTCATAAGAATGGGGCGAAGTCGCAATCGGCAGGCCTGAACAACCGCGGCGAATCGGCCAAGACCTTCATCCTCCTGCTGCTTTGCGAATTCCACGATCAGAATGGCGTTCTTGGCCGCCAGTGCAATCAGGACAACGAAACCGATCTGCGTGAGAATGTTGTTTTCCAGCCCCCGAAACGCTATCCCTGCTATGGAAGAGAGAAGGCACATGGGAACGATGAGAATTATGGCCAGAGGCAGGAGCCAGCTTTCATATTGAGCCGACAGAGCCAGAAAAACGAACACCACCGACAGGAAGAAAATGTAGATTCCCACATCACCGGCCAGTTTCTCCTGGAGCGCGAGACCGGTCCATTCGTAGGCCATTCCTTGCGGGAGGACTGCCCGGGCGAGCCGTTCCATGGTGGCAATTGACTGACCGGAGCTGAATCCGGGTGCAGTGTCTCCTCGGAGGTCCGAGGCCGGGAACAGGTTATAGCGGCTAATCAGTGCGGGAGACGTCGTTTCGCTGATCCGCGCTACCGCTGCCAGTGGGACGATAGCTCCTGAAGAGCTGCGGGTCTTGAGCCTCAAAATGTCTTCGGGATCGTCTCTGAACCGTGATTGAGCTTGGGCCGTAACTCGGAACGTGCGACCAAGGAAATTGAAGTCGTTGACATACAGCGAACCTAGGTAGACCTGAAGCGCTTCAAAGAAGCTCGGAAGGGGAACGTTAAGCTTGCGGGCCCGAGTACGGTCTATATCCACGAAGATTTCCGGATTGTTTGTCTGAAACGTAGAGAAGACCTGGACTAGGCCGTGTGAGCTATTGGCCCGGGCCGCCAGGTCCTGGGTCGCGTTCAGCAAGGCCTGTGGGCCCTGGGAGGTCCGATCCTGTATCATCATCTGGAAGCCGCCCACGGTCCCGATACCTCGTACCGGAGGGGGAGGAACGACCACGATCTGGCCTTCGGTTATCTCCGCAAGTCGCTTCCTCAACGTTGCAAGAATCTGAGGCATGAGTAAACCCTTTTTCGCTCTTGCCTTCGCATCCTGGAGAATCACGAAAATCGCGGCCGAATTGGTGCTCAGGATTCGAGTAGCTCCCGAAAGACCAGCAAGAGCTACAGCGTGTTCTACGCCGGCAGTCTCTCGCACGATCCGGGCGGCGCGCCGAGTGACTTCGTCCGTCCTGGAAAGAGAAGCCCCTTCAGGCAAACGGATGCTCACTACCAGATATCCTTGGTCCTGAGGAGGTATGAAGCCGGTAGGGATCTGGCCGAAGGACCAGTAGGTCAGTCCCAGGAGCCCCCCATAAATGAGTAACACAAACACGCTCATTCGGGTTATTCTCGCGATGGCAAGCGCATACCCGGATTGAGCATTGCCAAAGGCCCAATTGAAGCCTCGAAAGAACCACCCGAACGTCTTTTGACGGAGCTGGGCCATCCGACCCTGCCGGGCTGTCTTGGGTTTGAGAACCAGAGCGCACATTGCCGGACTTAACGTAAGTGCCACCAGCACCGAAATTGTGGAAGAGCCGGCAACCGTGAGTGCAAACTGGCGATAGAACTGTCCGCTGATTCCACCCAAGAAAGCCGTTGGCACGAACACTGCGACCACGACGAGGTTCATGGCAATCAAAGCGCTCCCTACCTCGTCCATCGTTCTGTGCGTCGCCTCCTTGGGATCCATTCCTGCCTCGATGTTCCGCTCCACGTTCTCAACCACTACGATTGCGTCGTCGACCACGATGCCGATGGCCAGCACGAGCCCGAAAAGAGAGAGTGTGTTCAAAGAGAACCCCAGAACTTGCATAAGGGCAAAGGTGCCGACCAAAGACACAGGGATGGCCACCAGGGGAATGATCGTTGCTCGCCAGGTCTGAAGGAAGAGGAAGATCACCAAGACCACCAGGACGGTGGCCTCGAAAAGAGTATGAATGACCGCCCGGATTGACGCTTCCACGAACACCGTGGGGTTGTACACTGCGGCGTACCGAAGGCCGGGCGGAAATCGTTTGCTGAGCTCCTCCATGGTGCGTAGCACATTGTCGGTGGTCTCGATGGCATTAGAGCCTGGAAGCTGAAATATACCTATAGCGGAGGCTTTCCGCTCGTCGAGGTAGCTATTGATCGAGTAGTCGAGCGCCCCCAGCTCCACCCGCGCCACATCCTTCACCCGGACGATCCGCCCTTGCGGCTCCGATTTCACCACAATGTCTGCAAACTCCGCGGGATCTCTCAAGCGTCCCTTGGTGTTGACGGTCCACTGGAACGGGATGTCCTTGTCAAGAGGTGGCGCACCGAGGGTGCCTGCAGCGACCTGCACATTCTCGGAGCGAAGCGCGCGCACCACATCGCCCGCGGTCATGTTGAGCTCCGAAAGACGGCCGGTGTCCAGCCAGACACGCATGCTGTATTCACGGGCGCCGAACAGCACAACATCTCCCACTCCGTCGACACGGGCCAGCACATCCCTTATCTGCAGAAACGCGTAGTTGCTCATATACAGCTCGTCATAGGTGCCGTCAGGAGAGTAGAGGTGGATCACAAGGAGTAGGTCCGGCGAGCGCTTCGTCGTGGTAACCCCTATTCGGCGCACCTCCTCCGGCAACCTCGGCTCAGCCACTGCGACTCTGTTCTGCACCAGCACCTGCGCTCGGCCCAAGTCAGTTCCCAATTTGAAGGTGACCGTGAGCGTGAGGGCGCCCTGCGAGGTGGACTGGGACTCCATGTACAACATGTTCTCCACGCCGTTTATCTCCTGTTCCAGGGGCGTGGCGACGGTCTTGGCAACCACATCAGCAGAGGCGCCAGGGAAGCTGGTGTTGACCACAATGGTCGGGGGCACTACGTCCGGATATTGGGCGACCGGGAGACCAACGTAAGAGAGGGCTCCCAAAAGCACGATGAACAATGAGAGCACTGTTGCGAAAATCGGGCGATCCGTGAAGTAGTGTGGTAGGTTCATGGTACACTCGGAACGAAGAGCGGGATTTCAGGACGCCTTATTGATTCCTCCGAAAGACCGCGTCCCCCGCACTCAATTCGCCGGCAAAGGCCTTCAGTTGTTCCGTGACGAGACAGTCATCGGATCCGAGACTAATCTTCTCCCACACCGGTTCCACGCGTGTTCCGGGTCGGATGGTTTCGACACCCTTTGTGACGATCCTGTCCGCTGCCGTCACTCCCGCTCGAACAACTTGGAGACCACATGCCCGCGGCCCAAGCTCAATCGTGCGTCGCTCAATAACATTGCGGTCATTGAGGACATAGACAAATTGAATTGCCTGATCCCGGCCCACAGACGTACCTGGTATGAGGAGGGCCTGCTGTTTGGCGGAAGCCGGAATTCGGCAACGGGCGAACAGTCCCGGCAACAGCTTGAGATCGGGGTTCGGGAATATCGCGCGAAACCAGATGGTGCCTGTTTCCGCCCCGATTCGGGAATCTACAAAGTCCACGTGGCCTTTGTGACCGAAGTTGTCTTCTTCCGTAAGCTTGGCAAAAACGGGAGTCCTATCACTCCGAATTTCAGGGCGCATTTCCTCACTCGCGAGACGCAGGTACCGCAGGTATGCGTGTTCATCGACGTCAAAATAGAAGTAGATCGGGTCAAGTGACACAATGGTTGTCAGCAGCGTGGAATCGGGAGAGCCCCCGCTCACAAGATTTCCCACGTCCACAAGTTTCCTGCTGGTTCTCCCCCGTATAGGCGAACGAATCTCAGCAAAGCTGAGACTAAGCTCTGCTTGCCTCTCAGCGGCACGTGCCGCATGCAACTGTGCTGCCGCCTGTCGGCAGTTTGATAACTGCTTGTCGTACTGATCCTGGGAAATCGCATTCTCCTGGAGGAGAGCCTTACTCCGCTTCAGCTCCAGCTTTGCGAGCTCATTCCTGGCCTCAGCTCCCTCCCTCTCGGCCTTGGCCTGGTCTAATGCAGCTTCAAAAGGGCGGCGGTCTATCACGAACAGCAGGTCGCCTTTTTCAACGATTGCACCGTCTCGAAAATGTATTGACTCGAGATAGCCGCTGACTCGAGCTCGCACCTCTACGGATTCGATAGCGTCGAACCTTCCCG
>CAYZET010000024.1:0-17008 GCA_964477215.1 uncultured Syntrophaceae bacterium | reverse complement strand
TGTACTCGTCCCAATCGATAATACTCTCTTGCAAGGGAGTGGTGACCGATACCTGTGGCCGTGGCGCCTCGCTGGGAGCCTCGGATGCGTGTTGGCTGCCACATCCCGCCAAGGGAATTGTTGCGAGCAGCATGGCCAAGATTACTCGCCAAAGTCTTATTCGGTCGGGATTGCCTAGCACGTTTCTGCTGTCCACTCTTTCTCGTCCATGGCCGGATGCGCGTGGAACCCGGTCGGAGCACTATTATGGTCAAGCCCGTTCCTCGTCAGCCTGCTTTATCATCTCGGGCCAAGGGCCAAGCCTGGAGCCCATGGCAGAGCCACCAACCAATCGGGCCAACGTGGTCATAATAAAAGCATGCAAAGATCTGTGGTCAAGGACAGACGTTGGATAGGGGCTGACCGAGAGTCGGTACAGGTGGATATCGTGCTGGAACGGCAGATGGTGGTGGTGCATGTTTGATGACGCGAGGGAGGGACGGGAGAGGCTGGGCGACTAACTGCAGATTGCAACCAATGACTGCATATTGCACCATTACTTGCCATCACGGCCCGCTCTCCTCAGACCGCGAAGAAAGCTTGTACCCAATTCCTGCCACAGACCTGATGAATCTTCCCGCTTCTCCCAGCTTCTTCCGAAGGCTGAAAATTCTGAAATCAACGGACCGCTCAGCAGCGGGAGAGCCGCGGCCATCGGAAAGAAGCAAGATGTCTCGTCGAGTAAAGACCTTGCCGGGATTGCCAGCCAATATGCGCATGGTGCTGAATTCTGCAGGGGACAGCTCTATCTCATAGCCGTCCAGAAAGGTCTCGTGCCGAATAGGATCCAGGGTGATTCGATGGCTCCCCAGCAATGCATCAATACGTGCGTGCGACTGATTCCGAGACCGCAAGACCGCTCTTACTCTCGCGAGCATTACGGGCAGACTCACCGGTTTGACAATGTAATCGTCTGCCCCGAGGTCGAGGGTCCTGATAATGCTCTCATCTTCACCGTCTTCGGAGATAACTATGACCGGGATGCGAGAAGTCCTGCTCAAGGTCCGGAAGGTCCGAAGGATCTCCCAGGAATGAGCAACCGGGAGAGGGCCGTCCAGCAGAATCAAATTAGGGAGCTCATTCCGGACATACTGCCGAGATTCAGCGAGCGATTGGGCAAGCTCCACCCGATAATGCTCCCGTTTCAGATAGGCAATCAATTGGTCTGCCCGTCCATCCTGCGCGATCACGAGAAGATGGACTCTATGCGGATATACGGACACAGATTTTCTTATCCATACAGATGGATTCGTGGCGAAAGCTTGAGAGATCCGCACAAATATATTCACGTGCAGTTACAAAGCATTACAGATTCATCACCCAAAACGTCCGGTCACGTAATCTTCAGTCAACCTATGGAGAGGATTGAGGAAGATTTGCTCCGTGGGTCCAATCTCGATCAAATCTCCCAGATGAAAGTACGCTGTCCGCCGTGCGACCCGCGAGGCCTGTTGCATTGAGTGGGTGACAATCACAATGGAATAACTTTCTCGCAGCTCTTCCATGAGGTCCTCAATCCTTGCGGTGGCTATGGGGTCGAGGGCAGAGCACGGCTCGTCCATAAGGATGACCTCGGGGCTGACAGCGATGGCGCGAGCGATGCACAACCGCTGCTGTTGTCCTCCGGACAATCCGGTCCCCGGCTCGTTCAGTCGATCTTTCACTTCGTCCCATAAGCCGGCCTTCTTGAGAGACAGCTCCACGATCTCATCGAGGTCTGCCTTGGTATGGGCCAGTCCGTGAATCTTGGGACCGTAGGCTACATTCATGTAAATTGACTTGGGAAACGGATTTGGCTTCTGGAACACCATCCCCACCTGAGCCCTCAACGCGACCACGTCAACCCGCTCGTCGTAAATATTCTGTCCGTCAATAATGATCTCACCTTCAACGCGGCAACCCTCGATCGTGTCATTCATGCGATTGAGGCATCTGATGAAGGTGGACTTGCCGCAGCCCGAAGGGCCGATCATGGCGATCACTTCCTGACGCCCAATATCGAGCGACACGTTCTTGATAGCGTGGTTTTCGCCGTAATAGACGTTCACATTTCGGCAGGTCATCCTTGGATTGGGGACTGTGAAATCCCCAACCGTTTCCCTGTGCTTCCGGCTGACCCGATTCTCGTTGGGAACCGGATAGTATTCCCGCGCTGCTTCGTTTTGCATCGTTCCGACTTTTTCGAGAAGGCTTCTGGAGGGCCACGAGACCAGGGGTCTCGTGGCCGTGGTTAATCGGGAAAGATGAAATCATCATCTGTCCCACGAATTCATTACTTCAACTTGTCGCAAGCCACTGTTTCCATATTTGCGACGATCTTCGCAACCTTCTTGCTCTCATCCTCGGGCAGGGGGATCAAACCCTTTTCTGAAAGGTATCCATCTTTGCCCCACGCTTTCCCGCTGGTGAATTCCTTGACATATTCGTTGATGCCCGGGATGACCCCAACGTGGGCCTTTTTCACGTAGAAGAACAGCGGTCGAGACAGAGGATACTTTCCAGAGGCTATGTCCTCGAAGGTCGGCTTCACGCCATCGATCAGAGCACCCTGGATCTTATCCTGGTTCTGATCGAGGAAGCTGAACCCGAAGATTCCGACTGCATTGGGGTTCACCTGAAGCTTCTGAACAATGAGGTTGTCGTTTTCTCCGGCATCAACGTAAGCACCGTCTTCTCTCAGTGTGTTCGTGATGGCCTTGAACTTTTTCTCGTCTTTCTTCCCCAGGTCCTTGATGAAATCGAATTTCTTGGCTCCGGCTTCCATGGCCAGCTCAACGAAAGCGTCGCGAGTCCCGGAAGTGGGGGGTGGACCAAGCACTTCAATCTTGTTTGCAGGCAACTGAGGATTTACATCTTTCCAGGTCTTGTGGGGGTTTGGTACCAGCTTGTCCCCACCTTTAGGATCGGGAATCTCTTTGGCCAACGCGAGGAAGATATCCTTTACACTGAGAGTCATGGGATTGGCCTTCTTGGACTGGGCCAGGACGATGCCATCATAGCCGATCTTGATCTCTACGATATCCTTCACTCCATTCTTGGCGCATTGTTCGCACTCGGATCTCTTCATAGCCCTCGACGCATTGGTGATGTCAGGATGCTGAACGCCGACACCTTCGCAAAACAGTTTGAACCCCCCGCCGGACCCGGTGGATTCGATCTTTGGGGTCTTGAACTTGGTTGCTTTGCCAAAGTTTTCTGCCACGACTGTGGCAAAGGGGTACACCGTTGAGGAGCCCACGATGCTTATGTAGTCACGGGTAGCCTGAGCTCCGGCCATTCCCGCGAATGAGAGGGATACTCCCAAAACGGTGCCAATAAGGAACTTCTTCATAATCATCAACCTCCTTGTGCTCTCATTTCAGGTGCAAGAGGGCCGAAGTGTCGTACGGATGCGATTTCTTCGGCCGTGGAAAACAGTTCAACCTACGTAACACCCACTTACCACCTGCGCTCGAATCGTCTGCGCAGCCAAACCGCTGCAGAATTCATGAAAATGAGAAAAACCAGCAGAACCATGATCGCTGCAGATGTCTTTTCCACAAAGCCGCGCTCAGGGCTGTCCGACCAGAGATATATCTGGACGGGCAAGACAGTTGCAGGATCCGTGAATCCGTGAGGAACGTCCACAATGAACGCCACCATGCCGATCATGAGCAAAGGCGCAGTCTCCCCCAGCGCACGGGCCATGCCGATAATGGTGCCCGTCAAAATGCCCGGCAAAGCCAGAGGAAGCACGTGATGCAAGACCATTTGAACAGGGGACGCACCGATCCCCAGAGCCGCCTCGCGAATCGACGGTGGTACGGACTTTAGTGAGGCTCGGCTGGCGATAATGATGATCGGGAGTGTCATCAGTGTCATGACTAATCCCCCGACTATGGGTGTCGATCTGGGAAAACCAAAGTATCCTATGTAAACTGCCAGTCCGAGAAGACCGAAGACGATAGACGGAACAGCCGCAAGATTGTTGATGTTTACCTCGATCAGGTCAGTAAACCGATTCTTCGGTGCGAATTCCTCCAGATAGACTGCTGCTGCAACGCCTGCGGGAAAGGAAAGCAGGAGAGTCACCAGCAGGGTGAAAAATGAACCGTACAGGGCACCTCTAATACCCGCGAGCTCCGGCTCGCGCGAATCACCATTCGTGAAAAACGCCCAGTTGAAGTGTCTCCCGATCCTGCCATCTTTCTCCATCTGCCCGATCCAGTCCATTTGCTTGTCTGTCAATCTTCGGGACTCCTCGGGACCTTCGCGGCTCGTGTGCCCTTTCATGAGCATGTCCACGTCGTCATCCGCGGGTATAGCCAACGAAATCGTCTGTCCGATGAGCTCGGGCCGTTTCACCACGATATCTCGAAGCTCAAAAGCTGCTCCGGGGCTAACCAGAGCCCAGAGCTGGCGCTTCAATTGCCGGGTATCCGCATCGGGAAATGCTTTGAGAAGAGATTCCTTTATCAGGCCTTGATAGTTTCCTTCGGACAGAGCTGCCCGGTCAATCTGGGCGGGATCGAGGTATACCTGTACCTGGATGTATGTTTGAGTGAACGCCGTATACCCTTTTGAGAATATACTGACAAATACAATGACGAGGAATAGAAGACTCATGAAGACCGCTGCAAAGCCATACATACGGAATCGGCGCTCAGCACGATATCTCTTGCGCAGTCCCTTCCGAACAATGTCCAGAGCACGCTGGGACTGAACAGAGGTTTCTCCGTTGATGTCCGTGCGGCGAGCAGGCCCAGGATAGCTACTCATATTGCTCCCTGTACTTGCGCACCATATAGAGCGCAATCACATTCAATATCAAGGTGACGATGAACAAGATCAGCCCCAACGCAAAGGCCGCGAGGGTCTTTGGGTTGTCAAACTCTTGGTCGCCTGTCAGCAAGGTGACTATCTGCACCGTGACCGTCGTGACCGTGGCAAAAGGGTTGGCCGTCAGGTTCGCCGCTAGGCCCGCTGCCATCACTACGATCATGGTTTCGCCGATGGCCCTCGATACAGCGAGAAGGACTCCTCCCACGATTCCCGGAAGCGCTGCAGGTATAACCACATGCTTCACCGCCTCCGATTGCGTCGCTCCCAGGGCATAGGCTCCGTCTCGCAGCGACTGAGGCACCGCGTTTATCACATCGTCGGAAAGCGATGACACGAAGGGGATAATCATGATCCCCATCACCACGCCGGCTGCCAAGGCGCTCTCCGATGAAACGCTCAGACCCATGGACGCTCCAAAGTCTCGAACGGAAGGCGCCACTACCAGGGCGGCGAAGAAGCCGTAAACCACCGTCGGAATGCCCGCAAGGATCTCCATGAGCGGTTTGGCTGCTGACCGGACTCGTTTCGACGCATACTCCGAGAGGTAAATGGCTGACATAAGGCCGATGGGTACGGCCACAAGCATCGCGATTGCCGAGATCAGCACAGTCCCCGCGAATACGGGAATCGCTCCGAATGCCCCGGATCCAGCCACCTGATCGGCTCGTATTGCAATCTGAGGGTTCCATTCCAACCCGAACAAGAACTCTGTTATAGGCACGAGCTGGAAGAAGCGAATAGACTCAAACAGGACCGATGCGATGATGCCAACCGTGGTAAGAATCGCGATGACAGAGCAGACGATCATAACCACTTTGAGGACCCGTTCAACTTGGTTGCGTGCTCGAAGATTCGGCCTTATCCGGAGCCAGACTCCCGCAGCGCCTGCCACTGCGACTGCCAGTGCCACGACCGCAAGTGCCAGATGGCTCGTGGCCATGAGATGTTCGTAATGTCTGGCTGCCGCTTCCAACTGCGGGGTCTTGTCGGACGTTATGTTGCCGGCAACCAAGTTCCTGATATCATTTATCACAAGTGTCATGCGATCGGCAGGAAGCTCTTTCAGCTCCGCAGGTAACCCCGCTACAACCAACTGTGTGATGATCGTGGATTCGAACATCAGCCAGAAGCCGAAAAGCATCAGAGTGGGAATCGCAACCCAGAGCGCTGTGAGCCACCCGTAATAGGACGGAAGCGAGTGGAGATTCCTGATCCCCTTTGGCCCTCCTGCCACCGAAAAAGCACGCCTGACGCCGAGGTAGTATGCAGACGCGGACAAGATCAGTATCACGATGAAGAGAAGAGTTGGCGACATACCATTTCCCGTTGAGATGAAACACGGGACCGGACGGGACCTTCGGTTTCAGACGCCCCACAGTGCCGATGCCTCTCTCACCCCATTTGAAATCCGTACTCTTGCGTAAGCCCCTTTTCGACCACCATCTTAGGAACGGTTTGTTGGAGCATTGCCAGGTTATTGTTAGATATGTGTTAGCATCGGGGAGGGGGACTTGAGTTGGTGAGCTCGATTGAGGAGAGGTCGGGAAGGGGATAGTGCAAAAAGCGGCGAGGAGTATCGATGCATTCTGCACCGTCTTCCCCGTGTGTCAGGCGGCCTTCCGGGTAAACCATCATAATTTCAACTTGATATGATCATTGATCGAAATGGCACCAAAATTGCTTCCAGCGCCTCGGGTGATATCATGAGAGTTGCCATTCCGGAACATCAAACGCGGGTCGCACCGGTCTTCGATTGCTGCCGAAGCATGCTTATCATTGCTCATGATCAGGACGAGGACCGGCTCATTGCACGGGAAGACTGGACCGCGCTCTCTCGATTCGGTCGAGTTGCACGATTGAAGGAATTGCGGATCGAGCTTCTCGTTTGCGGCGGCATCAGCGGTTGCCTCGAAAATCTGATCCGGCAGGCCGAGGTTAACGTGCTCCCATGGGTCGCGGGAGATGTGTGGGAAGTGTTGGCTGCTCTCAGGTCCGGAAGAATTTCGGATGCATGCTTCGTGATGCCTGGGCGTCTGTCCTGTAAACGAGGACGATTCGGAGGAGGACGCTCTCACGACCGGTGACCCGAACATGTCTCCAAGAAAGGAGTGAGTGTAATGCCAGGACTTGACAGAACAGGACCCGGAGGTCGCGGCCCGGCAACCGGCTGGGGACGAGGGGGATGCTCACCTGTGAGTGTGGGAAGACGGCTCTGGCTCTTCGGAGCCATGCGTGGCATGGGCCGCGGTGGTGTGCCCTGGGGTGGGGGCAGAGGTCGCTGCTTCGGCGGTCGAGGATGGTGGGGGCCGTTCTCGTGGCGGTCTGTACCTGTGGCCGATGAGGCCGATGTGCTGCGAAATGAGCTGGCAGCGGCTCGAGACGAAATAGCGGCAATGGAGGCCCGGTTGGCCGAGCTCGAGAAGAAAGAAAGCTGAGCCGTTCACGCCGTGAGGCTTGCAGAGGAATTGGCCACTGTCTCGGCCTCCAGGTCTTACTTGGGGCCCTGCCAGCCTTGACATTGATTTCAAGGGGCACAAATAGGTTCTTGGGTTGCCGTACATGGCGCACAAGAAGCACTTACCGAGGAAAAATGGAAAAAGACAGACAATGTTCGGGTGATAGCTCGTGTGGTACCTGCGCGACAGCCTCCTCCTGCGATGCTGCAACTCAGGAGCGCCACATGAACGAGCTTCTCGCCTCTCGACTGGGGCTGATCAAGCACCGGGTGGCAGTGATGAGCAAGGGCGGCGTAGGCAAGACCACCGTTGCGGTGAATCTGGCTGTTGCTCTTGCCAACGCAGGAAAGACCGTTGGCATACTTGATGGAGACGTCCACGGACCAAACGTGCCCAAGATGTTTGGGCTGGAAGGAAGGAGTCCAGGGGGGGCGCAAGCTGGAATTGAGCCAATTGTCTCGGAGACGGGGATCAAGGTCATGTCCATGGCTTTCATGCTCCCTGACCCGGACACTCCTGTGATCTGGCGTGGTCCGGTGAAGCACACAGTATTCAAACAATTTCTCGCCGAGGTTAACTGGGGCCCGTTGGATTACCTCATCGTGGACTTGCCACCGGGAACGGGGGATGAGCCCCTCAGCATAGCGCAACTTCTTGGAAATCCACTGTGGGCGGTCGTGGTAACCACTCCCCAAGATGTGGCTCTGCTGGACTCACGCAAATCGGTGGTTTTCGCCAGGACGGTGGAGATGAACCTCCTGGGGATTGTGGAAAACATGAGCGGCTTGATCTGTCCGCACTGCAACGGTTCCATAGACCTCTTCCGGAGCGGTGGAGGGCTGAAAGCGTCCCGAGATCTGGGTGTTCCGTTTCTGGGATCGATACCTATCGATCCGTCCCTGGTCATCGGAGGCGATACCGGGACTCCTGCGTCGGTTGCGGACCCGGAATCCGTTTCCACGAAGGCGTTTCAATCCCTCGCTGCTCAGATCAGCGGGATGCTGGAGAGCGGGGCTGTCTCAGCCGCGTAGAAGCACGGTACTCAAAACGAAAAAGCTTATGATTCCTACTTCATAGAATAGAGAGGAGACAACGATATTCATGGCAAACAAGACAGTAGCTATACCGTCCATGCATCCGGGGGGACTGGAAGCCCCTAGGTCAGGACACTTCGGTCACTGTGACGTATTTACCCTCGTCCAGGTGGAAGACGGAGAAGTCAGGGACGTCAGTCTGGTTCACAATCCTCCTCATGTCCAGGGCGGATGTCAGGGGCCGGTAAACCTTCTGCATCAGAGTGGCGCGCATGCCATTATCGTTGGCGGGATCGGAATGAGGCCGCTGATGGGGTTCAGACAAGCGGGTATCGAGGTCTATTATGGTCCGTACGGTGAAACCGTGGGGGCTGTGGTGCAGGATCTCTTGCAAGGCAGGCTCGAGCTTATCCAAGAAAATCAGGTGTGCGGCGGCGGTCGATTCTGATCGACCGCAGGGAGACAGGTCTATGAGGATAGCGATCACCGCCATGGGGCAAGATCTTGATGCCCAGGTCGATCCCCGCTTCGGCAGGGCCAAGTACTTCGTCATCGCAGACAAGGACGGAAAGTTGTTGGAAACCGTGGATAATTCCGCAAACATCAATGCAATGCAGGGAGCGGGGATACAGGCAGCCAAGGTGCTCGCAGACAAGAGTGTCGACGTCCTGCTTACCGGCCACTGCGGGCCCAATGCGTTTCGTACCCTGCAGGCTGCGGGAATTAAAGTGGGTGTGGATCAGTCCGGTAGTGTTCGGCAGGCGATCGAGCGTTTTCAGAATGACCAGGTGAGCTACGCGGATCAGCCTACCGTGGAGGCACACTGGTAAATTTGTGCGGGCGGACGGGACGCTGCGGGGGAGATGAACGATTGCCCGCAGCACCAGACGCCCAGCAGACAATCAATTCGCGAGGATAAGGGTTTGAGTGATCTTTCGTGGCTGAGCTTGCCTTCGCTGGGTTCCATACTGATGTCTGCACTCGTGATGGCAGCAGTTGTAGGGGCATGGGTGTGGTATCAACTCAGGCAAGACCCTGAGAAGGGTACCATTGACGTGCCCGATGCCACCGCGTGCCTGAGGGGCAAGTGCGGCGATGCGATGAAAATATCCCTCAAGTTTCGGTACGATCGCGTGGTGGACGCCAAGTACTGGACTGACGGGTGTGGCATGAGTAGCGCATGCGGTGCTGCCGCAGCAAGGTTGGCTCTTAACAAGACCCCCGAAGAAGTAGCAGACATCGACTATGTGGCCATAGAACACGAGGTGGGCGGGCTCCCGGAGGATCACCGGCATTGCGCGACCCTGGCTGCAGGAACGCTCCAGGAGGCTCTGAAAGACTACCTCGTCAACTCCCAACGCAAGACCGCATGATCTCTCGGAAGCCGATCGGGAGCGCTCGATTTCGCGTGCTTGTGTTCACCATCGAGGGAACTGTTTCGTCTCTCGATGATGGGTGGACGCGACCTGAATCGTGCCAGGTCCGGAAGTACATTGGAAGGCCTTGGCTCTGACACTATACGGAAACGTAGGATAGACAAACAATGATTGTTAGTGTGGCGAGCGGAAAGGGCGGGACGGGAAAAACTACGGTTGCAACCAGTCTGGCCACGGTACTTGCCGACCGGGCCCAACTGATCGATTGCGACGTGGAAGAGCCGAACTGCCACGTACTCATGAAGCCGGTTATCACAAGCTCCGAGTCGGTAGGATTACCGGTACCGGTTGTCGACTCTCAGAAATGCACGGTATGTGGAACGTGCGGAGAAGTTTGCCGGTTCAGCGCGATCCTCCCCATCGGCAAGCAAGTGCTCACATTTCCTGAGTTGTGCCATGGGTGTGGGGGCTGCTCACTGCTGTGCCCCGAGAAGGCTATCACAGAGCAGCCTCGGGAGCTGGGCGTAATAGAGACAGGGACCTGCGGGCCGGTCCAATTCGTCCATGGCCTGCTGAAGATCGGTGAGGCCATGTCCCCGCCGCTCATTAGGGCAGTAAAGGCAAAGATCAACCCTGCAAGGATAGCGATTCTGGATGCCCCTCCCGGCGCGTCCTGTCCAGTGATAAACACGGTGACTGGATCGGACTACATCATCATGGTGACGGAACCCACTCCGTTCGGCTTTCATGATCTCAAGATAGCCGTTGAGGCGGTCAAAGAGCTTGGCATTCCACTCGGCGTGGTCATCAACAGGGCAGGGGTTGGGGACGAGAGCGTGCAGGAATACTGCCGCGAGGAAGGGATTCCGATTCTCGCGGAGATACCACATGACAGGAGGATAGCGGAAGGCTATGCGCGAGGAAATGTTCTCGTGGCAACCGCACCGGAGTATGGGAAGATTCTTGCGGATATGATCGCGCACATCGGTGAGGTAGTGACCTCGAGGGGACGTGTGCGGAGAGAGGCGCGGCTATGAAGGAACTAGTGATAATCAGCGGCAAGGGAGGAACCGGAAAAACAACGATTACTGCCGCATTTGCGTGCCTCGCGCGACAAAAAGTTCTCGCGGACTGTGATGTGGACGCCGCAGATCTTCACATACTTGTACACCCGGAAGTGTTTTCGGAAGAGGAGTTTCGAGGGGGCTGCGTGGCTCGTATCGACCAAGAGAAGTGCATCCGGTGCGGACTGTGTAGAGATGCCTGTCGTTTCGATGCTATATCAGACGATTTCGTCGTCCGCCCGATGGCGTGCGAAGGCTGCGCGGTGTGCTTCCATGTGTGTCCGGAGTCAGCCGTAGCTCTCGACGAGCCGCTCAACGGCCGGTGGTTCATCTCGGAAACCCGGTTTGGACCGATGGTTCATGCGGCTCTCGTTCCTGGAGCAGAGAATTCCGGCAAGCTCGTTGCCCTGGTCCGGAATCAAGCACGAGTGCTCGCGAAGCAACGTGACAAGTCGCTCATCCTGGTGGATGGTGCTCCGGGAGTAGGGTGTCCAGTCATATCGTCGATTACGGGCGCGGACCACGTGGTGATCGTGACCGAGCCGACGCTGTCCGGCCTCCATGACCTGGAGCGGGCGGTGCAATTGGTGAAGGGGTTCGGTATACCCGCGTCGGTGATTCTGAACAAGGCGGACATCCAGCCTGAGGTGGCGGACCGAATCGAAGGATTTACTCGAGAGGCCGGCACCGACCTTGTTGGGCGCATCCTGTACGATGAAGAGGTCATCCGCGCGATGGTTTCCAAGCGCAGCATCGTGGAGCAGGGAGACAGCGTAGCTGCCCGATGCATAAGAGCATCGTGGGATCGGCTCTCGGAGATAGCGCTGCAATAGGAGGTGTCCCATGGGAGAAAGGACAAATCTCGAGCAAGCGATTGAGAGTGCTCTCTGTGAAGTGATCGACCCGGAAACGGGCCTGAGCGTAACCAGGATGGACCTCGTCCATGACATTCACGTGGCGGAAGGCGGTGCGGTAAGTCTCACCTTTCGCCCATCATCTCCCGTCTGTCCCCTCGCGTATGCCCTCGCAAATTCAATTAAACAGAGCGTGGAAGGGGTGGCGGGGGTCGATCACGTGACAATGAAGGTGGAAAACTATCAGCGAGCGGACCACCTCGAAAGCGTCATCAATGCTCGTGAGTGATGCACGAGAGAGGAATTTACCAAGAGAAAGGATTGTTATGCCTATTCACGAATACACGTGCAAGGAATGCGGAGCCGTGAACGAATTTCTCGTCGGCATCGGAAGGAACTCGGACGACCTCACCTGCAAGTCCTGTGGAAGCGCCTCTCTGGAATCCCGGCTGTCCGTGCCTGCCCCGCCGCAGGTGCAAGGCACAAAGGCCCATCCGGTAGGCTCGACCTGCTGCGGAGGGGCTCCGTCGGACCAAGGGTGTGTGCCGGGGAGTTGCTGCGGAAAGGTTTGACGCGAGCCCGAAAGGTAGGTATCTCAGTGTGGACGGCCGCAACGGAGGGCCCTTGAACTGGGTGTCGAAACAGGAGTATGATAACCGCGGCCTTTGAACATGGTTTGAGATGTATGGCGGCAGCGGGTGAAGAAATGGCCTCGTGAGATGACGTGTCTCGGTCCGGGAGCGCACCACAATTCAGCGGTCCATCCCCGACTTGTGGAGGATAGGCATTTCTGCGTTCCATGTGTGCGCGAAAATGGATCGCCGGTTGCTGACATGCTGACTGCGGCCATGTTCAATTCGCAACAGTGGACAAGCCGACTGCTGTTCGGCAGAAAACAGATGTAAAGACTGAGGACAGGATGGCGAACGAGAACGAAGTGTTTGACGATATTGAGGGGCTGATTCTTGCCGAGGCTCGTAAGATCTATTCACAAAAGGTGATCGACCATTTTCAGAAACCGAGGAATTACGGCGAGCCCGAGAAGTATGATTCCTACACGTTCATGAGCGGAATTTGTGGCGACACCATAGGCATATACGTCGGTCTGGACAACGGCCATATTGAGCGGATCGGGTTCGTGACCGACGGCTGCGGGCCTACCATTGCCTGCGCAAGCGCGTTGACGTGCATGGTAAAGGGACTCTCTGTGTCGAAGGCCAAATCCGTCACATCGGCGGACCTCATCGCGTACCTTGATGGCATGCCCGTGGAGCACACACACTGTGCCGACCTGGCGGTGAACACGCTCAAGGGGGCACTGGCAAAGCTCTAGGAAATGGGGTCAGGACTTGTTTTTTGACTTTTTGGTTTTCTGCAGAGGTATCCTGCTCATCGGGGAGTAGGAGGAACGTCGCCTATGGACGAGAAAAATCTCTTGCAACGTATAACCGTCGATCCTCGCATTTTTGGAGGAAAGCCGATAATCCGGGGGCGCAGGCTTGCCGTCGAACACGTCCTCAGTATGTTGGCAGCGGGGGACACGATTGACGCGATCTTAGAAGGCTATCCTTGGCTGGAACGTGACGACGTCTTGGCTCGTTTGGTCTATGCTCGGCGGCTGGTCGGCCTAGAATAAGGGAACAGAGTCTTGTCGGTTGACTTTTCTCCTCCTCGCCACACTAACGTGCTTCCTGTAGAGCAATGCATGAGCCCCGGGTCATTACCAATCCCGATCGGAGCCCGGTCCAGGAGGATGTACGGAAATAGCCCGAGGACATACGGGGCATCTCCACCACTATCGACTTAAACAGCGTCTGAAACAAGTACTTCATCCTCCTGCCTCTGGGGTCCTGCTTCCGGCTTCCTCTCATTGATGTCCACCGCATCCCGGAAGACGGCCAGAAATACCCCCCTTTTGTGACATCATTAAGGAAACAGCTCAACCCGCACATTCAGTCAGACTTCCAGATCATGAAGCGATCCAGAAAGCTCGACTTCGGGTTGCCTAGTCATCGGCGGTCATTGGCGACAGACAAAATCAAGAAACAAGACCTCACCCCTTCGCTTATTATCTGCGTCCTCCACCCATACGGCCCACAGCGCCGCCACCGAAACGGAAGCTACCGCCGCCCATCCGGGCACTGCTGAAGCCTCCTGAACGCGCGAACCCACTAACCTGACCACCACCCACACTACCGCTGCGGAACGTACGCGGACTTGAGAAGCTTGGCGAGCGAAACCCGCCTGCGGATCCGGAACGGAACGTCGGCGCTCTTGAGAAAGTTCGCGAGCGAATCGCGTTTGAGGATTCTGAAGGGAACCTGTTGGTATTGAGCCGGCTTACATTCACCGAAGAGGTATTGGAGCGATTGGTCGTGAATCTCCGATCGTTCCAGGTCCTATTGAGAGAAGGGCTGTTGGAGCGAGTGGTCGTCAACGTCCGCTGGTTCCAGCCCCTATTGAGGGAAGAGACGTTGGAGCGATTGGTCGTGAATCTCCGATCGTTCCAGGTCCTGTTGAGATGAGGGATGTTGGAACGATTCGTAACAAAATGCTTGTGTGTTCCAGCCCTTACGTAGTTTTTGAATGCGGTGGGGTTCCAGGCCCTGCGGCCGCGATGACCATCCTTCCACCACCACGCCTGATGACCACGATGCCACCACCAGGGATGGAATCTGTACCATACTCCGATATTATAAAAGAATATCGGTATTCCTCCATACCAGTACGTATCATATCCATAATCCGGCAAGTACGACCAATCATCGTAGTCCGGAGTCACCACCTCACTGACAGCATACCTCACTCCCCTTGAATAGGCCGCACGAGGGGGACGTAAATCCGTATAGATCTGCGGTCCGTAAACCCAGCCGTTATTGGCGAGTTGCGCCCAGTCATTTGATGTCCAAACGCCTGTAATATTCAATTGGTCGCCCATGTTGGCGCATCCAATCACATCGTATGAGGTGCCAGGACCGCTCCTGATTCGAAGGCAGTTCTCGGGCTGATCCACTCCAATAACCGTCGCGATGCCACCCTTCGGCTGTGGAATCTGGCGAACTGTTTGGTCGCTCTGCGCCAAGAGCTCACTCGGGATATTTAGAGCGAATGCCAGTGCAACTAACGCGGTAACAATGATTTTTGGCGTGTTCATACGCGTCTCTCCTTTGTCTCGATTCTGCAGTCTCGGAAAGAGCCCATTCCCCGAGCAAACAAACGCGCAATGCCCTGTCCGCATTCAAAAGATTTAGACCTCGATTTGTCAAGAAAGATCCGCGACTTTCGAGAAGACCAGGCCACTCAGACTGAATCTCTGAGTTTTATTCGACGCCTCGACTCTGGGCGGGTATTACGGGGTGAGAAGTGATTTTTCTGACCTCAAGAAGACCCTCGTATGTTGTCCCGAAAGGTGCTGGAGAGCAACACCGCTGGCTCAGGACGCGGGGATCGACCATTGCTGGTTGGCTTCTCCCTGGTCCGAGAAGAGAGTCCACACTCAGGAAGGGGTGAGCGTCTGGCTTTGTTCATTGACTCTTCCCTTTTCCGATGAGCTATCTTGCTCCCTGTGGAATAATGAGCTGTCGCAGACATAAATCAGATCAAGAAACAAGACCTGACCTCCTTGTCGTGACGGTTACCAGAGGAATTGCCAGTCGGACAGAAAGCTCCTCGACGAAGCGTCTGCTCCGCTGATCCTCAGATGCCCTGTCGGCTGAATTGTCTATGGAATCGTACACAATTACCACTATGTGTTTCTTGGACTTTAAATAAAGCTCGATGGCGTCTTCGAAATCTCCTGTTGCAAGAGTGACCTGACAAGGTAATTCCTGGTCCGACAGGCGGTGGATGGAAATTTCGGTCGATTCCGTTCCGTTAATCTCCCTCGGTGTGGAGGGAACGGTAGCCGATTGGCACGGGTTGCTCACCACCTGCAATATTTCAAGATGCGCATCCAGCCTCTTGGTCAAGCTTACTGCATAACAGAGGCTTTTCACCTGAACAGAATCCCCGTTCGTGGCAAGGAGGACGGCAGACAGCCGCTTATGATCACCCAAAGACGCGAGAGCGTCCTTTATGGCCCCAAAGTGCACGGTGTCGAATTGCGATAGCTCTTTCTTTACCTCCCTGATGCTCGAAGGATCGAGCCCCACACAATTTTCGGCTCTTTCTCCTCCAGGCTTGTTCGTCTCCGTGCTGTCGGCCTCTGCCAGGAATTGCCTCGCTGCCACGTAATCACCAGCCTCTGCAAAGGTGATGGCGTTCAATAATCGTTCAATTTTGTCCCTGATCTTCTGCATGGCCACCTCCATCTCGCGTGTTACCAAGTTCTGTGCCATGAGATTTCGGTGGAGTAACCCTTTGGAATGAGACCAGAATGTCAAGCTGGATCGTGGCGGTGCCTGTTTCTTAGAGGAACGGCGGGGCGATCCGAGGACAGGATTCGATGGCGATGTCAAGTAGTTGCCAGTCCGTTGCAAAAACCTCAGGAAGTGTTGCATACTGCAACAGAGGATCTCGGTGGAACCGTCTCCATGAGGACAAAGGCGGCCAATCAAGGGCTGCTTGGGATACCCAAGGACAAGGAGTGTTGCATAGTGCAACAGACGCGAAATGTGAGCTAACATATTGTAATAACGATCTGAAATTAGTGACATTCCCAAAGCGGGGACCGTCTGTTGCAATCCGCAGCAGGGACCGCAGCCCAGTAATCACGATCAATCTCGGGAGGCTCCATAACCACGCCATATTATACGGCAAACCCCAGGGATCGACGCGCCGGCTCGATGGAACAAGTCTTGCACAATCGAGTCGTACAGTCTAGTTAATGAAAGGGCTTCCTGCGGAGTTTTCATGATCAAGGCCAGGTTGAGTATCCGTCACAAAGCGATCATTGCTGCGATAGCGTCGTACCTCTTTATGGCGGCAACCGTAGCAGGGAGCTATTATTTTATCCATCAACTGGAATCGAAGATCAGTTACCTGGAGGATCTTAACAAATTGGAAGAGGCGGTTTTGGAGGCACGCCGCTTCGAGAAAAACTATTTCCTGTATGGCGATTCCATTTTTCTGTCGTCGGCAGGGTATAACATGGAGAGGGCCAATAGCCTCCTGAACAAGAATTATGAACGGATCTCGGATTTGTCGTCACCGCGCGAAGCCGCGGGCTTCAGGAGGGGAGTGGAAATATACCGCGATCTGCTAGCCAAGTGTGCTCCCAACAAGGGGTTAGGCGATAGCTGCGAGCAGCAGCTCAGGGCAACGGGGTCGCCATTGTTGGGATTTGCCAGTCGCGTCGCAGGCAGAAAGAGGGAATCGGTAAAGCAAACGATGAACACAGCCGGGCAACTCCTCCTTCTTGGCCTT
>CAYZET010000023.1:0-24248 GCA_964477215.1 uncultured Syntrophaceae bacterium | reverse complement strand
GCGTACATGGGAGGAGGCGGCCAGGGATGCCATTTTGAAGCAGCCTTTGGGGTGAGGTTTCTCCGAGGATTGGGATCGCACTATCATTACAGCCCACTGGCCCAGGAGTTGACGGGCTATTTTTGGGTGAACGGAAGGGGTTTGGGGCGACAGTACTTGGGCACCATCCCTGACCATCACGAAACGGACATGCTCTTGGCACTGGGTTGGAACGGCTGGATGAGCCACCAAATGCCGCAGGCTCGACGGCACCTGAAGAGGATTTCCGAAGACCCGGACAAGCTGCTCGTGGTGATCGATCCCACACGCTCAGAAACGGCTCAAAGGGCGGACATTCACCTGGCGATTCGACCCGGTACGGACGCGCTGCTCTTGAAGTCAATTATAAGCATTATTCTCAGAGAAGGTTGGCAAAAAGACGACTACATTGAGGCTCATCTGAGTGGTTTCGAGTCCATTCGTCCATGGTTCCTGGAATTTGATCCTCGTCCGGCAATCAGCCTTTGCAGGCTCAATTATGAACAGGTTTACGAAGTATCCCGGCTGTTGGCCACGCGGAAGTGGTCATGCCACTCCGATCTCGGGATACTCATGGGCAGGCACAGCACCATCTCGTCTTATCTGGAATTGATCCTGCTAGGCATTTGTGGGCGCATAGGAGTGCCGGGCGGCAATTTCATACCGGGGCACCTTATGCCCATAGGAGCGCATTCCGATGAACGCGATCCAAGGACTTGGCGTACCACGGCTACCAATTTTCCTGCAATTATGGGCGTATTTCCGCCCAACGTCATGCCCGAGGAGATCCTGGCAGAACGGCCGGATCGGCTGCGCGCGGTGTGGGTGAGTGGCTCAAATCCCTTGCGATCCTATGCTGATACCACCGCGTATGAGACGGCTTTTCAGGCTCTCGATCTCTTGGTAGTCGTGGACGTGGCTTTTACGGAAACGGCCAGCCTGGCTCATTATGTGCTCCCAGCCGCATCTGCCTATGAGAAGTGGGATGGAACGTTTTTCTCCTGGAACTTCCCTGAGATCTATTTCCAGATGCGGCGTCCTGTGGTCAAGGCTGAAGGGGAATGCATCGAGGAAGGAGAAATCCTCACGCGCCTGGCTGACCGTTTAGGGTTGGTCCCAGAAATCCCTCAAACCCTCTACGACGCTGCGTTCGGAGACCGCATGAGCTATGGCATGGAGCTTCTGGCCTTTGCTAAGAGCGAGCCCCGTGCGATGAAGTCTCTGCCGTTCATCCTTGGCAAGACCCTAGGGAAGGCTCTCGGCTCAGTAAGCCTTGCTCAACTTTGGGGCATGCTGCAAGTAGCACCCCAGTCCTTTCGGGAAAATGCAGCGCGTGCCGGCTTCAATCCCGGGCCAGCCATGGGGGAAGAAATATTCAGATCCATTCTCGAGCACCCCGAGGGAGTCTGGATAGGCAAGTGCGACCCCACCAAGCCTCTGGACCAGGTACGCACCGAGGACAAGCGCATATGCCTCCTGATCCCGGAACTGGTGGAAGGTGTCCAGGGCATCGACGTTGAAAGCGAAGAGATTGCTCTTGCCATGACTGACGAGTATCCCCTCATACTCGCTGCAGGCCGACATATGGATTACAACGCCAACACAATCATGAGAGACCCAGCCTGGAACGACGGAAAGACGAGAGTCTGCACGCTGATGATGCATCCTGATGATGCCGCGTCTCTGGGGCTTGAAGACGGCCGAATGGTCAGAATAACGACCGACGCAGGAGCGGAGGATGTTGAGCTGCAAGTTACCGATACCGCCCATCCGGGTCAAGTGATAATGCCGCACGGATTCGGGCTCGTTCATGCAGGTCGAAAACATGGGGCCAATGTGAATCGTCTCACGATGAACACCAATAGAGATCCGATCGCAGCCACGCCGTTGCACCGATTCGTTCCTTGCAGAGTCAAAGCCCTGTGATGCGAGGGTCAGGCGGTAGGGCGCTCGCGGGCAATCGCGATTCTCCGTGGACTGGCCATGGGGAATTTTTTCTGTGAATTGGGGCAACAAACAGAGGGTGTCCCATGAGACGTGTGAGGTGACCCCGTGAGATTACTTGACTCGTCTCCAATTGTGCACTAGGTTATAAGCAATCCGGAATACCGGAGGTGGATGGCTAATGCCATCGAGGCCCGAAAGGGCCTTTTCCTGTTACAGGAACTTCTTTCCAAATACTCGATTGCCCTGGCGGTCGTACTTGCCCTGGAGAATCTCAACAACCCTTTGGGAAAAAGGAGCGAGTTCCCGCTTCAGAAATCCGCGCTCCGAGAGAATTTCATTGCGACTCGGATGAGCGATCAGATCCGCTAACTGCAGCCCGCACACGTTGTTGCATTTGCTCTTTATCTTGAGCTGACTGCTCGTCAGAACCTTCTGGAATTCCTCGGGTGTCCGGTACTCGGTGCCTTTCTCCCAAAGTCGGTGAAAGGATGCCTTCAGCCTTTTGTCTTCCTTTCCTCCTCGGGACTCGGCCATAACGTCCCCAACTGTCCCCAGGCGATTCAAAAGAAAGAAATACCTTTCCAGAAGGACGGCCAGACAATAGTGGTACGGGTCGTAACGCCACGTGGTGTACGTTTCCTTGTGGTTCTTCTTGTCCAGACACACCGTCAAGACCTTGTATTCCCTCTTGTCCATAAGTGCCAACAGTTCCGCATCGAATCGATCACGGACTTGCGGATCACGGAGACACTCGAACGGCGGCTTGGCGTTGACCATTTCTTTCCGGTGGAAAATCACAGGGTCATCGGGATGCGAAAGAAAATACCTTGTTTTGAGCGCTTCCATTTGTGGATGCACAAGAGCCTGCATATGGGCCAAGTCCAGGATTATACCCGTGAGGCTTAAGAAGCGGTGGTTCGGGTTGTCCGAACTCTCAAGGTCGGGATTTCCGACCTCGTCCACGTATAGACGATACTTCACGTCGTGACTATCCTTTGCTTGATCTGTTTCAGAAGCTCAGGCGATATCATCACCTGGTTCAAGGCTGCTAAACCACATGCGCGAATCACTTCTGGAGTCCGCAAGACTGTGGCGCTTCGACCCCATGCGTTCCGCCTCGTGCGAGCTGCGAACCAAGGGCCTTTGCAGGGACCCCGATCCTGGCTGGAGCGACGAGGGGCGGGCCTTTTCTTGCCGTTCTCCTTTTCCGCCGAACGCTCCCAATCACTCAAGGGTAACGGGGCCAGAGATGCCCTACGGTTCCCGCCCAAGATATATTCGTGTTATCACGCGCCACAATGTCTGCAAAGACGCAGAAAAGAGCACCCGTGAAAATTATCAAGGATGAGGCAGCCGCGGTTCTCTCGAGCTGTCAAACGCTGAAGCGCTCCCGGGCAAACGGTTCTCTCGAGCCGCCTGGTGATGACGCGTGTTCCCCCTGAGTCGATTCAAGAAGCAAGTCCTGACCCCTTTTCCTGACGCGAGGCGGATTCGGAGTATTCTTCCGTTGTTGTTCCCTGATGTAAATGGACGCCCTGAATAATTCACTTTATCAGAAAGATATTGACATTTCTTAAATAGCTGAATTAGAATACGGACGCCAAAACCCCTTCGCAGGGTAACTGATTATTGCGTCTACCGTGGCTCGGGAGACGGTGTGTCCCGCGTGCGGTAGCTCGCTGGGCTGCTGACGGGTGGAGCCGGTACCCTGGGGTTGGCTCAAGAGCGCTCCACCGATTGAATGTATTGGGTGGACGGAGCTCCGCCCTGTAGTTTGGAGATTAACCTAGGATTGACCTCTTGAGTGTAGTGCGGTTTGTCGGATCCATGGCATCCGGAATGGTGTTGCCTGTCCGCGTGTTTCTCGAGCAAATGGGCGGAATGGTGATGCTGTTGGTGTGGAGTTGCGTTTGGCTCGTACGCCCCCCCTTCCGGTACCGTGAGCTCATGAGGCAATTGGATTTCGTGGGCGCTCAGTCCACGCTCCTGATCGTGCTGACCGGAGCCTTTACCGGCATGGTGAGCGCTTTACAGGGATACAACGGGCTTCACAGATACGGGGCCGAATCGCTCGTCGGCGCAACGGTGGCGTTGGCCCTGACTCGTGAGCTTGGACCCGTAATCACAGGCCTCATGGTGATCGGTCGTGTTGGATCCGCGATGACGACAGAACTCGGCGCCATGCGCAATACCCAGCAAATAGATGCTCTCACTAGCATGGCAGTGGACCCGATCCAGTTCCTGGTGACGCCGAGAATCGTGGCCTCCTTGATCTGCGTGCCGCTCCTTGCGGTGATTTTCAGCTTTTCCGGCATGGTGGGAGCATACGGGGTTTGCACGAAATATCTCGCGATCGACCCCGGAGCCTTCATGGCCGGGATACATGACTATGTGGTAGCCGAGGACATCGTCCACGGCGTGGTCAAGGCGGTTGTGTTTGGCCTCCTGATGTCAGTGGTGGCTTGCCATAAGGGATTCTATATGACTGGCGGCGCGAGAGGAGCCGGCATCGCTACAACCAAGGCCGTGGTCCTTTCCTCCGTGCTTGTGCTGGTCATGGATTACGTCATGACGACCCTGATGTTCAAAGGCACCTGACGTGAAAGGCGGCTCTGAGTTCATCATCGTCCTGGAGGATGTGTACCGCCGATACGGCGAGCAACAGGTGCTGAATGGTGTGAATGCCCGCATTCGAGGTGGTTCAGTTACTTCTATCATGGGCCGGTCCGGCGCCGGAAAGTCGGCGCTCCTTCGTCATCTGATCGGGTTGGAGCAACCGGATCGAGGGGCCATTTACATCAAGGGGCACAATATCGTGGGTATGAGAGCCTCGGAGCTGAATCGCATACGAAGGGGCTTTGGCGTGCTTTTTCAGGAAGGCGCTCTGTTCGACTACCTTTCGGTGAAAGAGAACGTCGCCTTCCCGCTGCGAGAGCATCTGAAGCTCAACGAGGACGAGATCCAGCGCATCGTAGACGATCGACTCGCAAACGTCGGACTGAGGAATCACCAGGACAAGTTGCCGGCTGAATTGTCTGGAGGAATGCGGAAACGCGTGGCGCTCGCACGAGCTTTGGCCATGGACCCGGAAATCGTGTTTTTCGACGAGCCTACCGCAGGGTTAGACCCCATCACCAAAGCGGTCATTTACAGGCTCATCGAGAAGACCCATGCGGAGCGAGCTGTCACGTATGTCATCGTAAGCCACGACGTTCAGGGCACGATGAGTATTTCCGACGAGGTGATGTTTCTCATAGACGGCACGATCGCGTTTCATGGGACACCCGACGAGGTGCGAAAGAGCTCCGATCCTGCTGTGCGACAATTCGTCTCAGGGGCTATCGAAGGCCCGCTGACTATAGACTAGGAAAGAAAGTTGCTGCGTATGGGCAAATTCTCCATGGAAGCGAAAGTGGGCCTCTTCTTCTTGGCTGTAGTGCTCATTTTTGCCTACACATGGACTCGCATACTGAGATTCGGTGAAGAAGGACAGTTCATCCTCACCGCGCGCTTCGATTCCGTCCAGGGGTTGGAAAAAGGCTCGCAAATCCAGATGGCCGGCATCAAGGTGGGCGCGGTCAAGGATATTTCCTTTGACGCGGAGACCGGCAAGGCAGTTGTCACCATGGCACTCAGGGAGGAGTACAGGGGGAAAATCCCTGTGGATTCCCGCGTCCACCTGAGGGGCAAGGGTCTGATCGGCGAAAAGTATCTAGCGATCAGCCCTGGTAGACCCAATGCCCGGAAGTTGAAAGAGGGGGAGCAGCTCACCATTGTGAGCGAACCCGCGGATACCGAGCGAGTCATGGAGAACATGGAGGTCATATCCCAAGACCTCAAGGTGGTCACCAGGGAATTGAGAAGACAGGTGATTGAGGAAAAGGGGTCGGAGAAGTTCGACGCGCTTCTGTCGAACTCGGGCGCAGTGTTCAAGGATATCAAAGAGCTGTTGGAGCGGAACAAGGACAAAATCTCCGCAACCATCGAGAACGCGGAGGGTACATTCACACGGCTCAACAATCTCGTGGCCAGAAACGACCAGAAGATCAATCGAACCGTGGATGAGATGGAGCGGTTCTCCCGGTCTATGGAAAAGACTGGCAACAAGCTCGACAAGGTAGCATCGGATTTCGAAGCCATCGCCAAGGACATCAAGACAGGAAAAGGCACACTCGGAAAGCTCGTAAACGAGGATGAGCTCTACCGGGAAACCCAGGGCCTCGTGAGGGAATTTCGGCAGCTCTCGAACCGCATCCAGTACGGTCCCGGTGCAGTGGGACGCCTCATCAACGATCCAGAGCTATACTATGAAGCCCGCCGGGCGATCCGAAACATGAACAAAACGGCGGAAGACGTGTCAGAGGCCACCCCCGTGAGCACCCTCGCTATCATCCTGGGTTCGGTCTTCAGGTAAGGAATCGCCGGCATGAAACCGGCATGGGTTTCAACCCACGGAATGAGAAAACAGATGAACGAGGACCCTGGAGGGGTCCACCATAGAAATGACCGAGAGCCAAGACCCATTCATGACCGGTGCCGATACCAGGCGAGGGGAAACCTGTTGGTCGACCCTTTCAGGGTCGGTTGGCTGTCATGGCGCGTCGAGTCCCGCGTCTCACGGGACTACTCAACGGGCGCTCTTTCAGAGCGGAAGTCTCCTCACGAGCCGTGGCAGAATACGCGACCGTATTTATGAAATCCTGTACTTAGTCCTCTTCCTGGCCGTGGCGCACGTGCTTCTGTCCCCGAGCCCAGCAGAAGCCTCTGCGTACCAGTTTCTCCGTCTCACCACCCCGGGCAGCCTATTCGCCATACCTCCAGATCTCAACATCAGACGGATCGATCCTCGAGCGCCGTCCAACCTCTGGACGCTCGGCGAAGGGTGGGGAATTCCGCCCTTGTTTTATTACACCAAAGTCCCGGGTTTGTACGATCGGGTGGATTTCCTTTATCCGTTCGGGTTCCGGGAAGAATCGGCGCTCTGGAGCAAGCTCAAATTTCAACCCTTCTTTGAAAGCCGCTGGTCGAAGATACCTCCATTCGATGGCTCCTCGAGGTGTCTCACCCTGTACAACGGAAGGTCGGATCTGGGCCAGACATACTGGGGATTTTTCCCCTTCTACGGGTACAGTTACCGGCGATGGGGTGTGGACAAGAATTTCTTCTTTCTGTTCCCCCTGTACTACGAGAGCACGGACGACGACGCACGATCCATTCGATTCCTCTGGCCCATCGGAACGTACGCGAACAGTCCGGGTAGATCTTCCTTCAAGATCTGGCCGATCCTGGGAAGAGATGCGATCAGGAACGATTACTTCAACCGGTTCGTCCTGTGGCCGTTCTTTCAATGGATCGACAAGTATCCGGGAACCGACCAGACGTATTCGTACAGGGCGCTTCCTTTTCCGTTGTACGTGACCGAGAACGATGCGTACTCCTGTACCACGCACATCCTCTGGCCGTTTGTATCGTATTACCACCACTATCGTTCGGGCCACACCCGGTACAGCCTTCGTCCTCTCATCACGTACGGGAGTGGCGGGGGAATCGACGAGCTAAGCCTCCTGTTTCTGTATTCCTACAAGAAGGATTGGCGAAAAGCGACCACGACCAAGGACTCACAGGGGTACATCTCGGTGCAGGGCGAAGACGTGGTGACCGAGCAATCGTTCCTGATGATGAGCAAGGTCCACAAGCATTACAGAAAGGGCAACCTCGTTGCCGCCAGGTATCTATTCTGGCCCTTTGCCGACTATTCCTGGAGCCTTGCCAAAGGGAGCCACCTCAAGGTCCCCTGCCTGATTCCCATGAAGAGCGATTTCTGGGATCTCAACCTCGGATGGCTCTTTCGGTTCGTGGACTTTCGCGACACGCCCATCACCCGAGAGCTCAGCCTCTTGTTCGGTCTGAGTCGTCGCACCGAAATCAAGAGCCAGCCTCACATCCCTCCGCCTCCAAAGCCAGGTGACGACGGCTGGGCAGAGCTAATCACCGGAGCGTTCGGCAAGAGGTAAGCGGGAAAGAGTATCTTAGTAGACGATCTCACCACCGTAGCGCCGGCATCTTGCCGGTGATTCTTCAACCCTCCCGAAAATGCCGGCGAGACGCGGGCGCTACGAAATCACGCCATCGGCAAAACGCTCGGGATACGAATCCCCTGGATCGGCCGGCAGAGGCGATTCGCGAAGCGCCCTTCCCTATTCTCATGGGGCCAGGCTCTCCGGCTGGTTCGGATCGAGGGACCTCACATAGGACACAAGCTCCTGGGCCATCTCGGAAGCGACCTGAATCTTGTCGTAGTCGATGAACACATTATTGAGATACTGCAGGATCAGCGCGTCCCCGGGAAGAGCCCCTGGAAGGATCCCGCAAAAGAAGAATCCGAGCTCCTCGAACCGGGGGGTGAGCACCGCGGTGGCTGGATCGAAAAGATTCAAATACAAGTGGATTACGTCGAACCGCTTGACGCGCAGCTCGCGTAACCTGGTCCTCACAAGATTCACCACGCCCTGTCCGTACGCCTCGACGTCCATACGAGCAAAGCTCATGGTGCTGGATGCCTGCGTTTTGATCAGAGGAGCGCCCACGAGAGAGCTTTCGTCCATCTCCGGAGCCGAACCGTACCTCACCGCCCCCTGAATGTTCTCGTAGATACGCCGGATGATAGCTTCGTGCCGGCCAGGCGCATACACGGTAACCGGTTCGGGAGGACCGAGGTACTTGAAGTGAGCCACGATGGATTCCCGTTGGGTGAGCTTCTCAGCGATGCCGCGAAACCAGGCTGTTTGGGGCACCAGGCCCACCATCAGGGCACAGTCGTTCACGCCGTGGCTGTGTCCCGTTCGCTGGGAATAGGTGTGGCTCGTTACTGCTCTTCCGTACAGGCCCAGGAGCCCTTCCTCTTTCCCTCTGGCGATCATGTGATCCTCAAGGAGCCCGAAAATCCCATGTCCTCTGAATTCCGGTTTAACCACCCCCAACCCTGTCTCACCTATTCTCGCGCCTGCATTCCCTTTCAACAGCGCCGCGTGTCCTGCCACCTCACCGTCGCGGGTAACAGCCACGGCTGAGTACATTTCACCCCGCTCGTTGAGGTCCATTATGCGCTCGGGATAATACATGCTTTCAAATGTGTGGGAATAGCCGTACGCACGGTACATGCATCGAGCGACCTCCGCTGCTTCCGAGGGCTGCATGGCCCTCACCACGATCGGGCCGGGGTCCCTTTTTTCGGGCAGCTCAGGGACAAAGGGTTCGAGCTCGCACGCCTCAAAGTAGTCCGTGATGTCCCGGTTCCTCAGGTACTTCACCAGCACGCTCTCTTTGCCGTCCCGACCCAGGTTGTGAAAGGAGACTTCGTCCATGTGCTCTTTCATCGCGAACACACCGCACCCGGGGCCTGGGCCCTCCGACGGATCCACCTCACATTCTGGAACTGTGCCAGGATCGAACGGCATGCCTTTATCCTTGACTACGATTTTCAGGCCAAGGGGAACCCGCTCACAGGACACCTCGAGCTCCGCGCGTTCCCACGGTTCAAATGCATGCTCCACGACGTTGGAGACAGCCTCCCGGGTTGCAGCGTCTATGCTCCGAATATCCTCTTCGTCAAACCCCATCTTCACTGCGACCGCTCTCACGTACGCTGCCGCTACGTCCACATAGGAGCGATCGTTGGGAAGAGTGAGTCTCGAGTATTCGCACTTCTCAGCCAAAAGAGAGCGCCTCCTGATTCAAGAAATCTGACCGGAGCGGGTCATCAGAGCTCTTCCAACGTTCCACTCTGGTGTGGCTCCGAGATCCCGCTTGTCCGTGCGCCCGACGAGAACGATGTACGTCACGAGCGATCCGAAAGATATCGTCGCAAACGCGAATTTCAGCCATTGCGGCAGCGGCGTTGGTGAAAAGAACGCTTCGATGAGCCCTGCCAACACGAGGAGAGGGATGCAGCCAAGCGCCAGGGTCCCGATAGACTTGGTTCGGACCGCAAGCAGCTCACCTCGCCTGTAAGGACCCGGGTCCACGAGGCAGTGACCGAGCATCAGCCCTGCTCCACCGGCAATGCAGATAGCGGAGAGCTCAAGGCTGCCGTGGGGCAGTACGAAAGCCCAGAACGGGAGAGAAAGTCCGTGCTCGAAACAGAGCGCAGCGATAACCCCGAGAAGCAATCCGTTGAGAGCCAGCAGGTACACGGTTCCCAACCCGAATGTGATGCCCCCTGCTATGGTGAGGAACGTCACCGAAATGTTGTGCGTCATGAGCCAACCGGACGCCATCGGTGCTATCGTATGCAGGTGATCGAACCACACCCTGCCTTCTTCGACCGTAGCAATTATGGATTCAGGCACGAGCAGCTCGATGAATCCCGGCTCTTTGAGAGCGAGGGCCCATCCGAGGGCTGCGAACGAAACGAACACGGTTACCGACGCGGCAATGAATCGTCTTGCATCTCTGCATGCCTCCGGAAAGGCCCCCGAGAAGAACTCCCCTACTGAAGACCACCTGAACGGGGGCTTCCTGTAGATGACTCCGTGAGCTCGAATGACCAGGCTGTTGAGATAGGTAAACGCCTCGCGATCCAGATGTTCCGGCGCCCCTGAGGACCTGAGAGTGGACAGGTCTGCAACCGCACCGGCATATAATCTCCCGAGCTCCCACAATTCATCGCGCGTGAGGTTCTTCCTGGAAGAAGGATGAAGTTTTTTGACGACGAGCTCCAAACGCTGCCAATCTTCTTTACGTTCTTCTATGAACTCGTTTATATTCATGGTAACATCCGTCAAGCCTCCCAAGCTTCGCATGCCGCGCCGGGTACGCGATACTATCATGCATGGCTAAGGCAGTGAAAAAAAAAGAGCTGACAATCAGGATAGAAACCCCTGAGCACGTCGAGATCCAGTTTGAGTTGGCCGGAATAGGGACGAGGTTCATCGCTTTTCTCGTGGACCGGCTGATCCAGGTGGGGCTCGTGGTCACGTTGGTAGCGATGGTTTTGCTCATCTTGTACGTGATTTCGAGAGTCCAACCGTCCCTGAATCTCGCGGCAGCAGTTCGCGGACTGACGAGCCAGTGGGTCGTAGGGGCTGCTGTTCTTGCGTACGGCGTAGTGATGATCGGCTATTTTATCATCTTCGAGTACTTCTGGAGCGGCCTGACGCCGGGAAAGCGTTATCAGGAGATTCGAGTCATTCGTCGCGATGGTCGACCCATTGCCCTCTTCAACGCTCTGGTGCGAAACATTCTCAGATCGGTGGACATCCTTTTCGAGGTGTACCCCATCGGCCTGGCAGTGATGTTCATCGATAGCCGCAATCGGAGGCTGGGCGACTTGGCTGCCGGAACGCTCGTGATAGTGGATCGCCATGTGTCCAGACCCGCGGACAGGCGACCGGTCCGGGCGATCGTGCGGCCTGATCTTCAGGCAGTGGTAGCGCTCATGACGCCGGAGGACTATTACGTAGTCTCTTCGTTCCTGTCCAGGAGCAATGGGCTCGATTTCGAACACCGACGTCGATTGGCTGAGGAGATCTACGCCCGTCTGTTTCGGGAAACAGGTACTACGGTCACGAGAGTCTCTAACGTCGAGGCTCTGCTCCAGGCAGCAGCGGAGCTCTACCGAAAGCGGAGCAGAGTCCTCTAGAATCTGCCCCGGTTGAAAAGCTTTTGAAGGGAATGCCTTTTCATGGAGGGCACCCGTATGATTCGTTGTAGCCTTCGGGTTATAGGACCGCTGCAGGCCCAAGAGAGGAGATGCAATGGCTACTGAGCCCCCGGAAGTGCTTCACGTGATTGTTATTCGCAGTGTCAAAGATGAGATCACCAGACGGAGAGTTGCCCGTGCCCTTGCCCAGGTGACGAAGAACGTGACTGAAGAACAAATTCAGTCCAAGATGAACAGGCTGCCGTGGACGCTCACTCGTCGTGCCACCTCGAAACGGGCAGCAAGAATCGCTAAGCTCCTTGAAAGACTTGGGGCCACAGTGGATGTAAGTCCGCCTCTGCCCGAAGCCGTGAGCTCAGACGTGGGGGAAACCCAGTTTGTTTCGAGGGCGGAAATCGTGGCCGAAGAGAGCGACTCCGAGCCTGATGCGCCAGTTGCCCTGTCGGTCCCTGCGAGCGAAGTGAGCATATCACCGGACGAATCGGCTGAGAGACCCCCGGATCAGGTCCAAGAGGGGCTGGCTGAGGCCTTGCCCCTGCGGCCTTTGTCACTGGGGGAAATCCTCGATCGGTCATTTCAGATCTGTCGGGCTCAATTCTGGAAGCTCTTTGCCATTGCTGCAATTCCGTGGCTCGCTACAGTCTTGACGATAGTCGGGATGGCGGCGATTTTCATCATGGCCGGAGTGACCATGAAAGGGATTGGCTCCTCCAGTGTGGGGGCTCTCGTTCTGCTCGGCGCGTTGCTCGTCCCTTCAGCCGTCGTATTTCTTTCGATCATGTTCTATATGGGGCAAGGTGCACTTATCCACGGGGTTTCGAGCGCATACCTTGGGAGAGAGATACTCATTGGTGAATCGTACAGGTTCGTCATGTCGCGTGTTGCGAGATTCCTGCTCACATCCCTGTTATTCGTTCTGGTGATCGCCGGATTCTTGGTCTTTACGGTAGCCCTCGGGGTTGCGCTCTTCTTTATCTTCCAGGAGCTGACCCCCTCTGGCTGGTGGTCCGCGATCACCTGGATTCCACTCTCTGTGATCCCCATGTACGGAACGATAAAGCTCCTTCTGTTCGACAAGGTGGTCCTTATTGAAGATGTTGCGTACTTGAGCGCATTGAGGAGGAGTTGGTCTCTGCTATCGGGGAAGGCGGAGGGAAACTGGCCGCGTGGCTATCTACTTCGTCTGATCATCCTCTTGCATCTCTTCATCCTCACATATATTACCATCTCTATGCTCTTTCAACTCCCCGCAGGCATCATCAGGCTCTTGGCTCCCGACACAGCGATAGTGGTGGTTGTTTTGACGCAGGTGATCAGTAATCTGGGAGGCCTGGCGGCCGGCCTGTTCTCTTCTGTCTGCATGGTGGTGTTTTATTATGATATTCGTAATCGCAAAGAAGGATTCGATCTGACCATCCTCGCGGAAAGGGCCTATGTCTCGCGCCATTAGTGGCGGCGAGGGGAGCTCAAGACCCCGTGCATGAAATCGACTACCCTGATTACGGGGCCCCATCAAAGCAGCTTGAATTCTCCTGACTTTTTGGCCATAATTGGAGCCCGATTTCAGATGATTTTCCCCGAGGAGGACAGATGGCGGGAAAAAAGAAGGAACAGAAGGGAAAAAAGGAAAAGCCCCTGGAAAAGTGGACAATGAAGGAATTGCGCGAGGAGGCGCTCAAGATACCGGACGTCCAGGGCGTGCACGGGATGAACAAAGAGGAGATCATGGCTGCTCTCCGGGTAGCGAAGGGAATCCCGGAGCCTGAAAGCAAGAAGAAATCCGTGAACGTCCGGGAAATCAAGGCCAAGATCGGTGAGCTCAAGAAAGGCAAGGAGGAAGAGCGCGAGCAGGGAGCCTCTCGTGCTCGCTTGGACATTCTGAGAAGAAAGATCTCCCGGCTCAAGAAACAGACCCGGCAATAGCCATTCCGGGACTTACCGCATGGAGTACATGGCAGCAAGGGCAGAGAGCGATACATGGGCGTCCCGCCCGCCGTCGCTTCAACACGGCGTTTCGTGCGCTCCGCTGAGCACCGCACGGCAGAAGTGCTAAGAGCGCGGAGGCTTGCGTGCGGGCGGAGCGCGTCTTGAAAACCCCGCAATCAGGGCAGACGTTAAAGTCACAAGTGTCGACGCCACGCATTGGAAAATACTCTCGATCGCACGCCAGTTTTTTCCGGTGGCTCGGCCGCCAACCACTGGCGGTTGTCCCCGATGGAGCACGTCTAATTTCCTCATGAGCACATTTCCCACCAGCACTCGCGAGGCAGCACCACCTCGGGGGAGAAAAACGCGACGGATGGCGTTCACCCTGGGTCTGGCCCTCGTCCTGATGTGCGTCGCGGTGATCTCTTATGTCCGCTTCGTCCTCGACGGCGACACCGTGACCGGTTTTGTTCTTCCCCGGATCGAGGCGGCGTGGGGGATGCACGTTTCGTGCAGATCGGCAGACCTTTCCTGGCCGTCTGCCGACACTGCCCACGTGGTCTTCCACGACCTGGCGATACGTGAACGCTCGAGGGGCGCGGCCGAGGGCCGCATTTCGCAGGTCCTCCTGGAAGTGAGCTTCAGCAAGCTTTGGCGCGGCTGTATCACCGTGAATGTAGCCCAGTTCGTGGAGCCTGAGCTCGCTCTTGACAGCGACGTGCTGTCGCGATTCGGAGGTTCATCCACCGGTCGGATGCGCATTGCGCCGTTTCGTGTTCACCTGAGGGGCGTAGGGGTCGAGAGAGGCAGTCTTGCGATCGCACGGACGGGCACCGAGGGACGGACATTGGTCTCGGATGTGCAGGGAACCCTGACTCACTCATCCGAAGATGGCGCTGCCAGGTTTGCGATCAGAGGCATTCTCTCCGCGGACGGCACAAGCGGCGTGGCCCAAATGTGGGGAAAGCTCGATTCCAGCCCGCTCACAAGAGGCCCCTGGCAAGGCTCCATCCACGTGGAGCTGGAAGGGTGTCCGCTCGCAGCGTTTACGGAACTTGCCGGGCACTTTCGTCTTCCCGAGCCTTTCACGGGCGGAGTAATCGATCTTGCTGCCGATGCCACGGGTAATCCGGTCAGGTTCGCTGCACAAGGCCGCCTTTCGATTCTCGAGGCGGTAAAATCGAAGGGTAGCGCAACAGAGCGTGAGATTGGAGATCCCATTCGAGCGCGCTTTGCCCTGGACCGCACAAACGATGGACTCCATATCGATTTGCCGGAAGCGACCCTTCCTGGCCTGACCATTTCCGGGGAAGTCAGGTTGGGAAAAATATCCAGCTCGGATCCGACTGTTACGCTCGCGGTCCGAAGCGCGGGCATCGACTTGGAAAAGATCGCTCCATTCCTCCCTGTCTCTCTGATGAACCGGGAAGATCGCGGCCATCTTACGGACGCCGACCTGCGCGGACATGTCAAGATCACGGGAGCGGCCTGGACCGGCACCCTGTTTGAGATGACCAGAGGATTTAACCTGAGGGGGATCCTGGTGCTTGATGCGGTGTTGGACAAGGTATCGGGCTTTTTTCCCGGGATAGGACTTCCGGTGACACGTGCGTCGGGTGGCCTGCATCTGGGCTCCGACAGATTGATCTTCGAGGGGATCAGTCTCTTTCTTGGGAACTCGCCGATCGTGCTCAATGGATCGATCACAGACCTGAAGAGAGACCCACAGGCCGATCTCTTTGTTTCGATAGAGGCGCAAGCACAAGACCTCATTCCCATTGTCGGCAGCTCGCTCGTAGCATCCAGGCTGGAACCGTGGATAGGCAAGATTTCCGACTCCTCCGGAGAAGTGGATGTCACGCTTGACGTGAAGGGAAAGCTGAGCAGCCCCTCCATGAAAGGCAGGATAAAGCTCAAGGATTTCCAGTGCAGCGTCGAGGGAATGCCCTTGCCCCTCAGCAAGGTCAACGGATCGCTTCGATTCCGGCCGTCAGGGATAACCCTATCGGAGATAGAAGGTCTCATCGGCTCCAGCCCCGCCACACTGAGAGGAACACTTAGTCCTGAAGGAATGGACATTGCTCTCGATGCAAAGGTGAACCCTTCTGATATGTCAGGTGTGGAGGTGATGCCGGCAAACCTTCGGATCGTCCGGCCCGTGCCTTTTTCTCTCACCGTTAAAGGTCCCCGCGCATCCCCAGCGTTTTCCGCAGCAATCGATCTGAAGAATTGCGATGTTCAATACGGATGGATCGTAAAGAAGGCTGCAGGTGTTCCGTTGAGAATCGAAGCATCCGGAGTCCGTCAGGATCATCGCATTCAAATCGAGGAAGCCTACGTAATGCTCGGAGACGTGCAGATCGCTGGACGAGCGTTTGTGGAGCCTGGCACGGGCGCGGGAATCTCGCTCAATCTACCCCCGAGGGGAATACGCACCGAGGCCCTCATTCCGTTCTTGCACCCGTCTCTCGAAGTTCAACAAGGCGGGCGCGTGGAGGGGGATGCTGTGATCAAGGTCAACGGCAACGGCAAGCCGTCTGTGGAGACCAATCTCCAATTCAGCCATCTGTCGCTCCGGTTTCCAGGCTTCCACAAGCGGACCGAAGGGATGGATGCCACCGTTCAGCTCAAGGGCAGGACCTTCTATCTGACCGTAAAACGCGCAAGAATTGGAAACTCGCTCTTCTCGGGCTCGATGACGACGGTGGGGTGGGAGAAGCCCCGCTTGGAAGTGAATCTCGATTTTGCGCAGTTGGACACGCAAGACTTTTCCAGGCCCCTCGGATCTCCGAACGATGTTACGTGGGGCGAATGGATCAGATCGAACTCTGTCATACGTTTCCTCGCCCGGAGCCGAGGAACGGGCTTCGTGAAAGTGACTAAGGGAATGACCCCAAAGCGAGTCTTTTCCGACTTCCGAGCCCAGATCGAGGGAAAAGATGGACTGATCAAAATCAACAATTGGCACGTGAGGATTGCTAACGGGATCGTACGGGGCAGCGGCCGTTTCGACATTCGGGAAGAAACGGTCGCTCCGCTCAGTTTGGACTTCCAGGCAGATCAACTGCGCATGGAAAAGATCATGATGTTCGATCCGGACTGGATGCGAGTCGAAGGAAGCGTGATCAGCGACGGGAGGTTGGAGTGGCTGCTCAATACCGACCGGGCGAAGCACGGCATCCACAAGAAGGGTTCCATAGAGGTGCGCGTACAGGAAGGGATGGTAAACAAGTTCGAGATTCTCTCGAAATTATTCACTCTCATAAATCTGGGTTCCATAGTGAGAGGACGACTGCCCGACCTCGTCGCCCAGGGGCTTCCCTTCCACTCCCTCACGTGGCAGATGGACGTCTTCGACACGAAATGGAACTTCAAGAAGATGCAGCTCAACTCCGATGCCACCCGCATCAATGCCTCGGGAATTTACCTTGCCGACCAGGACAGGATCGATTTCCGGGTGGACGTTTCGCCCCTGGTAGGATTCGACACCATATTTTCAGGGCTTTTCGGCAACCTCATTACCCGAAACGGCAAGCTCTTGACGACTACCTTTCGTGTGCGCGGTCTGACCAGGTCGCCTGATGTGCGACTAGAGCCCTTCGAGAATCTGAAGTCTAGCCGGTAAGCGCTTTGCAGTTCCTTTGGCAAGCTGACGTGCCCATCCGGAACGGGAACCTGTCAGCTCGTTTCCATTATTGCAGATCGGATTGGGGTTCGCCAGGATACCCGTTGATGAGGTGGGGCAAGCAGGGTGAGGCCACCACGCCGTGGCCTAACAATCGCCCAGATCTCACTAACCCAAGGTGACTATCTTGAGGAGATCCCGCAGACGCTTCAAGTCTCTCTGGGTGATATAGGTTATCCTGAATTTGGCGTAGTGCCCTTCCTGGTGGGCTTTGGACCACACGCACATGGCATCGAAGGTTATCGGCTGAACATCCACGAACTTCTCAGGAAAGATCACAAGGGTTTTGTACTCATTGACCTTCGCCTGAATGCCTACCGTCCCGAGCTCGGTTTCGCCCAGGGTGCGCAGTCTCCCCATGCTCTTTGGATTCATCGCGTCCGAGACGGGGATGGGAAAGGCCAGGTAGTGCTCGGACTCTGAGCTCTCTTCATCCAGGCTCGTGGCGGTGGTTTCAACGTAAAAGGACGATCTCCCGTACAATTCTCCCCGTGTGACAGCCCCCTCATCGAGAAGCTGGTTGAATATGGCATCCAACTGTCTGTAATCCAGCGCATATTTGTCCATCAGCTCGCCGTCCGTGAGTCCTGCACGCACGTCAGCGAGGATCCTTTCGGGATCCGGGGGAAATCGTGGTGCCAAGACCGAAGCCTTGCCGGAAGACTTGCCCGATGGAGGGGAGCTCCCGGGTCGGGGCGCCTTCTTCAGGTCCTGTATCTCGGCAGCGGGTATTTCTATGCTGGTGTCCCGCAAATCTGATTCATGATCTTCGTCGTGCTCCTCGTCCTCCATGACGCGGAGAAGATCATGATATTGGAGGCCGCTAATGAATCCCTTGAGGTCCACGGTAGAATCCACGGAGCTGTTTCTTTGATCGATTTCTTTTCTTGTGATCAATTTGGCCGCAATCAGTTGATCGAACAGGTCCTGAATGCCTCGGGATGTGAGCTTGAATTTATGCATGAGATCGGAGTCGCTCATACCGGCCCTGATATCCGCTACGGCTTCCTTCGCGCTCACCGGCTGGCCGGCCTTCTCATTCGGCCGGCGACGTCTGATGGTCCATGTGTCCGATCCAGACGCCCCGGCCCCCCCAGAGAGAGAAGCGGACTGCATGAATCCCGGCATTCGGCGCTCCAATTCTTGCAGGGTAATGAGGCCGGCATCCACAAGCTTGGCAAACAAGCTCTGTAAACCCCTTGCAGCGAGCTGGTACTTGGCCATGAGCTCCGTGTCGGTCATGCCGGAGCGCACGTCTTGTAATGCTTCCCGTATTCTGATCTGACGCTTTGCCATCAAGTGCCTCGAAGACGATGCCAGTCGCGCCCTACTCTCGGGCCTTTGGGTCTCTCGTGAAAGGAGGACAGGATCTCGGGGCCGTGCAAGCCTGTTCCGGGTCCCACAGTCCGGAAACTCTGCGGAGTGCATCCGCGTGATTTCCTTGGCGTGAGATTGACCGATGCATAGAATAACAATATAGGATCTGTCTATCAAGGACTTGCAGACTGCGTCGATGCGTCCGTGAATGGCCGTGAGCTATAGTGGAGCGCATTAAGAACAGGTCGGAACCTGATTCGCAAACCGAGTCATTAACGACAGCGTGAAGGCAACGGCAGCGCTCCAGTATCGTGTAGGCCATAAGCCAGGAGCTCCATAGGCACTGATGGGAGATCTCGACATCTATTATGGCCACATGTCGACCGAAGGCTCATTGGCTTCCCCCTGCAATGAATGCCACGCATATTCAATGCGTGGCAGTATAGAACCGGCTCCTTGTGAGTACTACGTGAAGTGACCATGATTCGCCTGTCTTTGGTGCTCGTATTCCTAATCACGCTGATCGCCTGTTCCGAAGAGCCATCGGAAGAAGGCGCCTATCATCATGCTCGTAAAGGATTCAGAAACGTGGACTCAAATCCGGACACGGGCCTGTGGGGATTTCTCAAATGGCGATGGGAGCGTATGGTGAAGCACATTCCGGATCCGACGTCCTATTCGTTTCCCGTGGCAGAAAACGATCCGCATTTTCTGCGATCCAACAGAACACAGACCACCCTTACGTGGATCGGGCACGCTACTGTTCTGCTTCAGGTTCGAGGCAGGAACGTATTGACTGATCCACACTTCTCGAAACGGGCTTCTCCTGTGCAATGGGCAGGTCCGAAACGGGTGGTGCCACCGGGATTAGCTCCCCGAGATCTTCCTGCCATCGATGCAGTGGTCATATCCCACGATCATTACGACTCTCTTGACGCCCCCAGCATAAGAATGCTCTTGAGACGTGAGGGAGGAAAGGAAACGGTTTTCTTTGTACCTCTGGGCCTGGCCGACTGGTTTCGCTGCGCGGGAGCGGTACGGATCGTGGAGCTTGACTGGTGGCAAAGCCATATGGCGGACGATCTCCGATTTACCGCGGTTCCTGTCCACCATTGGAGCAAACGCGGGCTCATCGGGCGCAACAAGACTCTGTGGGCAGGATGGGTTGTGGAAGCCCCGGATTTCAAATTCTTCTTCGCAGGCGATTCCGGATACAAACCGATCTTTCAGGAGATCGGTCGCAGATTGGGCCCGTTCGACCTCGCTGCCATTCCCATAGGCGCATACGAACCGCGATGGTTTATGAAGTACCATCATATGTCTCCCGAAGAGGCCGTCAAGGTCCACCGAGACGTGAAGGCGAAGCGGTCCGTAGCCATTCACTGGGGTACCTTCATGCTTTCCGATGAGCCGCTGGACGAGCCGCCGAAAAGACTGCGGGAGGCCCTGAGAGACATGGAGATTCCGAACGACGAATTCCTCGCTCTCAAACATGGAGAAACAATCATTTTGGGCCCCGACCCGGGCTCGTAGTACATTGCTTCCTGAACGCGGTCACGTATTTTAGGGGCCTCGGCAAGAGGAATAACGTGATTATTGATGGCTTTATTCCCCTTCAGAGCGCAGGTTCCCTCATGAGCCGCGGCAGAATACGGCGCCGACTTTACGAAGGGGCATTTCAGAAAAGAATGCGACGTAGGGGCACCCCTTGTGGGTGCCCAGGGCGTGCACGAGGCTCGCCCCTACAGTCCGAACGGATGCCCTGACCAAGTACGCCATGGCGCAACTACGTAACCGTATTATGAAATCTTGTACTTAGTACCCCGGATCGGCCGTCCTCCCCAGGCGGCACGTTTTTTTCTTGCCATTGTCCGAGACTACGTTATGTTGTGGCCCCGTGTTGAGGCGTAGGAACATATAGCGATCGTTTCCACTCCAAGGGTTTAGGCGGTGAGGGGAAAAGGGACAGGACAGTGCAGAGCTGGAAATCCGACAATTATATTGAAACTTCGATTCATCACGAGGTGGAAAAGCGGTACCTGGCATACGCGCTTTCCACCATAGTGTCACGAGCCCTGCCCGATGTTCGCGATGGGCTCAAGCCGGTACACAGGCGAATCTTGTACGCCATGCACGGCATGCGGCTTGCCGATACGGCCAAAATGCGAAAGTCCGCCGCAGTAGTGGGTGAGGTCATTGGAAAGTTTCACCCCCACGGCGACCAGGCGGCGTACGATGCTCTCGTACGGATGGCGCAGGACTTCAGCCTTCGGTACCCCCTCATCGAAGGAAGTGGAAATTTCGGTTCGATCGACGGGGATTCCCCGGCAGCCATGAGGTACACGGAGACACGGCTGAGCAGTTTCGCCGGCCTCATGCTCAGGGAAATCGATCAGGGAACGACTCAGTTCTACCCCACGTACGATGCTATGGGTGAAGAGCCCGATGTGCTGCCCACCGCTATTCCCAACCTCCTGCTCAACGGCTCCTCCGGGATAGCTGTGGGCATGAGCTGCTCATTTCCTCCCCACAATCTCCGTGAAGTGATCGGCGCATGCAGAGCTGCCATCAAGAAGCCGGGCCTGGATACAGCCGCATTGCTGACGTACATAAAGGGGCCTGATTTCCCGACCGGCGGGGAGATTGTCGATAGCACGGAGAGATTGGTCGAGCTTTATTCGTCAGGGCACGGTTCCGTGGTGGTGCGAGGCACGTACAGCGTGGAAAAGCACGGACGGGGAAAGACTAATCTGATCGTGACCTCGATCCCCTACTCGGTCAACAAATCACGACTGATCGAGCGAATCGCTCAGCTCATCCGGGACAAGAAGCTCAAACAGGTCTACGACATTCGAGACGAGAGCACAGCGGATGTGAGAATTGTCATCGAGCTCAAGGGTTCGGACGTGCGCCCCGAATCCGTCATGGCGTTCCTGTACAAGCACACAGATCTTCAGATAAACTTTCCTTTGAACTTCATCGCTATTACTCCCGAAGGCGTTCCGGATCGTCACAGCCTGGCCCGAATCGTCCGTTACTTCCTCGACTTTCGATACGACAAGACAGTGCTGCGCCTCAGGCATCGGCTTGAGATCCTCCAAGAGAGAATCCACATCTTGGAGGGCTTCCGCATCCTCTTTGACGACCTGGACGAGGCACTGAGAATCATTCGGTCAGCCAAAAACAGGCAGGAAGCCGCCGACGGACTGAAAGCCCACTTCGCGTTGGATGACGAGCAAGTGGACGCAATATTGGAGATGCGCCTGTACCGACTCGTGGGACTGGAAATCGGGAAGCTCCTGGACGAATTGGCAGAAAAAAAGAGGGAAGCGGCGAGCATCATGAGGGACCTGGAGAGCCCCGAGCGCTTATGGAACATCGTGGATGCTGAATTGGCGGAGATCTCCCGGAAGTTCGGCGACACGCGGCGCACCAAGATGGTGGAAACGCACGACGCTCCCGCGCTGGAGTACGATCCCGAAGAATTCATGGATCATGAGGACACCACGGTAATTCTCTCGCGGCAGGGCTGGATGAGGCGCATGAAGACAGAGGTCTTGGACCCCTCTTCCCTCAAATTCCGGGATGACGACACTCTTTTCGCGATGGTCAGAGTGAATACCGGCCGTACTGTTGCGTTTTTCACCAACATGGGAAAGGTCTACGTGATCAAGGCCATGGATGTCCCAGCAACAAGCGGCTTCGGAGAACCTTTGGGGAACCTCTTTTCCATTGAGGACGGGGAGACTGTGGTAGGGTTCATCGCTCCCGATCCGGTCCAGGCCGAGTCGGCATCGGAACCGACAGCAGAGGCTGCCGATGAGGACGAGGCAAGTCAGCCGACCCTATTTGAAGGGCTTCGAACGCAGGAGGCGCTAGCCCGTGAGGCCGGACGAACCTTCCCGAGCCGCGGTGTGGTCCTGACGAGACATGGCAAAGGGTTCAGGTTCGAGTACGATCTCCTCCGGGAGCCTTCAAAACGTGCAGGTCGTAGATTTGTAATTCTTGCCTCCGGCGACGAGGTCCTCGCAGTCAAGCCTGAAGAGGGTTCACTCGCCGCTGTAGCCTCGGAAGACGGAAACATCCTTATCTTTCCGGTCGACCAAGTTCCCGTGCTCACGGGACCGGGCCAGGGGGTTCGTATGGTCAAGATGAAGAAAGGGATACATGCGACAGCCCTTGCACTCGTGGAGGCAGACAGCAGTCTTCGGATCGTTACTCGACGGGGCAGAATCAAGATTCTCGCAGTCCCCGGTGTACAGCCGGCCAACAGGGCGGGGAAGGGAAAGAATCACTGTTCAGGCATAGTATCCATGGAACGGGTGACTGAGTAAGGCGCATGAGCGATTCGTATACGGTTGACGATATTCAAGTGTTACGGGGCCTGCAAGCCGTTCGCAAAAGGCCTGGAATGTACATAGGCGGAACGGGATCGCAGGGTCTGCATCAGTTGGTATGGGAAATCCTCGACAACAGCGTTGATGAAGCGCTAAACGGTCACTGCACCTCCATCCGCGTTGAGCTCCACTCGGATGGAAGCATATCCGTGGAGGATACGGGTCGTGGTATTCCTGTGGAAAAACATCCGACCACCGGAAAAAACACGGTGGAAACGATTTTCTGCAATCTTCATGCGGGTGGTAAGTTTGACGACGATGTGTACAAGGTTGCAGGGGGCCTTCACGGGGTAGGGGCTGCTGTGGTCAACGCGCTTAGCGAGCACATGACCGTGGAGGTCAAACGCAACGGGTTTCTCCATGTCCAGCATTTTTCTCGAGGAGAGGCTGTAGGAAGCCTTCGCAAGCTTCGGCCCGTGCAGGGAACAGGCACGAAAGTCACCTTCAAACCGGATCCCGAGATATTTTCCGACCGGAGATTTTCCAAAGAGCTCGTGCGGGAGAGACTGGAAACAAAAGCATTCCTCATTGCTGGCCTGAAGATAAGCTTCATTGTCGAGGAGGACGGCACAGCGGAAGAATTTGTCTATCCCGAGGGTATCACGGACTTTCTCAAGAGCCTGCTCAACGGTCGGGAGGTGGTGGACGCTCAGCCGTTCCATTACAGCCAGGACAACGGCTTGCGGCTGGAAGTAGCGATGGCGTGGACCACGGACACTTCCACACGAATCCTTTCCTTCGTGAATTCTATCCCAACCCCTGGGGGAGGTACCCACGAAACCGCGTTTCGGAACGGAGTGACTCGAGCGCTGCGCGGCTATGTGGAGAAAAGGAACGGTCTTCCCAAGGGGGTGAAAGGCATCACCGCGGAAGACGTTCGAGAGGGATTGGTGGCAGTGGTCTCGGTCTACCTTTCCGGCAACCTGGAATTTCAAGGACAGACGAAAGAGAGGTTGAACAGCGGCGCCGCTCAGCAGGTGGAGCCTATCATACGGACGGCTTTTGAAACGTGGCTCCATCAGAATCCTACCCAATCAGCGGCCATCACCGCGCGCGTGGCACTCGCGGCCCAAGCCCGGAGCGCATCGCGGGCCGCTCGCGAAGAAGTGACCCGAAAGGCCGCCACTCGCAGATTGACCCTCCCCGGAAAGTTGGCGGACTGCTCTTCCCCTTCGCGAGACGATACGGAGCTCTTCATCGTGGAGGGGGACAGTGCGGGAGGCTCCTCCAAGCAAGCCAGGGATCGGAGATTTCAGGCCGTGCTGCCGGTGAGAGGAAAGATTCTGAACGTTGAACA
>CAYZET010000022.1:0-24314 GCA_964477215.1 uncultured Syntrophaceae bacterium | reverse complement strand
GTCATTGTCCAAGATTCTCTGCACTATTTTGCCACACCAATTTTCCAGCCAGCCACCACAAAGGAACTTGCACCATTTCTTGTAGGTCCTGTTGTTCCACGTGTCTTCCGGAACGCGTGAAATGCTCAGATCAACGTTGAATAATCTTCCGATATTGGCTAGCTCCTTTCGTGCATCTAGGAAGGTTTTCTGCCTGTCCTCTACTCTGTAGGTTTTGTATAGCTCATCGGCAAGCGCCGGCTGGTTCAAAACCGCTGTGGCAATATTCTCAGCATCCTGTTCTGTTGGCGGAGAGTCACACTGTCCACCTGTTGAAAGGGGCTCAACACCATGCAGTCCGAGGACATCATCCAACGCCAACCGAAGCCCCTGTTTTGCAAGCCCGATTTCGTAGCCGTCGTCAAAGCGTAGCACGCCAGCTCGTTCGTCGAGATACGAGGCGTGGTCGTCCTTTCCACCAGCCTCTGCAAAGGCCATGCGCGCGTGAGCAGCCATGACCTTGGTGCCACCAGTGTAATGGAGATGAGCGCCCTCGGGAGCGCTCGAAAAAGCCTCCCGGACTCGTGCCGCACAGGTCGCGTCCTCTATGTACTTTTCGTCTATGGGTATTCCGTGAAACCTTTGTTTCAGCCCGTCCCAAAGGGATTTCTTGACCTCTTCGGTTTCCTGACTGTAAAAGAGCGAGATGGATTTGGGCTTGAGAACCAGGGCGGCGAGAAAGTTGGGGAAAGGATTTGAACCTACAAGCAAGATAAGATGGTCACAGGTCCTCTGTTGTGCACACATCTCCCACACCTCCTTGGAATTTCATTCTTGCGGGGGGGCCGCGAAAAATCGCTTCAATGCCATTGCCAGCGCTGCCTTAACGACAAATCCTACGCGCGACAAAACGATACACGCCGAAGGAGACCAGTAGCGGCAGTCCCAAGGTGGTCACGACAAGCACGAGTCGGTCAACCCATACCGACACATGAGGAACCAGCCGTCCGTGTCCGATGAGTATAATGCCGAAAAAAAAGCCGGGGGGCAGGCATACAACAAACGCCAGAATCGTAATGATCCATGCTCGTCGTCAGCGTTTCATGATCATACCCACCCGGATAGGAAGCCCATCACGGCGTCCAGGCTCCTCGCCAGTGCATCGCAAGGAGCCAACCCCTTCCGCCATTGATAGATGAATACCGGAACGCCGATGATCACGAGGAAGATAGCTTCCAAGACAAGAAAGAGGATGCATTGACCGCGCCACGTATCAATCCAGGGATTGAGCGCGCAGAAAAGCGCCCCTGCATTCGCCAACACTATCAGGACCAGAATTGTATGCTTCACGCGCAGTCCCCTCCTCTGGTGGGCACGCGGAGGGCTAAGCGGCAAAGACGGCTCCATGGAGAGTCGCTACAGACGCAACGCGGCAGTCACAGAGAACTGTGGGGCCATTCTCCACGATGATAAGTAAGTAAGCCGCTTTGTGTGCGAGGTGCCAAGAAAAAATGCGTAGCCCGGTGAGAGCGGACTCTTTGCATCTTACGAGATCGCATTATACTACCAGACACGTCGCGGGTTAATCAAAATATGACGCACCAAGCGAAGGAATGAGCATTGGCGGCAGCGGCGAAATTTGACGGAGAGTATTTGCTTGTTGCAGGGACACGTGCTTCGTGGTACAGGGGGGACCGCACACCTGTTCTGCTGTAGGGGGAGAGCTGGCACGGGGCGGCGGCGAATGGTCCCCCTCTTGGGGCTCAGAGGCCGATTAGTGGCTTGATCGGCGGATGAGCAATTCACGTGCGAGGGGCCCCGGTGCCTGGGAATCGTGTCGTCCATCGAGAGGCTTGACGAACACCTCACCCAGGTATCACGCGAGCGGCCAACCTCGTGTCCGGAAGTAGGAGCTTTTATCATGGATTTTCGGGTGACCTTCGACTGCTCAGCCGTGAACTGGGAGACCGTCTCCTCGACTTTGAAACGAGTCGGCATGGCATACCACGAGCCTGATGTTCATCGGAGGGCGTTCGAGAATAGCCACACCGCAGTGTTCGTTTACGACGGCGATCGGTTGGTGGGATTTGGTCGCGCAATCTCGGATGACGCGTACCAGGCGGCAGTGTACGACATGGCAGTCGCTCCCGAATATCAGAGGCAAGGAATCGGCACCACGATTATGGAACACATCTTGACTCGTGTTCGGCATTGCAACGTGATCCTGTACGCTGGGGTTGGTAAGGAGCCATTCTACGAGAAGATGGGCCTTCGCAGAATGAAAACGGGGATGGCTCTGTTTAAAAACGCCGACGAGATGCACAAGAAAGGCTTCAGATACTGACTATACCAGGGGCATGCGACAGTCGAGCCTAACATCCTCGGGTTACAGATGCATAGGCGTTAACTTGGTGGAAGGCATCACGTGATTTCAGTCAGTTGACTTAACGAGGACCCCGGAACCCCGGCGTAAGCAGGAGTCCATAACATGTTGGAAGGACTGGATTCCGGCCTTCGCCGGAATGACGAAGAATTGGCTGTTCAACTTCTAACTTAACGCTCATGGGTTACAGATATGAGCTGATTCTTTTGGATATTAGTCTCCGAATGGGACATCGAGGGAGCCTGGAACATGATGGTCGAACAGTCCCGTCGAAATTCAAGGAAGCGGTCAGGGGTGTTGAAGACCGTCCGGTGAGCCCTGCAGACCGGCCATGCTCCCCGTCCCAGATTGCTGAGCTCGTGAATGCTGCCGCTTTGCTGTCGCTGCTCATCAGGTCTTGACCTTTCTTTCGGGATCATTGATAAGAGATACAGAGGAACCATGGTAGCTTCTTACCACAAAGGAAGTCTTTTCGGAGGGACACAATGCGCCTCACTGATATTCCCGAAATTGCACGGCTCAGTACACCGGAAAAGATTCTCTTGGTAGAAGACCTGTGGGAGAGCATCGCCAAGGATGAATCCGCCCTCGCTGTACCTCAAAGCCACAGAGACGAATTGGACAGGAGGCTCGGTGCCTACGAGTCGCATCCCGGCAATCTTCTCTCTCTTGAGGAACTTCATAGCCGAATAGAGAAGAGGAAATGAGGTACGACATACGCTTCCTACCAGACGTGGAAGAGGATGTCGTTGCCGGATATAGATGGTACGAGGATAAGGCTCCCGGACTCGGTGAAGAATTCTTGCGCATGTTCTACGCTTGCGTGGCAGGGATCAAGCGGAATCCGCTCCTTTCAGCCGCGGTCCATCATGAAATTCGCCGCAGTCTGCTCCGGCGATTCCCGTATGCCGTTTATTTCAGGGTGCAAGGCAACGAGACGATTGTGTTCGGGCTGTTTCATTGTGCACGGGACCCCAGAAAGATTGAATCGACCCTGCTTGAGCGAGAAGAGCCCGAGACCGGAAAACACCTACGGCAATAGTGTTGCAGGCGAAACCCGTGCAACCCTTCCCCTGTAGTGTCTTTGGTTCGTCTCATTCCCCTTTGAACAGGGGGGGCCTTTTCTCGAAGAAGGCTCTCGGACCTTCCTTTGCATCTTCGGATTGACATATAGGCTCTGCCAAAAACTGCTCCAGCCGCAATCCCTCAGAAAGCGGAAGATCCATCCCGCGGTAAACTGCCTCTTTAGCAGCCTGGACGGCAAGGGGGGCATTCAGGCAAATTCGTTCAGCCAGCTTTGTGGCTTCGGGGAGCAATTCATCAAGAGGAACAACCCTGTTGACCAGCCCTATCCGATACGCCTCCTGAGCATCGATCGTTTCGCCGGTGAGGATCATCTCCAGGCTCTTGCCAAAAGGGATAAGCCTTGGGAGCCTCTGCGTCCCGCCGGCCCCCGGTATGATCCCACGGCTTACTTCGGGCAGTCCGAACGTAGCATTTTCGGAGGCGATTCTGATGTCACACGCCAGGGCGATTTCCAGCCCACCCGCGAGACAGTACCCGTTGATCGCTGCTATGATGGGCTTCCATATCTCAAGGTTTCGTGTGATCCCTCCAGCGCCGGGTTCAGTGTCGGCCTTCGTTTTCCGTTGGATTGCCGTATGGTTCCTGAAGTACTTGGCGCGGTCCTTGATGTCTTCCCCTGCGCAAAAGGCCTTGCTACCAGCCCCTGTGATGATGGCAACCCAGAGGTCGGGATCGTCACGAAAATCGATCCAGGCCTTGTTCAAAGAAGCCAGGGTTTCCTCATCGAGAGCGTTCATGGCCAGAGGTCGACTGATCGTAAGAATCGCTATTCTTCCTGTTGTCTCAACCTTGACTGGCATGCTGATTGGCCTCCTTTCTCTCGCAAGACCCAAGAGTAGCAAAACCGTGGTGCTGTTTATCAAAAGCCCCCTGTAACGTACATATGAGCGTACTGCACGTAATATCGGTGCGTCAACCATTTCCTGCAACGGTGAGCGGCATCAGGGTACGGAGCGAAAACGTGACTCATCAGATTCTCTGTCCTCGCGCCAAACTCCCAGCCAGGAGCGAAAATCGATGAGTAAACTGGAATCAAGAAACAAGCCTGATCCCATCGACCACGGACGATGATGCCGTGAGCCCCTACAGATGGTATGCTCATACACACATATATGGGCAGGAGGGTCTCCATGAGAGTAACAGTCCACATCCCAGACGAATTGGGTCCGAGATTGAGACAGGCGGCCCACAATGAAGGACTGTCCATCTCCGCTCTTACTGCAAGAGCTGTCGAAGAGTACCTAAGGCGAGGACGGAAGAAGGCTGCGGGCAACCGGCTTCTGCGTTTGATTCGGCCGGAGTCCGTCGCCCCTGACGCTTGGGAAGAGATTGAAACGGGGAGAGGTGATGATCGGGCTTGATACCGGCTTCTTCATTGAGCTGATGAATGGCAATGAGGAAGCGGCAAGCCTCCCTCAGGGTTAGGGAATTCCGGCGATGGATTCCCTGAGCCTCGCCTGCCTGGTGTCCAACGACTGTACCGACATATACACCACCGACACCCATCTGGAAGCGTATCAGAGCAACAAGGTCAGAGTCAGAAATCTTCGGCACGCTCGAGCGTAGGTAGTGGTTGGTGCAGCTTCTCCATCATCCTTGTTTGAATTGTCGAGAGCCGCAAAGGCCTTTACTCGGAATCTTCTGACTGGAGCTCATCGTGAAACTGGATACCGGTTTGGCTGGAACAAGCCTCAAAGACTACACTACAGACATTACGTGGCGCCGCACTATGAACTACGCAGCCGCGGTGAGAGACCACAACCCTGCGTACTTCGACGACGAGCGTGAAGGTGGCATTGTAGCACCGCCGATGTTCGCTGTGGCCGTGACATGGCCCATTTCTGAACGGCTTTGGGAATACGTGGAATCCGAGAGATTCCCAAAGGAAGTGTTCGCCACCCAGGTGCATTATACGGAGCACCTTGTGTTCCACAGGTCGGTTCGCGCAGGGGACAGATTGACGATCAAAGGATCCGTGGCGGCCGTCGGTCCGGTTCTCATGAGCGGCTATTACAACAACCCGGAAGCTACCGAAAAGGTCATCGATCCGGACGGATGGTATTACACGTCCGATGTGGCATTCAAGGAAGCTGACGGATATATCCACCTGACGGGTCGGGCCTCTGAGATGTACAAGAGTGGTGGCGAAAACGTGTACCCCAGAGAGATCGAGGAAGTAATAGAATCTCACAGCAGCGTCCTGTTTGCGGCTGTCATCCCGGTTCTGGACGAGGTGTATCAAGATGTGGGCTGGGCTTTTGCCATGTTGCAGCCAGGCAAGGATGTCTCTGAAGAAGAGCTGAAGGCCTGGTGCAAGTCCAAGCTGTCCAACTTCAAGGTCCCGAAGAGGTTCTTCGGCCGGCAGGCTCTCCCGCTGCTTCCTACTGGCAAGGTGGACAAGGTCGTGCCCAGAAAAGAATCTCTGGAATCTAAAACCTGAACCTAAATAGAAGGTTTCAGAAATGTGGTGGCGTGTTCACGGCAACGCGGCAGACCCGATTGCAGTGGCACGTGTCGAGAATGGCGGCGAAGGCCCTATTCAGGCGAGGGCGGGTTTGAAACCCGCCCCTACATCCAGTGCTACGGTCACTCTACCGCTAAGATCAAGGCCCGCCTCCCAGTTGTAGGGGCACCCACTGTCTGTCGTCGCGTCAGCTCTGAAGATACACTGAATCGATGTCAATGGTGGATCTCTCCCCGAGGCTTGAGTAATTCTTCTCAAGCCATTCGGAAGCCGTCCGATAGCCCACGTCATGCAAATGCTCAAGGAATGCCCACTCTGTGTTCAGCTTGCTGGATACCCCGAGTGGCTTAAGTTCCGCATCGGCGTTAATACGATGAAACAGCGTGTCTTTGTATCGTTCGTTCTCCAGATTTCCCATTTCGATCTGCTTCTTAAGAAGCGCAATAGAGCGGATGTCCTTCATCAAACTGCTATTGAAGGTGATCTCGTTAATGCGATTGAGGATATCGTGCGCGTTGCGAGGGATTTCCTCGCGCTGTATTGGATTGATTTGTACGATCACTATATCGCGCGAGTGGCATTCTTCCACCAGCGGGAACAGCGACGGATTACCCATGTAGCCTCCATCCCAATACGCTTCACCATCTATTTCTACGGCTTGAAACATGAATGGCAGGCAGGCCGAGGCCATAACCATATCAGCGGTCATCTCGTGTCTTCGGAAAATCTTCAGCTTACCCGTCCGAACATTTGTGGCTGCAACGAAGAGTTTGATACCTTCGGCATGTCGAACGTGGTCGAAGTCTATGAGCTTGGCGATAAGCTTGCGAACTGGATTAAGGTTAAGGGGATTCATTTGGTAGGGTGACACGAGACGTGACATCAGATCCAACATGAGATAACCAGGTGACCAGTCCAATGTCCAGCGGCCGAACAGGCGATCGAGCATCGTCCTCTGCAACGGAGAAAGTGATCCTGCCTTGCTCACCTCCGCCCAGAATCTATGAAGCGCCTTTCTTGCACCTTGTTTGCCTTCGCGGTCAAGCCCGTCTGCTAAGACAACCCCGTTCAAAGCTCCCGCACTGGTACCGCAAATTCCCTCTATCTGGATTCGATCGTCTTCGAGCAGACAATCCAAAACTCCCCAGGTGAATGCGCCGTGGGCGCCACCGCCTTGCAAGGCCAGTTCTATCTGTTTTGGCTCAGTCACGGGATTCTCCTCTCAAAAATCCAACTCTCGCCGCCGGACAGAGTGCCCTGAATCAGATAATAGACTGCTTCGTCAGGGATTCGGGCAGCGGCCTCGGTCAAGAAACCAGGAGGCCCTTCTTAGGCCGGAAAACTTCATCTCATTCCCAGGGATGACCTCCTGAGCTGGAACCATGGGGTTTGATTCCGGGAAGTCGAAGCGCCTCGCCCTCTCGCCCAGGTTCTGACATGATCCTTCAAATGCCTCTCAACGTGGGGATCCATGCTCTCCGACCAATACCTCAATTCTGATGAAATGCCCTGTGGCAGGTTATTGAAAGCCTCAAAGGCTATTCCTGACCGCTTCCCGGCCCTCCCTGGTTTGTTCTTCAATCTGACTGCCGTACACCGGCATTTTCCTGAACATTTGGAATAATGTCTCTCCGTCCAGTTCCATGGATGATTTCCTGCGTGACAAGTCGATGTCCCAGAGGGACCGGAGTAGGGCGATCCGGGGTCTCCGGTTGCCGCCCAATGCCGTCTTGGGTTCTCGTATCGAGGGCATATCTTTCATCAGTTGCCGTCAGGCTTGCACGTCTTTTCCACATAAGCCTGACATTACTCAAACATTTAGCCCGCTTGCCCCCATCCATTGCGACGAAAAAAGATCGAGTGAACAGTTGGGCTTGCTGACGCCGATTCCGGTCGAACTCCCTTTTAACCCAGCCTTTACTGTCTTACCTCGCTCAGAGCACTCTGGAGTCTGGCTTCGCTCTCGTGCGAGAGAGAAGTCTTGAGAACCCTTCCTCCTGTTCCCTTGAGTTCTTCTAGCACTTTGTCTGGCGTCGCGCTCCTGACCAAGACAAAGAGTGCCGAACTCCCGGGACGCAAGCTTTCTGCCAGTTCCTTCATGAATTTGTTGTTGATGCCTACATCTCTGAGGGCTCCTGACACTGCTCCTGCGGTTGCTCCCACAGCCAACCCGAGAAGTGGATTAAGAAAAATTAGTCCAATAAGGGATCCCCAGAACCCACCGGTTAAGACTCCATTCGCGGTAAGATTCTGCGCTAGATGCAGCTTGACCTTTCCCTTGTCGTTCTTTTCCGCTACGACAGCGTCCTCAAGGTCGATCAGGTACTCCCTTTGCATTTTCCAGAGCATGAGGCGTACCTCTTCCGCTTTGAACTGGTCGTCATAGCCGATCACCACTAAATCACTCATGTTGCGTACTCCTGCAAGTCGTCACTATGCATTGGTCCTGCCCTTTCGGTGGGCGTGAGGCTCCCTGGACGATCGCGGATTCCTCCCCAACGTTGAAACGAATACATTTCCCAGAGTCACTTCGGACATCGCACAAGGCACCCGAATGGCTTTCATGTGATGCGGTCTCTGCTGTAATCTTTCCAGACGGCATCTCCTCCTCGGTGTAAACCAAAAAACGGATCCTTCTCCGGGTCGCCCAATTAGTACTCTTCTAAGTGGGCCGTCGGCTTTTCTTGAACTCTGTAGAAGATAGCGTAAAGCACGGGCACTACTATCATGGTCAAGACGCAGGCAAACAACAGCCCAAACATCAGGGCCACTGCCATTGCTGCAAAAAACGCATCCTGCAGCAGCGGAATCATGCCAAGCACCGTGGTAATGGCGACCATGAGCACCGGCCGTAGCTTGCTGACACTACCATCCAGGATCGCTTGGTAGGGCGGCTTTCCCCGGCTTATCTCGGTGTTCACCTTGTCCAGTACGACGATGGAGTTCTTGATCTGCTCACCACCCAGACTGAGCACTCCCAACAGGGCCATGAAGCCGAACGGTTGACCGGTCAGCAGCAGCCCTGCTGTCACCCCGATGATACACAACGGCACGGTCAACCAAATTACCAGCGTGGTGCGGATCGAATTGAAGAGACAAATCACTATGAACACCATGAGCGCCAGGGCCATCGGCAGGGGCTTGGCCAGGGCGACGCGGGCATCGCGTGAATCCTCGTATTCACCGCCCCATTCACGTGAATAGCCGGCGGGCAATTCGATCTGCTCGATCTGGTCCCTTACACGTTTGAACAGCCGGCTGGGCAGGCCTTGCCGAGGGTCGGCATGGACCGTAACAGTCGGGACTCGGTTACGGCGCCTCACAACCGGGTCTTCCCAGTTCATCTCTGCGCCCGAGGCCACCTGCCTCAAAGGTATCATACGTCCGGCGACGGGGCTCCAAATCTGCATGCTGTGAATCGCCCGAACGTCGTTGCGCTCTGCCAGGGGAGGACGAGCAATGATAGGCAGCAGCCGTGTTTCCTGCTGGAATAGACCCGTGCCTTCGCCACCCGGCTCACGATAGAAACCGACTACGCGGCCTTGAAAGCCGGTTTCCACGGCTTGACACACTTCGACCCGCGTGATGCCGTTGCGGTGTGCCTGCATTTCGAGTAGTTTCGGGCCTATCACCAGTTCACGCTGCAGCCAGTCGTCGCGCACACCCTTCGCCCCACCGTCACGATGGATGACTTCTTTCGCCTGGGCGGCAAGTTGACGAAGCTTGGCTGGATCGGGACCGCGGAACCTTACCTGTAAACGGCCTCCACTCCCAGGTCCAAGGAGAAACTTCCGGGTCACCGAGTTGGCGTCTGGATAATTTTCGTCAAGATATTGCTGAATGTCGGCCACCATCCCGTCAATCTTGTTCTCGTCATCGACGTCGATGAGGAACTGAACGTAGGCCCTGTTCTCTCTTTCAGGACTGTAGACGAGCATGAAGCGCAGCCCACCTCCGCCAACAAACGTCGTTACGTGGGTGACCCCGGGCCGGGATTTAATGAACCGCTCGACTCCTTCGGCGAAGGCCTCAGATTCGCGAATATGGATGCCGGCAGGCAGGAAAACATCCGCCATGAATTGTGGCCGAGTCGCTGCCGGGAAGAAGCTCTGTTCAACCTTGCCAAAGCCATAAAGTGCCAGGGCAAACAGCCCAAGAGCGAGGAACACTACGGCCCGGCGGAAGCGAAGCGCTGTGATGAGCAGGCGACGGTAGGCCCTGAAGACTGTGCCTGCGTATGGATCCCTGCTTCCTCCCGTGCCATCTTTGCTGGGCGAAAAGGCCTTGTAACTGAGAAACGGGGTGATGGTAATCGCCGAAACCCAACTGAGACTAAGGGAAATTAGAATGACCCAGAACAGCGAGTTGCAATACTCGCCAGTCCTGTCCTCCGACAGTCCGATCGCCGCGAAGGCGATCACGGCGATAGCCGTCGCGCCGAAGAGCGGCCACTGGTTCTGCGACACTGCTTCGCGAACCACCCTAAGCTTGTCCTCACCGGCCTCTATGCGGACCTTCAGCGACTCGGTGATGATGATGGCATTGTCTGTGAGCATGCACAGCGCAATAATAAGCGCGCCTAGGGAGATGCGCTCCATCAGGAGATCACCGTCGAGATACATCACTGTGAACGTCGCCATGATGGTAAGGAACAGCACCAGGCCAATGATTAGGCCGGTCTTTCGTCCCATGGTGAAAAAGAGCACGACGAAGACTATGGTGACCGCTTTGGCCAAATTGAAGATAAAGTTGTTGGTAGCTCGGGTGACGGCCTCGGGTTGGAAGTTAATCTCGCCGATCTCGATTCCAATAGGCTGGTTTCCTTTGAGCTCCTCCAGTTTTTGCCGGATGCCTCGGCCGAGAGTGACGACGTTCCCGCCTTGGACCGTAGAGATGCCCAAACCGATGGCCGGCTTGCCGTCGTACCGAAGTATACGGCGCGGCGGGTCTTGGTTGTCACGTCTCAGCGACGCAATGTCCCTGAGGGTGAGTTGACGGCCGGTCCGATCTGACGCGATGACTAGGTTAAGCATATCATCGGCCGAGCCAAAACCACCTTGAGGATCAAGAGCGATGAATTGCTCTCCGACGCTCACGCGACCACCATCAGCGGCGGAGTTCTTCGCCTGGAGTTGGGCGTAAATCTGTTCCTCATTGATGCCGAGCTCCGCCAGCCGGAACCGTGACATTTCGAGGAAGACGACTTCCTGCTGTTCGCCAAAAAAATCTACTTTATTAACGTTTGGTACCAGTAGTAACTCACGACGGAGATATTCGGCGTAACGGCGCAGCTCCGGGTACGAGTACCCTTCGCCGGTAATAGCCAGGAAGATACCGTAGACATCGCCAAAATCATCGATTATTACCGACTTGCCGCGCACCGAAGGAGGCAATTTCGGTTGGACGTCGTTGATTTTCCGCCGGAGTTCGTCCCATACCTGAGGCATCGCATCTTTGTGAAATCGGTCCTTGATGAACGCTGTGACCACGGACCTCCCGCGCCAGGACTCCGATTCGACGCGATCGAGTTGGCCGAGCTCCTGTACGGCACTCTCGATCGGGTTGGTAACTTCCTTGGCGACTTCTTCAGCACTGGCCCCAGGGTACGGTGTGATGATCAACGCCTCTTTTATCGTGAACTCCGGGTCCTCGAGCCGGCCCATACGCTGATAAGCCAGAACCCCGCCGATAATGACGAAAAGCATAATGAAAAAGACCACGCGGTCGTTGCGAACGGAGATTTCACCAGGATTCATGGTTAGTCACCTCCGAGCGCAGCGCCCAGGTCTCGCACCTTCATTCCTTGGCGTAGGAAGGACACGCCCGCCAATGCGATGCGGTCCCCAGGCTTCAGCCCGTCAACGACTTCGATCTGACTGCCCGAAGGCTCGCCGATTTTCACCGGACGCCGAATGACGCTTTGATCCGGCCCGATGACCCACACCAGTTGCTCTCCTGTACTTTCCTTGAAAACAGCCGAAACCGGTATCATCAACCGGTTATCGTCCGGACGGGCTGTGTGGTAAACAATAGTAACTCTGGCGGTCATGCCCGGCAGCAAGTTCACGTTGGTCGGCACCTCCATGGCGACGCGAACTCTGAACGTCTGCGTAACCGGGTCTGCCGCCTGCGCGACCTCGGTGATATGAACGGGAAACTGTAGCCCGGGCTTCCCACTGAATTCCGCAAGAATCTGCTCAATGTCAGTCGAGCGAACCTGGGCTAAGACCGCCTCGGGCACGTCCACACTGATAAAGATCTTGTCAACGTTCTGGAGTATCACGATAGGAGCCCGCGCATTGATGCTCTGATTTTGCTCGACAAATCTCCGGGCGATAACGCCATCATACGGGGCGTAGAGCGTAGAATCCCTGAGCTGAATCTTACCTTCGGCCACTCGTGCTTCGAGCCCCCGCACCTCTGCCTCTTTGGCCTCGATCACTTCTTGGCGGGCAGTCATCGCTTTTTCGAGCAGTTGGCGGGCAGATTTATGTTCCTCTCGGGCTACATGATAGGCTGTTTCGGCGCGTTCATAGGCAGCGCGCGATACGGCATTGGAACGGAGCAATCCTACGTGACGATTGAAATCCGTCTCAGCGTTGACGAGCGTAGCCTCAGCCGCCCTCAACTGCGCTTCCAGTCTCGTTCTCTCCTCAGTTCGTTCGCCCGCCCTCAGAGCGCTAAGTTCGGCTTGCGCGTGATCCAAGCGGCTTTGAAGATTCTTTAGTTGGACCTGGAATTCATCTTGCCTCAGTTGGGCGATCATCTCGCCCTCAGCGACTCGCTGGCCTTCCCTAACCGGCAATCTAACGAGCAGACCGGACACCAGGAAGGCAAGCTCGGCCGTTTGCGAAGCTTCGACCTTTCCGGGAAAGGATCGCTCACGCGAGGTTCCCCCGGCTTTCACGATCATCGTTTTTACAGGACGAACGATATGGGAAATGGGGGCGGGCTCTGGAGCACACCCCGCAGCGAGACACATTATCGACGAGACGATCAGCATGGTTCGTGCGAATCCCGCGTGACCACTTATTCCGGTGTGCATAGCTGCCTCCCCAGTTGAGATATGACATCGACCGGCTTGCGCCTGTCCTCAGGCGCCGTGGGCCACGTCAGGCGATCCTGACGATCGTCTATGGGACTATTTCCAAACCCCCCTCTTCGTATCTATCGTGCATTATTCCGGAAAGATCAAGAGGAAAAGTCTTAGATGGCGATTTCTTGGCTGTATAGCCCCTCGAAGTCTCAAGTGGTAATTGGACATAATTCGGGGGACAGGGATAATTCGGGGGACACCCTACTTATTTCATTGCCAGCCCGGCGGCTGTGTCGTAGCATGGCCCCTGGCTCCTCTTTCGCGCATCGTAGAGCCCCGTTATCCGCACCACGCCACTCAGGATGGTGTCCGCTCGATGGACGTTTTCCATTCAGAACGGGATCGCCGTGAGTATCTCGGGATGCTGGGGGAAGAAAGTGTGCGACACCGCGTGACCATTTTGATGTAGTGTCTCATGATCAACCATGTCCATTGTGTTGCCCTCCCTCAGAGAGAAGCAGCGCTTGCCAGAGCGTTCGGTTCGGCTCACCGGCCGGGACCTTACGCAGGGGACGACCAGCGAGGCCCCGAAAGCGCCTAGGGTGAAAAATGGTAGTGTGTCCCCCGAATTCAGGGAGAGGGCGGCCCTGCTCTTGGCGCGCTCCACTTTAGCTCGTCATTCTGCTGCACGAACCGTGCACTATGGTCCTCCCACGGTACGTGGGAACGGAAAGGAGTTGACAGAGAAAGCTCGTCTTGCTATACATGAACATGATCACTGACTGAACATGTTCAACGAGGGTTTCTTTTCGATGTCTGCGGCGGGTAGAAGACAACTTCAAAAAGAAGAAACGAAAAAACTAATTAAAGAGACAGCATATTTCTTATTTGAAAAGAATGGATATGAAGAAACTACCATGAGGTCGGTCGCGAAAGCGGCAGGAGTAGGGCTAGGCACTATTTTTGTACATTTCCCCGACAAATCATCTCTGCTGGCTGCGGCACTTCTTGAGGACCTGAATCAAGTCGTTGAACATGCGTTCAATTCATTGCCTGGCAAATGTATAACTAAGCAATTGGAACACATTGTTAGAGCGCTTTATCAGTTTTACGCACAAAAACCTAAGCTTTCACGAACTATAATCAGCAGGTTATTCTTTCTTGAAGGTCCATGTGGGCAAGATTTAGAGAAACAACTGCTCAGTTTTCTGTCGAGAATTGAATTATTGTTTCAAAATGCAAACCATAATAAGGAAATACCAAAAGACACAGATATTGTCTTATGCGTTCAAGCCTTTGGCTCTTTCTTCATTTACTGTTTGCATTCCGGTTTAAGGGAGGCGGCATTTAATGTGGATTATCAAGTTGAAACATTCAGGTCTCTGATGGTGCGGTTCTTATCAAAGTAGGAGGCAAGGCAATGAATTGTGAATTAAGCAAAGTAATTGGACACCTTGTGTTCGCTACATTAGCAGATCTGGAGCTAATCTATGAATTTGCGATACATCCTTTCATTCCTCAGAATCATGAAGACCCCCGGAATGTATCCCGTCATGAAGGACTGGCAGGTATTCATCAGGACGCATTTCATCTATGCCGCCTACGAATCCGGCTTGCTGGGTGCACTTGCCACTCCACGCACCCGGGACGACTTGATCGAGAAACTGAATGTGAAGCGTCCGGAACTATTTGACGCCCTCTTGGAGGTCGGCCTTGCTTCAAAAGAACTGTCGCTCATCAATGGCCTGTTCCAGATCCGTGGGAAACGATCAAAGGCGGTCATGGGACCCGCTGGAGACATGCTGGCGGCAATGATTCAGGCGAATGTCACCTACTACAGCGATGGCTATCGAAATGCGGCCGATCGGATTCATGGCCATGAGCTTGGCGATGATTTGGCAGAGATCGGAGATCTGGTTGCTCGATTTTCAAATATTTGAGAGCCGATCATCAAGGACTTCATTTCTGGAGTCGTAAGAAGGAGAAACCCCCTACACATATTGGACATCGGATGCGGATCAGGTTGCTCAAAAGCGCCTTTGATGCAAATTCCCATGCACACGGTGTTGGATTGGACATCGACGAAGCCGTGGTCCAGCAAGCGCGGCATAATATCTCGGCCTGGGGTCTTTCCGACAGGTTCCAGATTCTTCATGGAGACGTCCGCCATGTCTCCAGGAAGATCACAGGTCCCTTTGATGTGATTACCCTCTATAATCTCTTGTATTATTTCGAGACAGCAGAACGTCTCGGCCTGATAAAAACTCTTCGGGAAATGCTCGCCCCTCAAGGCGTGCTTGCCGTGGCTATGAGTTTTCGCAGCAAGGGCAAGGATATAGGAATGGCAAAGCTCAATCTGGTCAATTGTTCGCTGAAAGGTCTCACGCCTCTTCCGAATCTGCAGGAGGTGACATCTCTGCTAAAACAAAGCGCATTCCGCGACGTTGAAATCCACAAGCTTATGCCCGGGAGTACATTCTACGGGATAGTCGCTGGGAAGGATTGAGGCGGAAATCAGGTTCAATATGAATAATTCGTTAACAACATCAACCAACACGGACTGGTAATTCCTCGGCGCTACATTGCCATTTGGTGACCCAAAACGTTTGCTGACACGATAGCGGAGACTAACTGATGGCCTACGACAAAATCGCAGCGCGACTGATGTCTATGTCCGAGGATGTATGGATGCGACATGCCAATCCCTGGAGTGGATGGACGCGTGTGGCCGTGTTCCCCCTATGGTTCATTGCCATCTGGAGCTGGACGTGGATTGGCTTGTGGGCTTTGCTTCCAGCGCTGGTGCTTGGTCTCTGGACGTGGCTCAATCCCCGAGTATTTGCGCCCTATAAAGACGACAGCTCCTGGATTACGCGAGGGGTTCTCGGCGAGCGCATATTTCTGAATCGGAAAACCGTTCCGATACCCCGTGGTCATCTCGTCGCAGCTCATGTGCTGAGCGGTCTGGCATTGCTGTCCATGACCGGAGCCATCATTGGTTTTGTCACCGCAGATTTCTGGCTCGCGCTCGGCGTCTGGCTTCTCGCTGTAACACTCAAAATGTGGTTTGTGGACAGAATGGTCCGGTTGTACGAGATCATGAGCAAATCAAATCCCGAGTACCGCGGGTGGGCAAAGGGTCCTGGGCACGGTAATCAGGTCAGTCTGGAAATGCAAGGTCCTCCACCATGCGCTCCAAAAGACGCTTGACAATACGCACGAACACACTCGTGCGGCATGAAAGGGAGCATCCGTGTCTTGAGGTTAGACGATTTCCAGGCTGCATATGATTTTAACGGGATCCCTTCTATCCGGGCAAAGGCTTCCGCTCAGCTCGCTGTTCGCACGTTCATGAGAGCTGGTTAAGAAATATTTCATCTCAGGGTTCAGAAGGACTGGTACGAGGATGCCAATTTTGGTAGGTGGAGGCACCTTTCCAAGGCTTGCTGGCGTTTCCTCAGGCGAATCTTCCGGTAACCTTTCCAGGAGCAAATGAGATAAAAACGGGGGCGTCCATCCTCGGCTTAGTCTGTTCTGACTTGGCTACCGATGTGCAAGCCTCTTCATCACCGTTCTGCATTCGGATGTCAACCAGAAAGCGCTTGTTATTCAACTAGTTATCAAAGAGCAGGCCGTTCCGGCAGACCGGAACTGGACCTACTCCCTTGAAATCGGCCGGACAACCGTGCCACTATGTCGTCGGCGAGGTAGCAAGTCTCATGTCTTCTTCCACACAAGAGGTACTCAGTCGAATCGATGACTCCGGTTTGCGCAGGCCGAAGCGCCTGACTCTCATGATTACCGACAAGTGCAATCTTCGGTGTCATCACTGCCTACTTGATTGCACGCCCGATCTCGGGCGACAGGTGCCGAAACAGGCGATCATCGAAATCATAGCGGGCTTTGCTCGACTCGGCGGGGAGCGGCTCATGATAACGGGGGGGGAACCGTTGCTTCACCCGGACTGGATAGGGATCCTCTCGTATGCCTTGAGGCAAGCTGAATTCAGTGAGGTGTGCCTCCAGACCAATGCTACGCTGCTGTCTGAGTCCGATGTGGATGCGATTTCTCGACTTGCCGACCACCGGTTGGTTCTGCAGGTAAGCCTGGAAGGCTCCGCAGCGGAAACGAATGATGTTGTCCGCGGTACTGGGAGCTTCGATCGAATTGTTGACGGGTTGCATCTCCTCGTCCAGGCAGGGTTGGGAGCTAAGACACGGCTTGCGTTCACCGAGATGCGTCACAATGTTGACGAGCTGCCACGGATGTTCGAGCTTGTGGAGAAAATGGGAATAGGGAGACTCATCACCGGCACCATGGTTTGCGGAGGTCGGGCTGCGCAGGAAGAAGTGCTCGCCATGCCGACGCCGGCACAATTTCAGCGTCTCCTAGATCGGTACCATTCGGATGCGCACTTCAGAAGCAGGTATCGCGAACGAGGAAACGTAGCAGCCATCGAGTGGTATGAGGGGAAGGCCAACCCCTCCGAGGAGGCGTGCTCGTGCATCGAGACTCCATTTATCGCAGCCGCGGGACGTATGTATCCGTGTGTCATGCTGTTGTGCGATGAATATTCGGTAGAGAACGTTCACAGCCTTCGATTGGAAGAAGCGATCGACTCGGCCTTGCCTCTCTGGTCGCGGCTGCCGGAGACACATCGCCGCCGCCGAATGAGTCTCGCGTCCTGCGAGGAATGCCCCGGCCTGTTACACTGCAACGGAGGATGCATGGGCCGTGCGTACGCTGCACACGGTGATTTCATGACCCCGGAAGACCGGTGTTCCCTGAGACGTGCAGTTTATTCGTACGGCAGGTCTTCTCTCATATGAGAGGCGGCAAGGAAAATTGCCCGCCAAACACACCCGAACTATCCTCAGCCCGAATGACATATTGGGCGGGAGTTGAGCTAGATGCTTAAGACAACTGTGGCAATCACCAGGTACAAGAAGCCAGGGGAATCGGTGCGAAAGGCCGTGGAGCAGGCAGGAGGTCTGGGAAAGCTGCCCCGGACCGCGAAAGTCTTCGTGAAGCCAAACATTGTTCTATGGAACGACCTCCAGCCTTTTCCCAAGTGGGGAATGATAACCACCTCCCGTGTCGTGGAAGACATGGTGGCGCTGCTGAAGGACCAGGGAATACATGATATCGCTATAGGGGAAGGTCCTGTGCTTCTGGACCAGCGAGACAAGGATGTCGCACTGCGCGCATTCCAGGGACTCGGCTATGAGAGCTTGAAGAAGCGCTATGGCGTAAAGCTCGTCAACATCCACCGCAGCAGCTTCCAGACGGTGGACCTGGGTGACGGAATCAAGATCGAGCTCAGTCGAGACTTCCTCGAGCGAGATTTCGTGGTGAACCTGCCAGTCATGAAGACCCATTCTCAGACCGTGGTGAGTCTGGGGATCAAGAACCTCAAAGGGGTCATTGCCATTAATGGACGCAAGAAGTGCCATGCCGCTGATCCGGTAAAGGATCTGCATTACACGGTGGCCCGGCTGGCGAACTGCCTCCCGAGCTCCTTCACCCTTCTGGACGGGATCTATACGAACGAGTGCGGACCGGGATTCGACGGCAAGATGCGACGGAGCGATCTGCTCGTGGCATCCCAGGATGTCCTTTCAGCAGACAAAGTGGGAGCGAAGCTGCTCGGGTACGATCCCACAGACGTTCCGCATCTTGTGCACGCCGCGGCTAATGCCAGGAGGCCGGCGGACCTCTCGGACGTGGAGCTAAGGGGAGCAAATATCGAAGAGGTGGCCCTCAAGCTGCGTCACACCTTCGAGTACAACCAAGACGGCACCCTGCCATTGTTTATGGCCCGAAAGGGGATCGCTGGTTTGTCGTTCCGGAAACCCGATACGACCCTGTGCACGTACTGCTTCACGATGGCAGGATTGATCCTGGGTTCGATAGCCATGTCCTGGAAGGGCGTCTTATGGGATGACGTGGAGGTACTGACCGGCAAAGTCATGAAACCTACCCCAGGAAAGAACTGGACGATACTCATCGGCAAGTGCATGTACCAGGTGAACAAGGACAATCCTGACATCCGTCATATGGTTGCCATCAAGGGCTGCCCTCCCTCGGGGGAGGGTGTCGTAAAGGCGTTGCATGACGCGGGGATTCAGGTGGACCCCGATCTCATTGTACATCCGGAGCGTGCACCACGCCTGATGTCCCGGAAGTACGAGGGGAAGCCTGAGTTCGACGAGGCTCTGTTCTCGGTCGCTGAGCCCTGAGATTCAGACATCGCTTCTTGCAGAAAGGGGATTCCGGTCGGTTGTGCGATGGCCGGACAGGCCTATGAGAACACTGGCGATGAAACGTTGATCAGGATCAATGCCGGCTCACGTGAGAAGTCCCCTCCCCTCCCAGTAGTCGGTCACTGGAAACCGGAGAGCAGGGCATCTAGGGCTTTTCCAAACGCAACTCAGCCAAATGGTGTCCCACTCGCACAATCGCGCCCACGGGCACGAGCTGGATCAAGTAGCCCTCGCCGTCAGATATCACGTCGTAAGCTGCCTTTCGCGTTTCAACAACGCACAGTTCATCGTTGACGGAGACCCACTCCCCTGAGTTTTTGTACCAAAGTCTGACTATGGCCGGAAGGTCTCTAGTTCCGTACATCCGCATGGCTACGATATGAGACTCACCCATGAATTCTGCTCCGAGAAGAAAGGTATTTGTCGCTTAGATTTGCTATTCACAATCAGAGCCCCAGTGTGGGGGACCGCCGACTCGCCTGTATTGGCGCCTGGTCTCCACTCTACCGGCCGGCGCCGCGCATGTATTCCTCGACACCGATCAGGAATCCGCAATCGAACCCATGCGACCCCGGACTCAGCCGCACGGAACGGCAACACGGAACGAAGCGTATTTCCGAGGAAGTTTTCATGACGCCTCAGGAGCACTATTCCATGCTGACATCTGAACGGAGGTCGACTCGTCTTGGCTCAATCCTCCTATTTTACGAAGTTCTCGTTCCAATCTGGCGCCTTGGGTAAACTGCGCAAATACTGTGCCAGCGGGGTTGCCGACAGCGGCGGATGTGACATGATCATGGACAGCAGCGTCAATACACGGCCTGCGGGAGAGAGATGGGAAGCTCGGGGCACGCTGGAATGATCCATCGGAGCGAGGAATAATGTCGCACCGTATTCAATCCGATTTGAGAGAACCGTTGTTCAGCAGCAAGGAGTTCTTGTGCCCTCAGCGGTGAGGCCGCTGGGGTGTCATTACCCACCTCTTTGACACTCTCCAGAATTGACCCACCTGTGCTCTGGAAAACTGACTCATCAGCCTGAGTGCTCACTAAATTGACCGAGCGGACGGAAAGGGGGACACCCTCAGAAACTAAGACACCTCCTTCAACAGTCCATAGTGATTCTCCCGGGCAATCTTCTCGCTTCTGCGCACGGCATAGCCGATGCCCGGCACTGTCATCTCCAAGCGCCTGGCCAATTCTGTGAGTGATAGCCCTAATTCCCTTGCCGCCCAGAAGCAGAGAATACTCTTGGCTAAGACTTCCTTCCTGTTTCTGGCTTTTGGTGGACTTATAGCGGTTCTGAAATAGCCGGCCCTGACGCCTATGACTAAGATTAAGTGTCGCTGCATATCCAGTGAGCAATCGTCTCATCAGCGCGGGTAGCGGCGATCCACCCGTTTTGAAAAGAAAATGCGCATGATTGGGAATCAGAGCCCACGCATAGCAGGCGCTTGGGTTTCGGGCAACAAGGTCTCAGGACGATTCAAGAGGTTGTCCCGATCTCGATCGTCCTTGAAAACCCTTCTCCCCTCGATCCCGCGTATCGTCACGTGGTGAAGAACGCCGGAGGCTCTATTCTCGCCGATCTGGGCATGAACAGGGTTTGTGCATCTAACCAGCTTGCATGCCAACTTAGTTTCTGAAAAGCGTCAGGCGGCCGTGCGGGGCTGCGTTGCGATTTGACGAGCAGGATAGCTCAAAGGAAAGAAAAAGTCAAAAAACAAGACCTCACCCTTCACGCTTTCTCCATTCCATCGAGCTGAGCCACGAATTCCTCCACCACTTCTTGGGTGATCCAGTTATTGCGGTCCTGCATCCTTTGCAGGGCTTTCTTAGCTTTCGCTGGTGGCAATTTTCTTCTCCTCACGAGCTCCAACATCATCCGAAGGCCTCTTATGCAGGTAACTCCTTCGGTTTGTGCGCATTCCCATTGATTCTTGTCGTTGACGATGAGGATGAGGTCCGAGTCTCGGGCCATGATGATGTTGAGGCGGTCATAGCGGGACAAACGGCGTCGGTCATGCCATGTTTCCGCTTCGATCAACTGCTTCAGAGTAGCCTCAATGATGGCTATTCCTTGTGCCTCACAGTCCTGTCGCGACAGTTGTGTGGCGTCGACTCCTGGCGTTTGATCATTCACGTACAAATTTCCGGCGGTTTCCCCGAACAGGGTCAAGAGCTTCATCGTGCCCGCGTTTCGGTAGTCCAGCAGCACGCTTGCGTCGAGCAGGTACCTCCCTTTCCGTGGTAGGATCACCTCCCCTTCCGTCATCAAGAGTCCTCCATGAAGCGGCCCATTCCCTGGCCGATTCCAGGTCAATGCAGAGGATTTCGGCAGCACGGCTTATGGTGATTTGGTTTTGCTCTATGGCTTTACGGACGAGTGTGCTTAGGCGGTTAATCACAAAATCATGAGCGTCGAGCCCAGACGGCTCCGGTTTGGGAGCCACCGGTTCGCGGTAAAGGGCGAAGCTGTCCGGGCCAAGAGCATGAGGCTCGTGGGTATAAGGGAGGCTCTTCCCATAGCGTCTCTTGTATTGCGCATGAAATCTCCCCCAAACGGACCGATCAACCATGCCCATTTCTTGAAGTCTGATCAAAACAGTCTTGTAGCTGACGAGAAAGATTCGTTTCATCTTGAAGACAGCGTCAAGCAGGTCGCATCCATAAGCGTATCGGAACTGCTTGGCGAAAGCTGCATCGGGCATGAGGAAATGACTAGCGAAGCTGTTCGCTTCGTTTTCTTGTTCCTGTACCTCCCGATCCTTGTCGGCTCCGAACGACTCTCTGTGGAGAAGAAGATGGCCGAACTCATGGGCGGCGGTGAAGATCCAGCGTTCTACCGGCAGTCGGTTGCTGCAATTCACTGCGATCGCCGGACCACCGCTCTCTGGTGCCACTGCGAGTCCAAAGAAGTCTTCCGCGTCCACGGCAAGCGGGAACATCTTGATTCCCGCAGACTCTAAAAGGCCGCAGATGTCCAGGACCACTTCATCATCCAATCCGAGTGCCTTTCGGGCCATCATGGCCGCTTCATGCGGTCGTTTTTCGTATGGCACTCCCTGGAGTTGTTCCTCAAGGTTATTTAGCTCGTATTCCAGCTTCTCTCCGAGGAGGTCCTCCAAGTCCTTATAATCGCGCAACCATGACGCCACCTTGGCGAGAATATCTTCCCTGGTCCGCATCTTCTTCTTTGACCGGAACCTGACCGCGGTGAGCCTCGGTGACTCTTGCACCAATTCCCAGATTTGCACGTTGAGTGCCTCAGCAAGCTGCTTCAGCGTGGACACGTTGGGGGTGACTGCCCCTTTTTCGATTTGTTGAAGCCCGGATCGGGACACTCCAGCCATTTGGGCAAGCTCTTCCTGACCAATGGCCCGAGCCGCCCGAATGCGTCTGACGTTGAATCCGATCAAGCTCCCCGTGCTCGCCATGGCCTTCTTCCCTTTCTTCGCTTTCGGCCAGGCCGATCTGGCCGACTGTCTGGAAGCTCAGATGACGAACCGACGTGCGGTCAGAAGCACGGGCAGCCCTTGTTCGTGCTCGCTTCGTACTCCCAGTAATCAATGATCCTCTTCATGAGCGCTATCCTCCGCCAGTCTAAGGGGAGACCCCCACCGCGGGATCCTCCAACTGGACTAAAAATAGGCAACATCATCCATAATGTCAAATGGCTTTGTCTGATGGGCTAATAATCTCCAGTGGGACATGTGAACGGTGTGCTGGCCGAGATGGTTCACGACGCATAGGATGGAGCCATCCGCTGTGGGTGAGGCGAAATGCGCCCTGAAACCTGTCTGCCAATTCCTGGATTCGAGATGAGTTGATACGGCGAGGCCGTGTCTGAGCCGGAAAGAAATTATCATGTGATTCCAAGATACGGATGCAGTAGAGTCTAAGCATCTATAATCTTGTGGTTATGTATCAACCATCTTTCCTGAAAGGCTCTGCGCGCTGCCCACCCGACTTCTTTGATGTACCAGCCATTTACTGAGCCACCCACCGCTGCTCCTATAACGGGAATTGCAGTGAGTGCCCTTCTTTTGGTTATATTTACTCCCAGTTGCTTGGCTAGGTTCTTCACGGCCAGAATTGCCCCCTCTTTGCTCATTTGGCTTTGGGCAGCCTTTTCCGCCATCTTCTTCCACGTCGTCCTAGCAATTGTCACTTGTATGCTTCTCAGCGCTGCCAAAGCAGCCATCTTCTCTTCTACCGAATTCGCGCTGGATGCGGACATGATGCCATAAACAAAGTGGTTGTCATTTACGGTCTTAGCCTCGAACCCGTAACAAACACCAATCTTGTGAATTGTCCTGAGCGCAAGAGTGATAATTGAAGGCACATCTACGGCTATACCGGGCAATCCCACTGTGCCCGTCGCGGCCCCTTCCACCATTCCTACTCCAATTGCCCAGTTGTGAACCGTATCAGCAAGCCTGTCTGAGATCGCCAGATCCATTTCCTGCAATTCTTCTATGCTATGCAGGCATCCCGCCTCTCTCTTGATGTCTTCAGTGTCAGTGAGCCACCGGGCGGCAGCATTGGAGCCATCAAGAGCCCCTCTGACGGCAGCTTCTGGAACAACTTTTCGGACCAACCAGGCCAAAGGCTCTATCGCAATCCCAAAGGCCTTGCTGGCTACCCCCGGCTCCTCTTTCTTCCACTTCCGGATCTCTGAAAGTTGCTTTTTTTCATAAGGCGTCAGCGGTCTGAGACGTCACATGACCCCATTTTTTCTCTCCCAAATCTTGCAGGTCTCGAATCTCAGGCTGTGATATCGCTGATTCCTATCATAAGGAGGACTGAGGAAGCAAGCATCTCTTGCGGCAAAGAGCGGAAATCTCCTCCCCCTTGACAGCCCTATAATGCTTGCCCTCCACAGGAGGGCTCCCCCCGTTTTCTCAGGCACTTAAATTCAGGGGACACCATATTGATTTTATTGCCAGCCCCACCGCTGCGTCGTGGCATGGCTCCATGGCTCGTCTGTCACGTATCGTGGTGCCCGGTTATCCGCACCATGTCACTCGGCGTGGTGTTCGCTCGATAGACGTGTTCCACTCAGAGGAGGATCGCGGTGAGTATCTCGGGATGCTGGGGGAAG
>CAYZET010000021.1:16444-24653 GCA_964477215.1 uncultured Syntrophaceae bacterium | reverse complement strand
GAATACAACGTCTGGTTCACCCTCATCGCCCCCTCTCGTGAAGAGATGGACAAAACCATCTCCGAGTTGACGGAAAAGACGGGTGTCGTGATTGAAGAATTCCCGGCCAAACGGATGTTCAAGATTCGGGTGGATTTTAGATTCTGATGCCATCGAACCGTCGCGACAGTCGGGCCGCAATGTTCGGGAAGAGGGCATGCATTCGCTGGCAGTCTCCCGTGGCGGAGACAGGGTACTAGAATCCTTCAGCTTGTATGTATATCCCCGGCGAAGGGCATGACATAGGATGTCTGTTATCAGGCGGCCATGGTTTGCATACCCTCGGATCTATCTTAGGGATGGGTCCCCGGTCAAACCCCAACTGGTTGCAGATACCGTCCCACGCCCATCGCAAGACTCCGAAGGCGTGCGCGGTTCCCTGTCCGCCAGTGGGCAGTAAGAAGAGTGCAACAAGTACCGTGATGCAGATGACATATTTCATGATTAAGGTATCACCTTTGGTTTTTTTCTAATATATCTGAAATTAATGATGAAGTCAAGCTTGCCGATCTTTCCGATGAACGTTGGGGTGCTGGCTGTTTTCATACCGGCGGACAGGTTTGTCCCGTTCAACAAATATGCGAGACACCCTTGCTATCCGATCTACTCGTCTGCGACCCTCCCATGAATGTCCTCGCCGCATGGGAATCGGACAGAGTCTCTGGCAACAGATATATGACATTGACTTTCGGGTTTTCTTTCCCATGCACGTGAATGATGGCTGTTGGTGAGCGGCGATCTTGATTACGAGACGCGAGCGGGATACAGTGTGCCAGCACCTTTTGACTGGGTGCCGAGGTGCTGACCGCGGGAGGTTCAAAATGGAAATCACCGTGCTGGGGAGCGGCACCATATCCTCCAGCCTCAGAAGGAATGCATCCGGGTTGGCTGTCCGCACATCGGAAACGTGGCTCGTCGTGGACATAGGTCCGGGTACCTTGCGCAGGCTATGCGAGGCTCGAATAGATCACCGATGGATAGACGTGATCCTTATAACGCATTTTCATCCCGACCACGTCTCCGATCTCGTGCCGTATCTCTTTGCCTCGAACTACGAGTACGGGGAGAGGCGGGAGGAGCCGTTCTTCATCGTGGGTCCCCGAGGGCTGGAACAATTTTACGAGGGCCTAGTCGGAACATACGGTGATTGGATCGTCCCCTCCGGAGAGCGCATGCGTATGATCGAGCTCCATCCGGATCGTTTCGATGTGTTCACCCATGATAAGGTGACGGTGCGATCGGCCCCGGCCGCTCATCGGTTTCCCTGCGTGTCGTACAGGATCGAGGCAGATGGTGCTTCGGTGACCGTGTCGGGGGACACAGATATGAACGAGGGCCTAATTTTGCTCGCGCGGGAGACAGATTGCCTGATTTGCGAAGCCTCGCTTCCTGACGGATTCAAGGTGGAAGGCCACCTGGTACCGTCAGAGGCCGGTCAGATCGCACGCGCTGCCAATGTGAAAAGATTGATCTTGACGCACTTTTATCCGCCATGCGATTCAGTGGACGTTGTGACCGAGGCGGCCAGCACCTTTGACGGAGAAATCGTTCGAGCCGAGGATCTCATGGTGGTGAAAATCTGATAGGAATAAAGGCGTCCTTGGTATGGAGAGCTGCTTCGAGGGAGCAGGGAGACACGTGAGGAGGCGAGCCCGACAAATGAGAGGCCTCGGCTCCTGAGAGGATGACATAGTGTTGAGACGATTGTTGAGCAGGAGCGTCTTCACCGCATTGTTCTTGGTACCGCTTGTCGCGGTCCTGCAAATTCCGGTCTTTCTAGCGGGAGTGGCGCTCGGAACGTATTTCGTATACGCTCCTCGCCTGCCGAAGATACCGCAACTGGCCGAGTACCAGCCCCGGACCGTGTCGACATTTTATGCGGACGATGGGACGGTGATAGGTGTTTTTTACAAGCAGAAGCGATTCGTCGTGGATTTGGAGCAGATTCCGGAACATGCGGTTAAGGCGTTTCTCGGGGCCGAGGACTCGCGCTTTTTCCAGCATGGAGGAATTGATTGGCAGGGCGTGGCCCGGGCTGCGTTTGCCAACCTGAAGGCCGGCCGAATCGTCCAGGGTGGCAGCACGATCACCATGCAAGTGGCTCGAAATTTCTTCCTGACCCGAGAGAGGAGCTTCTCTCGGAAAATCAAAGAAATACTACTCGCCTCGGAGCTGGAGCGCCTCTGGGGCAAGAAAAAGATCCTGTACATCTATCTCAATGAGATTTACCTGGGTGAAGGCTGTTATGGAGTGGAAGCTGCGGCGCGGGGATATTTCGGCAAACCGGTGGAGCACCTCACCCTTGCGGAAGCAGCGCTCATCGCAGGCCTGGTAGCGAGCCCGGCTCGGTACAATCCCTTCAAGAACGAGAAGCTGGCTCGCCAGAGGCAATTGACCGTGCTCCGGAGGATGCTCAACGCGGAATTGGTGACTCAGGAGGAGCACGACAAGGCCAAGCAAGAAACGGTGGTTTTCCGGAAGGACACCATCCGGCCCTTCGATCTCGTACCGGATTTTGCGGAAGCAGTCCGTCAGTACATTGTGCGAAAGTACGGGGAAGAAAAGCTTCTCAATGAGGGACTCAAAGTATTCACCACCTGCCGCGTGGATTTTCAGCAGCAGGCGCTTGACGCCATGACCAGGGGGCTGAACGAGATAAAGGCGCGGCAGAAGCACCCGGCCATCGTTCGGACTGTTCAGATCGACCAAATCCCCGAGATCCTCAAGAGCCGCAAGACGCCGAAGCTTGAACAGGACAAGCTGTACCAGGGTGTTGTGGTGAAGGCGGTTCGAGGGAAGCAGGACACGGAGCTTCAAGTCGCGTTGAGCACCAAGCTTACCGGACGAGTTCGCATATCAAACGCGGAGGCTGCGGGGTACAAGGTGGGGCATGTCTTGTCGATTCGATTCGACAAGTTTGTTGACGAAACTGCTCATTTTCAGCTCGATAAGGATCCGAAGCTTCAGGGAGCGCTTGTCTGCGTGGAGAACAAGACGGGGTACGTGCGAGCTCTGGTGGGTGGCGCGTCCGTGGAGCATTTTCAATTCAACCGCGCCACTCAGGCAAAACGCCAGCCTGGAAGCTCTTTCAAGCCGATCATTTATGCTGCAGCCATAGAGAAAAAGAGCTATACCCCGGCCACCGTAATTGTGGATGAACCGATCGTAGTAGAGCTCGGAAATCGGGACGACGACGAGTGGGAACCGAAGAACGCCGGGGGGGATTATCTGGGACCGGTCAGCACCCGAACGGCCCTGGAGCTCTCTCGGAACGTGTGCACGATCAAGGTGCTCATGGACGTGGGCCTGGACTCGGTGTTATCCCTCGCCAGGAAGCTGGGTATCGCGTCTCCGCTGGGACGCAATCTTTCGTTATCTCTCGGCACTTCGGAAGTGAGTCTTTTCGAGATCGTCTCCGCGTACACGGTATTTCCGAACGGAGGGGTCTATGTGGAGCCGGTGCTCGTCAAGCGTATTGAGGACAGGTTCGGCAATGTGTTGGAAGACAACACGAAACTGCCCGTCCTCGACCCGTCAGAGATGCCGAAGCCTACACCTCGCGAGGAATTTCGCGAGCTCATCGGGGACGCTCCCCTCGATGACGACGGCCGATTGGTGAAGCCGAAGATTCCGCAGACTGCTCGATCCGGTCCTGCAAAGGGTGCACCGAAAGGTCGTGATGACTCCCCGGAATCTTCCGATGGTCGTGTTAGACCGGTGCTCTCCCCACAGACCGCGTACATCATGACATCCATGCTTCAGGGTGGTCTTGTGAGAGGTACGGGCGCGGGCATACGGAGCATCCTCCAACGCAAAGACCTGGCGGGGAAGACCGGCACAACCAACAATGCAGAAGACGTCTGGTTCATCGGATTCAACCCCGATTATACGGCTGGGGTGTGGGTGGGGTTTGATGAGAAGCGGCCCATCGGCAGGCGAGAAGCCGGCGGTAGAGCAGCCCTTCCCATCTGGGGTTACTTTATGAAGGCGGTTCTGGAAAAGGTTCCGGAAAGGGAATTCTCTGTTCCTCCGGACGTTGTCTTCGAGGAAATGACGACCTATGTTGGAAACACGAAGCAGGGATTTGCGCCGGGAACCGTTACTGAGCCGGTGTACGCTCCCATGGTCGGTTTGACACTCGTGATGTCCCCCATAGATACGCCGGAAATGCTGCAAGAATATGGACCGTCCGTTGTCTCCGGGACATACCCGGCAACTGGAGTTCAGCAGTACCAGCCCGCTCCCTATGGAGGGGGGTACGGCCCGCCCGTAACTCCGATTTATCCCCAAGGTCCCTATCCATATACGCCTTCCTACGACCAGTATAGGCACCCCCCCGTGCCCCAAACACAGGCGAACCCCAAGCAGCAGCACTCTCCCGTCCAGTACGGGGGTGGGGGAATGAAGCAGGGTCAGACACCGATGCCACCGGCGCCCGGGGGCTATCCGTCACAGCAGCCCGGGCAGCAAAGTGAGAGCGGTCATCAGCCTCATGGGGCTCCCCAATTGCCCGATCTCGGGTACGATCAGAGGATGACACCATACTATCCACGAGGTCACAGCAACTGACATCCGAAGTGGGGATGGGGTCAGGTCTTGTTTTTTGACGCATTCCAGATGGCAATGGCGTCTCAACAGGTCACTGGCCTGGTCTAGACGGGCAGGCGAGTTTAAGAAGTGACAGGAAGATCAAAAAACAAGAACTGACCCCTCTTAGAGAATGGAGAGATTCTATGCGGGTGGCCGTGGCCATGAGCGGCGGTGTAGATAGTACCGCTGCTGCTTTGCTGCTCCGGGATCGAGGTCATGAAGTCCTCGGGCTTCACATGCGTCTCCATGCCCATTCGGACGAAACCTGGGAACACGCGAGGAGAGTTGCTGCGGAAATCGGAGTGGAGATCCACCTCGTAGACCTGGCCGCGGAATTCCGGCGGCACGTGATCGAACCCTTTGTTGCAGAGTATGCCCAGGGAAGGACTCCGTCTCCCTGCCCGCGGTGCAACCGTGAAATTAAGATGGGGTTTCTGTTTCAGGCGGCCCTCTCCTTCGGCTGTGATAAGTTGGCTACTGGGCATTATGCCCGAATTCAGGCCGGACCTTGCGGCCGCGCTCTCCTGAGGGCAGCCGACCGGAAGAAGGATCAATCGTATTTTCTCTCGATGCTTGCTCCAGGCATGCTGGATCGGGTCCTTTTTCCCCTGGGGGGCCTAACGAAGGGGCTCGTGAGAAGTATGGTGCGCCAAAGGGGGATAGCTGCTGCAGTGTCCCCGGAATCCCAGGATCTTTGTTTCATTCGGAGCGGTGATTACAAGACCTTTCTTCACGAGGAAGGCATTAAAGATCGGCCGGGTTATTTCGTTAACACCGACAGGCAGGTGCTCGGAGAGCATCGGGGGATTACCAACTTCACGGTGGGTCAGCGAAGGGGTATGGGCATTTGTGCACCGGAACCTCTGTACGTGATCAAGATCGAGGCGGACGCCAATCTCGTAGTGGTAGGGAGCCGAAAAGACTCTTTGGTTTCCACTATGCGCATCGAGCGGGTCAACGTCCTCCAATCTCACGGTATTTCGATTGGCCAGTCTTTCATGGTGAAAGTGCGCTCAAACGCGCGGGCTGTGCGCGGGACGGTTGTGGCGTACCCTGAATCCACCCTGGAAATTCGGTTCGATGAGGCCCAAGCGGGGGTCGCTTCCGGCCAGGCTGCAGTCCTGTACGATGGGGACCGAGTAGTTGCCGGGGGATGGATTCAGTGAGGCCAGTTCGGAAACCGTCCTGAATCCGGGCACTCTTGAAAGCGTCCCTCCTGCGACCAAGTCGCCTGAGGAGATCCTGCAACGACCTGCTTGGTTGTATTTCGGTTTACAATGTGGGGCCAGTCTTATAAACTGCTCCTTCAGCCTCTTTCTTGGCATGGGAAGATCGATTGAGTCGCGTCCGTTATCCTTGGAGCACATGGGCGACAGGGACGGGGACAAAAGCGAACGGAAGAGTTTGCTGGTCGTCATACGCATCAATTCTTGATTTAGCATCGGAAGACGGTTTAAAATGTTGGTGATTTGAATGGGGTACGCCTTATGGCTTTCGATGACCCGGCGCAATCGGCCCTGACATGGGATGTTATCCCAGAGCTGAGAGATCCCTACTGTGTGATCGGTTTTTCTGGATGGTCCAACGCGGGGAGCGTCTCCAGTGACACGCTCGAGTTTCTCATTGAAACGCTCAAGCCAAAGGCCTTTGCGCGGATCAGTCAGGAACCTTTCGTCAATTTCACTGTGGATCGGCCCTTGGGCCATATTCAGGAAGGAGTCATCCACAGACTGGAATCTCTCGAGACCGAGGTTTCGTACTGGAAAGGCTCCGGAGGCGGCCACGATCTAGTGCTCCTTCTGAGCAAGGAGCCTCACCTCAGGTGGGCCACGTACGCCGGGATCGTCGTTACCATGATGGTGCGCCTTTCAGCCAAGCGTTTGTATACTGTTGGCGGGGTTCAGGATACCATTTCCCACCACTCCCCTCCCGTGGTGAGCCTCGTAGGTTCCTCGCCTTATGTGGTACCAGGGATCGCGAAGCTGGGTGAAAATATCAGGGCAGCCGAGTATCAGGGACCTCTAAGCATACACTCGTACCTGATTCAGGCATGCGCGGACGCGGGAATCGAGGCCGTCAGTTTCTGGGGGCATGTGCCCGCGTATCTTCAGAAGAGCCCGCGCCTGGTTGCAAAAATCGTCACTATCTTGAACAAGGTGGTAGAAATGGAATGCCCTGTCGATTCGCTCCAGCAGGATGCTATCGAATTCGACAGGAGAATCCAGGAAGCGATTCGGAAAGATCCAAACCTTAGAAGACTCGTCGAGACTATTGAACGGGAGACGCCCCGAAGTCAGTCTGGAGGCACCGATAAGGTGATTCGCTTGAACGATTTCTTGCGCAAAGACCCTCATGATGACGGCGAACAGTAGATGAGGATCGACTGCGAGTTTCGGACCTAATTTATGAACTCCAGCAGCTTGGCAATTCAGATCATTCCAGATCTCACTATAGACGATAAGTATGCTGCCATTATAGGGGAGGCTCAGGCGCGAATCGATCATTTTACTGGCAACGCGCTCCGGGACAATCGTATTCACGAGCTCTTCCTCCTCGAGCGCAGCAGGCTGACCCCCGAGCAGGCAACTAAAATACTCGTCGCCAAAGGTCGGCTCGTAACCGGGTTTCAGTACGAGAACCGCTCGGAAGGACCGGAAGACAACTTCCGAGTGTACGTGAGGAAGCTTTTCGAATCAGGCAACACATTCAAGTTCTACCTTGCCCCCGCGGTCCAGGAGATAATGCTTCAGCTCATATCCCTGGAAGATCGTCGCACCGTTGCAATTTTTTCCATGCTTAACAGTTCCCTTGATGTGGGATATCGCATACTGACGTCCATGTACGGCAATCAACTGCGAAGACTCCTGGAAAAGGTTCCACCATTTCTTACCGAAGGAATGCGTGTAAAAATCGAACGACTCAGGACAAAATCCTCGGACGATACGGAAATTTGGAAAGATCAGGCGGACAAGGTAGCGAACGTCTCTGAAACAACGAAAAAGGACAGGCCGAAATCACAGGACAACATTCTCCAGGTGCTGGCAGACGACAACATGTTCGAGGAATTGAACCATTACGTGGAGCACGTAGTGTCGCGGAGCGACCGAATCCGAGAAAAGCGCTTCAAGCTGGAGCAGAACCCTGACATGCCAGAGGACGAGCTCTATGAGAAGATGGTTCGAGAAGATTTAGACCAGCTCGAGAATTGCTACGCCCGTATTCATATCTATTTGAAGGCTTTCTACAAGAATAAAGAGAGGAGAACTGTCGGAAAGAACCGGGTGCTCCGCCAGTTCTTCGCGGACCAGATTGAGAAGATTTCCGCAGAAACCGGCCTCCTGGAAGACCTCTTGTCCCTCAATCAGAAAGAATACTTCCGAAACATTGCGAGGCACCGCGAATTGACCGCGGGCTGAACAAAGTGCACCAAAGATCTGCAACGGTGGGTTCCGCAATCCCTCAGATCAGTCTCAGATATAATGCCTTGGCGACAGCCTCGGTTCGGTGGCTCACCCCGAGCTTATTGAAAATGTGTACGACGTGACTCTTCACTGTGTGAGGACTGATCTGGAGAATCCTC